>NZ_JAMYUA010000003.1:0-342714 GCF_040322715.1 Mesorhizobium sp. M0106 | reverse complement strand
GTGCCGGGCAGGAAGCCCGGCACGTCGACGAAGGTGACGATCGGGATCGAGAAGCAGTCGCAGAAGCGCACGAAACGAGCCGCCTTGCGGCTGGCATCCGAATCGAGCACGCCGGCCAGCACCATCGGCTGGTTGGCGACGAAGCCGACGCTGCGGCCCTCGATACGGCCGAAGCCGGTGACGATGTTTTTCGCAAAATTCTGCTGGATCTCGAAGAAGTCACCCTCGTCGGCAACTTTAAGGATCAACTCTTTGATGTCGTAGGGTTTGTTGGCATTGTCGGGGATCAGCCTGTCGAGCGACAGATCGTGATCGGTGACCGACTGGTAGCATTCGATCTCGGGAATTTCCGCCGTGTTGGAAGCGGGCAGCAGATCGACCAGCCGGCGCATCTGCAGCAGCGCCTCGACGTCATTGTCGTAGGCTCCGTCGGCGATCGAGGACTTCGTCGTGTGGATAGAAGCGCCGCCGAGGCTTTCGGCGGTGACCGTCTCGTTGGTTACGGTCTTCACCACATCCGGCCCGGTGACGAACATGTAGGAGGTTTCGCGAACCATGAAGATGAAGTCAGTCATCGCCGGCGAATAGACATCGCCGCCGGCGCAGGGGCCCATGATCAGTGAAATCTGCGGGATGACGCCGGAGGCCAGTACATTGCGCTGGAAGATCTCGGCATAGCCGCCGAGCGCCGCCACGCCTTCCTGGATGCGGGCGCCGCCGGCGTCGTAAAGGCCGATGATCGGCGCGCGATTGCGCAGCGCCATCTCCTGGACCTTGACCACCTTTTCGGCATGCGCCTCGGACAGCGAGCCGCCGAACACGGTGAAATCCTTGGCGAAAAGATAGACCGGGCGACCGTTGACGGTGCCCCAGCCCGTAACGACGCCGTCGCCGGCGATCTTGGTTTTCTCCATGCCGAAATCGGTCGAGCGGTGCTCGACATACATGTCGAACTCCTCGAACGAGCCCTCGTCGAGAAAGACGTCTATGCGTTCGCGGGCGGTCAGCTTGCCCTTCTTGTGCTGGGCGTCGATGCGGGCCTGGCCGCCGCCCATGCGGGCGATCTCGCGGCGGCGCTCGAGTTCCTTCAGCACGTCCTTCATGACCGGTCCCCGAAACGGAAAGCTGCATTGTGGTAATCATGCCCGCGAGAGAGCGCAAGCGCCGCTTCCTCATGGCTTTTGCTGCGCTGCAGCATCGGGCCCCTTGCATTTCGATGGGAACTGGGCCATATGCGGCGGCATAGGCGCTTGGGCCGGGATAATCCGGCCTTCTCGACGAATGAGACTGGTTGCGTCTGTTTTCCCTCTTCCCGACAGATCGGCAAGGCGGCGAAAAAGCCCCGTGGCATGATGCCTGCGGGCACGACAGCGCAGCCGTGCGGACGATAATGTCCGCCCGCCTTGTCGTTTCATGACAATTTTCGACGGCAGGTTGCGCCCTGCCGCCCATTGATGTTTGCGGCCAGGAGCCGCATGAAAGAAGAATATTTTGACCAATGAAAACACTTTGACCGGTAAGGACACTGGGGAACTGAACGGTTTCGCCGCACTTGGAATTACCGGCGCACTGCTCAAGGCCACCAATGCCGCCGGCTTTACCGATCCGAAGCCGATCCAGGCCCAGGCGATCCCGCCGCAGCTCGAAGGCCGCGACATTTTCGGCATCGCCCAGACCGGCTCGGGCAAGACGGCGGCGTTCGCGCTGCCGATCCTGTCGAAGATCATCGCACTTGGCACCAAGCGCCGGCCGAAGACGGCCCGCGCGCTGATCCTGGCGCCGACACGTGAACTCGCGGTGCAGATCGAGGAGATGATCAAGCTGCTCGCCAAGGGCGCGCATGTATCGACCGCGCTCGTGCTGGGCGGCGTCTCGCGCTTCAGCCAGGTGAAGAAGGTTGCGCCCGGCGTCGACATCCTGATCGCAACGCCCGGTCGGCTGACCGACCTTGTGCGTGAAGGCGACCTGATGCTTGCCGACACCAAATGGCTGGTGCTCGACGAAGGCGACCGCATGCTCGACATGGGCTTCATCAACGACGTGAAGCGCATCGCCAGGGCAACGGCGCCGGACCGTCAGACGGTGCTGTTCTCGGCGACTATGCCGGCCGAGATCGCCGAACTGGCGAAAGGCCTGCTGAAGAACCCGATCCGCGTCGAAGTCGCTCCTCACAGCACCGCGGCAGCCGAAATCGTGCAGGGTGTCGTCTTTGCCCGCACCAAGCAGAAGCGCCAGGTGCTGGCCAACATGCTTGCCGGTGAGGCGATGAAGTCCGTCATCATCTTCTCGCGCACCAAGCATGGCGCCGACAGGGTGACCAAGGATCTCGAGCGCGACGGCTTCAAGGCCGCTGTCATCCACGGCAACAAGTCGCAGAATGCCCGTCAGAAGGCACTCAACGATTTCCGTGAGGGTTCGGTGCGCATTCTCGTGGCGACCGACATTGCGGCACGCGGCATCGACGTGCCCGGCATCAGCCATGTGGTGAATTTCGACCTGCCGGACGAGGCGGAGAGCTATGTCCACCGGATCGGCCGCACCGGCCGCAACGGCATGGACGGCATCGCCATCACACTCTGCGACCCGTCTGAAAACAGCAAGCTGCGTCAGGTCGAGCGCATCATCCGCACCAAGCTGCCGATCGTTGCCGACCATCTCGGCAGCCCCGATCCGCAGCGCAATCCCGCCGAGAAGAACGAGCGCAGCTTCGAACCGGCCAATGATCGCAACGACCACAATGGCCGTCGCGACGGCAGGCGGCCCAGCGGCGCAAACAACGGCTTCGGCAAGAAGCGGTTCGGCGACAAGCCGGCCTTTGCGGGCGAGCGCAAGCCGGAAGGCGCCAAGCCCTTCAAGGGCAATAACAAGCGCCGCTTCGGCGGCAAGCGGCCAGCAGCGCGGGCCGCATAATCTGACCGTGTTGCGGTCGGCCAAGCCTGGCTTGGTCACACACGATTGAAGAGGGCGACCGGAGCGATGCTTCGGTCGCCCTCTTGCTTGGGGGCCTTTGGGTCACCTTACCACCGCCTCGATCGACACGACGATCCGCTGCGCGAGGAAAGCCGTGGTCGATGCGACAGCGCGTCGCCGGCAATGACGTGGTTGTCCGGGTCGCCGGTATCGTCGACCGGCACCAATTCATGTGCGGCGCCCCAGCGACCCGCAAACACGATCGCTCGCCCATCACCGATCCTACTCGACTGGCGGCTTGCGGTCGAAATTCAATGGCCGCGCATTCCAGCGGGTGACCGTGCTGATCACCCATCGGCAGAACGGCCTCGGCAGCATCCTGAGCAACTTCAGCGTCCAACTCAGGCGGCGTGGGAAAGTGACTTCGAAGCCGCCGTATTCGATGCCTTGCGCGATGCGGCGCGAGGCCAGATTGACCGGCATCAAGCCCGGCATCGGCAGGAAGTTCTTTTCGGTCAGCCGCGTGTCGACAAAGCCCGGATTAATCACCTGGATGCGGACGTTCATCTTGTCGAAATCGTATTTCAGCGACTCGGCCAGGATATTGACCGCCGCCTTGGTGCCGCCATAGGCGGCGGTGGTGGGCCAGCCGAAATAGGCGGTGACCGAACCGATCAGCACGACATGGCCGCGCGAGCGCACGCGCATGCGTTCGATGACCGGCAGCAGGCCATTGACGATGCCAAAATAATTGACTTCGAAAGACCGACGGAAATTGCGCGCCACAAGATCCTCGCCCGGCGTTGCGATATAGCTTCCAGCGTTGAACACTGCCAACACGATCGGACCGAGATCTTTCTCGATCGCTGCAACCGTCTTCGCCATGCGTTTTTCGTCGGTCACGTCGCAAGGATAGGCTGCGACACGGCCCGCCATCTGCGCCGTTTCGACGATGAGCGTATCGATCGGATGGTCATCTGGCGCAGTCACCGCGACGACATAGCCCCGAGCGGCAAGATCCTTGGCCAGCGAACGGCCGATACCGCTGCTGCCGCCCGTAATCCAGGCGACGCCATGCTTCGGATTGGCCCGATAGAGTGTCATGTTGCGCCCCGCCGGCTCTTCTTAGCCTGTGCTCTACCGGTGAAGAAATCGAATGAAAAGAGTGCCTTTCGGTACATGGTTGAAATGAATACCGGTCGGGCGCTCCTGGCTGCAGGAATTGCAGTGTGCGAAATGCGACTGGACCAGGCAAATTCTTGCCTTGAAACCGAAGCTTCGGGTTTCTAGGGTTTCGCCGCACCCACAAAGGAATCTCCATGCCCCGTTCTGTGATCGACGTGATCGGCAACACGCCCCTGATCCGCCTCAACAAGGCCTCGGAAGCAACCGGCTGCGAGATCCTGGGCAAGGCCGAATTCATGAATCCCGGGCAGTCGGTAAAGGACCGCGCCGGCCTGTTTATCATCCGCGATGCGGAACAGCGCGGGCTGCTGCGGCCCGGCGGCGTCATCGTCGAGGGGACGGCTGGCAACACCGGCATCGGATTGACACTGGTTGCCAAGGCGCTCGGCTACCGCACGGTGATCGTCATTCCCGACACCCAGAGCCAGGAGAAGAAGGATACAATCAAACTGCTCGGCGCCGAGCTGATCGAAGTGCCCGCCGTGCCTTACAAGAACCCGAACAATTACGTGAAGCTGTCGGGCCGGCTGGCCGAGCAGATGGCGAAGAGCGAGCCGAACGGCGCGATCTGGGCCAACCAGTTCGACAATGTCGCCAACCGTGACGGCCATATCCGCACCACGGCCGAAGAAATCTGGAACCAGACCGACGGCAAGGTGGATGGTTTCGTGTCGGCGGTCGGTTCCGGCGGCACTCTGGCAGGCGTCGGTTTCGGGCTGAAGGCCAGAAACAACCAGGTCAAGATCGCGCTGGCCGATCCGCTGGGGGCAGCGCTCTATTCCTTCTACACCAGCGGCGAGCTGAAATCCGAGGGCAGTTCGATCACCGAAGGCATCGGGCAGGGGCGGATCACCGCCAACCTCCAAGGCTTTACACCCGATTTTGCCTTCCAGATCCCCGACGAGGACGCGCTGCCGATCGTATTCGACCTGATCCAGGAGGAGGGGCTTTGCGTTGGCGGTTCGACGGGCATCAACATTGCCGGCACCATTCGCCTGGCGCGCGAGCTAGGCCCCGGCCACACCATCGTGACCATGCTTTGCGACTACGGCACGCGCTACCAGTCGAAGCTGTTCAATCCTGAATTCCTGCGCGAAAAGAAGCTGCCGGTGCCGGGCTGGATGGAGCAACAGCGCACGATTTCGGTACCGTTCGAAAGGGTTACGTGATGGCGCACAAGACCGAAGCGCTGTTTCGTGACGACGCCTATCTGGGAACGGCCGACGCCACCGTCGTCGCAGTCAATGATCGCGGCGGCATCATTCTGGACCGGACGGTGTTTTACGCCACATCGGGCGGGCAGCCGGGCGACACCGGCAGCCTCGAACGCGCCGACGGCACCGGCATAGCGATTGCCGCTACGATCACCGGCGAAACCAAGGACGAGATCATCCATGTGCCGGCGCCGGAGCAGGCAGTTCCAAAGGTGGGCGAGCGCATGAGGCTCGCCATCGACTGGCCGCGGCGGCAGTTGCTGATGCGCATGCATTCTGCCTGCCACCTGCTTACCGTCGTCTGTCCGTTCCCGATCACCGGCGCCGCGGTTTCCGAGGACGACAGCCGTATCGATTTCGACATCCCGGACGCCGGCTTTACCAAGGAAGACGTGACGGCCAGACTGATGGAGCTGGTGCGAGCCGACCACCCGATCTTCACCCGGCTCATTTCCGACGAGGAACTGGCATCCAATCCGGGCTTGGTGAAATCCAAGAATGTGCGGCCCCCGGCCGGCACGGGAAGGATCCGATTGGTCTGCATCGGCGAGAACGCTTCGATCGACAGCCAGCCTTGCGGCGGCACCCATGTAAAGAGCACCAGCGAAATCGGCGAGATCCATATCGGCAAGATCGAGAAGAAGGGCCGCGAGAACCGGCGCTTCCGCATTCGCTTTGGTCCTATGCCGCCAGCCTGATATAGGACTGCGACGGACGGGACAGGAGAGAAAAGATGGCCGACGACAGTCCTTTCACCATCGATGCCGATTGGTTACAGAAGCGGCTCGGCGAACCCGGCCTGACGATTGTCGACGCGTCCTGGTATCTGCCGGCGCAAAAGCGTGACGCGCGCGCCGAGTACGACGTAGCGCATATTCCAGGCGCCCGCTTCCTCGACCAGGATGCGGTTTCGGATCCTGACGCGGCTCTGCCGCACACGCTGCCGTCGCCGCAGCATTTCGCGCAATATGTCGGCGCGATGGGTATTTCGGCCGATGACACGATTGTTGTCTATGACGGGCCAGGGTTCTTTTCTGCACCGCGCGCCTGGTGGTTGTTTCGCGTCATGGGCGTGTTCCAGGTCTATATACTCGACGGCGGCTTCGATCGTTGGAAAGCCGCCGGACGGCCGGTGACGGCGGAGCCGACGAAGATCGCGCCTTGCGTGTTTTATGCCAACTTCGATGCCGCCCGCGTCGCCAGCCTTGCCGACATGCGCCGGATCGTCGAGACGGGGGAGAGCCAGATCGCCGACGCGCGCTCGCCTGGCCGTTTTGCCGGCACCGAGCCGGAGCCGCGCCCCGGCATACGCTCCGGCCATATGCCGGGCGCGCACAACGTGCCATTTTCGGCGCTTTCGGAAAACGGCGAATTGTTGCCGAAGGACAGGCTGCGCAAAGTGATCGAAGGAGCCGGCATCGACCTGTCGAAGCCGGTCGTCACCTCCTGCGGGTCGGGCGTCACCGCGGCAGCTGTCACGCTGGCTTTGGAGACGCTCGGCCATGCCGACGACAGGCTTTATGACGGTTCATGGACCGAATGGGGCGGGCTTTCCGACACGCCCGTCGTGACGGGCAAGGACTGACGGGGATGGAAGACGGATCGCTGGAAGACATCGACGTCACCGTGACGTTTCTCGAAATGCATGTGCCGCCTGCGTATTCGCCGCCGCTGCCGTACAACCGCCAGATCGCGCTGCTCAAGACCAAAGACATTCCGCTGCATTTCTACCGCTATTTGATGGATCGGGTGGGCCGCAAATGGCACTGGGTCAATGTGCTGAGGCTGAGCGACGAGGAGCTTGCGGCGGGCATCCACCGCGAGGACCGCGACATCAGGGTGCTTTATCTGGATGGTGCGCCGGCCGGCTTCTTCGACCTCAAGCCGCATTTGCCGGAGGAAGTGGAACTCGCTTATTTCGGAATGATGGAGCACGCGACCGGGCAAGGCATCGGCCGCTGGTTCCTCGGTGCGGCAATCGCCGCGGCATGGTCGCACGGGCCAAAGCGGGTGACGGTGCAGACCTGCACCCTCGATCACCCAGCAGCACTGCCGCTCTATCAAAAACTCGGCTTTACGCCAGTGGCGCAAAAAAAGGAGGTCGTACATCCGATGTCTTTTGCCGAGCGCGCGGCCAGCGTCATGCGGCCCTGATTTTCAGGCCCGTTCATCCGCGCTTCAGCTTGTCTTTGCAATGTCCCAGAGTCTCTGGATCAACACTCAAAGGCGAGCTCGACTTGAATGAGCTTGGCTCTTTCCATATCGCTATCGTCTAAAAACCCGATGGGTGATGGAGGATCGCACGATGGCAATACGCGTGGTAATGGCCGGCGCGACCGGCTGGGTCGGCAAAGCGCTGGTTCCGGCGATCGGGGCGCAGGGCGACATGGCGCTGGCCGGGGCTGTATCACGCAGCGGCGCGGGGCAGGATTCCGGTCTGCTGGTTGGTATGCCGGCTAATGGTATTGCCGTTTCGGCCTCGCTGGCCGAGGCGCTGGAGGCGCCGTCGGACGTGCTGGTCGACTTCACCAAGCCGCATGTCGTGAAAGACCATGTGCTGCTCGCCATCGACAACGGACGGCATACGGTGATCGGCACGTCGGGACTGGGAGCTGCCGATTATGCCGAGATCGACGCCGCGGCGCGCGCTAATGGCGTCGGCGTCGTTGCCGCCGGCAACTTTTCCATCACCGCCACGCTGATGAAGCGGTTTGCACTTATGGCGGCAAAATACGTGCCGGATGTCGAGGTCATCGATTATGCTAGTGCAAAGAAGCCCGACGCGCCCTCCGGAACCGCACGAGAGCTTGCTGAAGCGCTGGCCGACATCCGCAAGGCCTCAACGGCAAAGCCGGTCTCCGAGGTCTCCGGCGTGCCGGCCACACGCGGTGGTGCGGTCGGCGCAGGCGAGGGGGTGCAAGTGCACGCGCTTCGCCTGCCGTCCTACATCCTGTCCTGCGAGGCGCTGTTCGGTCTGCCAGACGAGCGGCTGACCATACGCCACGACGCCGGCTCGTCCGCGGCGCCTTACGTGGCGGGCACGCTGCTCGCCATCAGACGGGTACAGCAGATCAAAGGTCTGGTTCGTGGTCTCGACGCGCTGATGGATTGATCCATTTCGGCAAGAATCGGGTGGGAAGCTCTGCCTTGCGAGCATAATTTCCGGTCGACGACACCGGAGATTTTGCCATGACGCTAAAATTCAAAGCCTTGCCAACCAATGCTGTCCGGGCACTTCAGCGCGGCGGGCCGGATGCTTATGGCTTGAAGCCAGAGCGGCAACTTTCGGATGGCGACGGCGTGCCTTGCCGTCATTGCTTGAAAAATATTGCTGTGGGAGAA
The DNA here is from genome assembly GCF_040322715.1 of Mesorhizobium sp. M0106. Taxonomy (NCBI): domain Bacteria; kingdom Pseudomonadati; phylum Pseudomonadota; class Alphaproteobacteria; order Hyphomicrobiales; family Phyllobacteriaceae; genus Mesorhizobium; species Mesorhizobium sp. M0106. The sequence goes on along the minus strand of NZ_JAMYUA010000003.1, from coordinate 334,063 downwards.
GCCTATCTTGTTTTGGCCTATCGGCCTTTTCCGGAGCTGCAGCCTTATGCCGAAACGGGGCCGATCTTTCTGCATGCGAAAGAATGCGAACGCGCCGCCGAGGGGAAAATGCTTCCCGAAATGCTCGAAAGCAGCGATTACATTGTGCGCGGTTATGGCAAGGACGACCGCATCGTTTACGGCAGCGGCGGCGTCATTCCGACCGACGCCATTGCCGCACGGGCAGAGACGTTGTTCGAACGCGACGACATCGCTTACGTCCACATCCGCTCGGCGCGCAACAATTGTTATCAGTGCCGGATCGACCGCGCGTAACCGGACAGGCTGCACCGGCTTGGGGCTGTCGTACTCCCGTCGCATACAAGCGGTAGAAAGACACTGTCGATCGATTTGCCGACCGCGGATGAACCGGCGGGAATTTTCGACAACCGAGGAAGCGGGGCTTTGGCTCCGCTTTTTTGTTGTCCGGTTATTCCGCGCGCCCGACACTTTTCAGTTTTTCGACATAAGAAAAAACCCGTCGGACGAATCCGACGGGCACTGGAGAGGCAGATTCGGACAGCTCAGGCGGCGAGAACGGCCTTCGGCTCGACCAGGTCGTAACCGAGCGCTTCGGCCACTGCGCGATTCGTGATCTTGCCCTTGTGGACGTTCAGCCCGTTGCGCAGATGGTGGTCGTCTACCAGCGCCTTTATGCCCTTGTCGGCGAGCTGCAGGCCATAATGCAGCGTCGCATTATTGAGCGCGTGGGCCGAGGTGACCGGCACCGCACCCGGCATGTTGGCGACGCAATAGTGGATGACGCCGTCGACCTCATAGGTCGGCTCGGCATGGGTGGTGGCGTGCGAGGTCTCGAAGCAGCCGCCCTGGTCGATGGCGACGTCGACCAGCACGGCGCCTTTCTTCATGCCCGACAGCATTTCGCGCGTCACCAGCTTGGGCGCTGCTGCCCCCGGGATCAGCACGGCGCCGACGACGATGTCAGCCGAAAAACATTCTTCCTCCAGCGCCTCTACGGTCGAGTAGCGGGTGTGGACGCGGCCGCCAAAGATGTCGTCGAGCTGACGCAGGCGCGGGATCGAGCGGTCAATGATGGTGACGTCGGCGCCAAGGCCGGCGGCCATCCGTGCAGCATGCAGGCCGACGACGCCGCCGCCGAGCACGGTTACCTTGCCGGGGAGCACGCCGGGCACGCCGCCAAGTAGCACGCCGCGGCCACCATTGGCCTTTTGCAGCGCCGTTGCGCCCGCCTGGATCGACAGGCGGCCGGCGACTTCCGACATCGGTGCTAGCAGCGGCAGACCGCCGCGCTCGTCGGTGACGGTCTCGTAGGCTATTGCGGTCACGCCGGAGGCCAGCAGACCCTTGGTCTGCTCCGGATCCGGGGCAAGATGCAGATAGGTATAGAGGATCTGGCCGTCGCGGAGCTGAACCCATTCGTTGGGCTGCGGCTCCTTGACCTTCACGATCATGTCAGACTTGGCAAAAACGTCGGCGGCCGTTTTGGCAATCGTGGCGCCGGCGGCGCGATACGCGTTGTCATCGGCGCCGATGCCGGCGCTGGCGCCGGTCTCGATCAGCACTTCATGGCCATGCGCGACATATTCACGGACCGAACCCGGTGTCAGGCCGACGCGGTATTCATGGTTCTTGATTTCCCGGGGGCAACCGACGCGCATTGTTTTCTCCTGATCCGGCCCTTTGGGGCTCGTTCCCTGTCTAGAGATAGTGAACCACGAATCGTTCGGTAAGTGTTTGCGAATGCGCTTGCCAGAGAGTCCACTGTTCGATAATCGTTGCGCAAAACATTAGAATTATCGCAGGAACCCGCAAAAATGCCGCTCGACAGGATTGATATCGCCATTCTCGAGACGCTGCAGAAAGACGGGCGGATACCCAACGCAGCGCTCGCCGAGAAGGTTGGCCTGTCGCAGTCGGCCTGTTCGCGGCGGCTGGACAATCTGGAGAAATCCGGAACCATCCGCGGCTATCACGCACGGCTGTCCAACGCTGCACTTGGGCACCAGATGACGGCGATCGTGCATATATCGCTGTCCGGGCAATTCGAGAAGACGTTGTCGGATTTCGAGGCAGCGATAAAGCGCTGCCCGAACGTCCTATCCTGCCATTTGATGTCGGGCGAATATGACTACATCCTGCGCATAGCGGCAAAGGATCTCGTCGACTACGAACGTATCCACAAGGAGTGGCTGTCGGCAATGCCGCATGTGACGAAGATCAATTCGTCTTTTGCCTTGCGCGAAATCGTCGATCGCACGGCCGTGGGAATGAAGCCTGAACTCGCCTAGGCCCGAACTCGCCTAGGTGTTGACTGCCTCGGTCACCACACGGTCCATCGGAATGTCGTGCGGCTGCGGGTAGATGGTGGCGATGCGCTGCAGTTCGTAGCCGACGCCGATGACCAGCGGTTTGAAGGGCATCGCGGCAAGCGTGCGATCGAAGAAGCCGCCGCCATAACCCAGGCGAAACTGCCCAGGATCGATGCCGACAATCGGCGAAATGACGATGTCGGGCAACACCGGATCACCGTCGGCCGGTATCGGGATATTCCAGACGCCCTTCTCCAGCCGGTCTCCGTGGGTATAGGCGCGAAAGACAAGCGGCCGGTCTTTCTCGACAACGACGGGCAACGCCGTGCGCCCGCCCCGCGCGTTAACGGTTTCCATCCACGGGCGCAGGTCCGGCTCGCCGCGAAACGGCCAATAGAGGCTGACCATGCGGCCGGCGATGTCGCCGATCACCGCGTCGAGCCCTTCGGCAATGCGCTGCGACATGGCTGCGCGCGTGTCGGCCGAAACGACAAGGCGGGATACGATCAACCGCTCGCGCTCGGCCTTGCGCCAGCGCCTTACGTCGGTCCAGTCGGATAGCGGCGCTTGGAACTCCGGATCGAGCTCGTGCATAAAACAAGGCGGCGAGGCGTATTGCGCTGAGCTTTCGTCTTCATTCTTAGCCATGCTTCACCTGCAATATACTGTTCCGACCAAGCCATATCCGGGACGTAGGCTATATCCGGGAATGAGTCTGCAGCATGCGTATTCACGACATCAAGCGACGACTCCCACGCAGTTGCAGCGCAGGCATTGCTGCACTGCACAAGGATACTTACATCACCCTTGGCGAGAGGGATGAGTGAGATGAATACAGCCAACCATCACGTCGTCGTCGTAGGCGCCGGTTTCGGCGGCCTCGAATTCACCCGCGCACTTACCAGCGCGCCGGTGCGCATCACCATGATCGATAGGCGCAATCATCACCTCTTTCAGCCGCTGCTCTACCAGGTGGCGACGACGGCGCTGGCAACCTCCGAAGTCGCCTGGCCGATCCGCCATCTCCTGCGCAAACGCAAGGACGTGACGACGCTGCTTGCCACTGTGACTGGCACCGACCGCACCGGCAAGCGCGTGCTGCTGCAGGATGGCGGAGCGGTCGCCTACGACACGTTGCTGTTGGCCACCGGTGCGCGGCACGCCTATTTCGGCCATGACGAATGGAAGCCGTTCGCGCCGGGCCTGAAGACACTGGAGGACGCCACCACCATTCGACGGCGTATTCTTTTGGCTTTCGAGCAGGCCGAGCGGGAAACCGATCCCGCCCAGCGCCAGGCATTGCTGACCCTGGCGATCGTCGGCGGCGGGCCGACCGGCGTGGAATTGGCCGGCACGATTGCCGAACTGGCGCATGACACGCTGCGCGGCGAGTTCCGCAACATCGACACGCGCGAGACGCGTGTGGTGCTGATTGAGGCCGGCGAACGCATCCTTGCCAATTTCGCGCCGGAACTCTCCGATTATGCAACGAAGGCGCTCGAACGGCTCGGCGTGACCGTCGAACTCGGCCGGGCGGTTACGCGCTGCGATGCCGAGGGTGTCGTCTTCGGCGACACACATTTGCCGGCCAGGACAATCCTGTGGGCGGCGGGCGTCGCCGCTTCGCCGGCCGCCGAATGGCTCGGCGCGGCAGCGGACCGCGCGGGCAGGGTGCTTGTCGAGCCCGACCTCACTGTACCGGGAAACCCGGAGATTTTCGTCATCGGTGACGCAGCGCACGTCCTGCGGCCGGATGGCCGGCTGGTGCCGGGCGTCGCGCCCGCCGCCAAGCAGCAGGGACGGCACGTCGCCGCGACGATCAAGGCAAGGCTTACCGGTGACACGACACCGCGTCCTTTCAGCTACAGGCATGACGGCGACCTGGCGACGATCGGCAAGCGCGCCGCGGCCATCGATTTCGGCTGGATCAAGCTTACCGGCCGGCTTGCCTGGTGGCTATGGGGCTTGGCGCATATCTACTTCCTGATCGGCTTTCGTAACCGGCTTGCGGTTTCCCTGAGTTGGCTATGGATCTACTTCACCGGTCAGCGCAGCGCGCGGCTGATCACGCAGGGCGACGACGACAAGGGCTGATTGTTCGCTGCCGGACATTCATCGGCGCGTCACCTCCTCTTGATGGAATCGGCTTCTGGACTCGACTGGATTTCGGCGCGAAGCTTTGCTTCGGGCAGGACTTGTCACGTCGTGGAAGAAAGAGAAAACGAATGTCCCAATTGCGCCACCTCGTCTCACGCCGCGATTTCCTCGCCAGCGTCGCCGCCAGCGGAGCGCTGATCATGCTGCACCCGTTCTCCGCCCGGGCTCAAGCCAATCAGGCGCATCTGAGGATTATGGAGACGACCGACATCCACGTGAATGTGCTGCCTTACGACTACTACGCCGACAAAGCTAACGACACGATGGGGCTGTCGCGAACGGCATCGTTGATTGAAGCCGTGCGCAAGGAAGCAACCAACGCGATGCTGATCGATAATGGCGACCTTCTGCAAGGTAACCCGATGGGCGACTACATCGCCTACGAGAGGGGGATGAAGGATGGCGATCTGCATCCGGTCATGAAGGGCATGAACCTGCTCGGCTACGAATGCTCGACGCTCGGCAACCACGAGTTCAACTACGGCCTGTCGTTCATGGACAAGGTGCTGGCCGGTGCCAATTTCCCGTTTGTCTGCGCGAATTTGATCCGCGGCACGGAGCTCGCCGCGAACCCGCGCGACGACAGGCTTTATCTCAAGCCTTACGTCATCCTCGACAGGAAGATCAAAGACGGGTCGGGCGCCGAGCAACCGATCAGGATCGGCATCATCGGCTTCGTGCCGCCGCAGATCATGGTCTGGGACCTGAAAAATCTCGAGGGCAGCGTCAAAACACGCGACATCGTCGAGGCGGCCAAGGCGTGGGTGCCGCAAATGAAGGAAGAAGGCGCCGACATCGTCATTGCGCTCTCCCATTCCGGCATCGACGTGAAGCAAAGTGACATGATGGAGAACGCCTCCTTCTTCGTTGCCGGTGTCGAAGGTATCGATGCGGTGTTCACCGGTCACCAGCATCTGGTCTTCCCCGGCAAGAAGGACTTTCAGTCGCTGGGCGCCGTCGATACGGCGAAAGGCACGTTGCAAGGCAAGCCCGCCGTCATGGCCGGCTTCTGGGGCGCGCACATGGGGCTGATCGATCTGTTGCTGGAGCGCGACGGATCAACGTGGAAAATCGTTTCGACGACCTCTGAGGCCAGGCCGATCTTTGAGCGGGTCGACAAGACGAACAAGCCGACCGTCGCGGACGACCAGCGCATCGTCGACGCGCTCAAACAGGACCACGAGGCGACGCTTGCCTATGTGCGCCGGCCGGTCGGCAAAACCTCGGCGCCGCTCTATTCCTATTTTGCGCTGGTCGCCGACGATCCATCGGTGCAGATCGTCAGCCAGGCGCAGACCTGGTACTTGAAGGACATCCTGAAGAACACAGAGTGGAAGGATATGCCGCTGTTGTCGGCGGCGGCACCGTTCAAGGCGGGCGGGCGCAACGGCGCCGACTATTACACCGACGTGCCGGTGGGCGATATCGCCATCAAGAACGTCGCCGACCTCTACCTCTATCCAAACACGGTGCGCGCCGTCGAAATCACCGGGGCAGAGGTGAAGGAATGGCTGGAAATGTCGGCCGGCATCTTCAACCGGATCGAACCGGGCAAAGCCGACCAGGCGCTCATCAACACTGACTTCCCATCCTATAATTTCGACGTGATCGACGGCGTCACATACAAGATCGATCTGTCGCAGCCACCGAAATATGATTCGAAGGGCGGGCTGGTGAACACCGGCTCGACCCGCATCATTGACTTGATGTTCGACGGCAAACCAATTGGTCCCATGCGGAAATTCGTCGTCGCCACCAACAACTACCGAGCCGGCGGCGGCGGCAATTTCCCGGAGATCAATGCCTCGAAAGTCATCTACGAAGCGCCCGACACCAACCGCGACGTGATCGTGCGCTATATCGTCAGCAAAGGCACCATCAACCCGTCGGCGGACGCCAACTGGTCGTTTGCGCCACTACCGGGAACCAGCGTCGTATTCGAGACCGGCGCCAAGGCGAAGGAGTTTATTGCGCAAGTGAAGTCGCTGAAGATCGAGCCGGCGGGCGAGGGCGAAGCGGGCTTTGCAAAATACCGCATCACGCTTTGAGGCAAGGATTTGAGCGTCGGCTCGAAACTGTCTCAGCGTTAAGATACTGTCCCGATACGGCCAATCCGTTTGAGACAGGGGGCCTCTTCAAGCAGGTGGTGCGAAACGCCGCTTGACGGCGGCATGACCAGATCCAGCGCGTCCGTCGAAATCCCACCGGAATAATCGTGTGGCAGTTGGTCGATCGAGGCGGGAAGCGGTCGTCGAAGCCGAGCGGGGTTATCTTTCCAAGGCGCCCTGCAGCGGTAGCGCCATTCTGGCCAGCAAGCATCGCAGCGGACAGACCAAAGGCCGTTAAAATTCGGGGAGGGTCCCAGCAGGGCCGGAATCACTATGGTTGCAAGCATCCATATACGCTAGTTTTAGCCATGCGTTATGTCATCATCATCACGACCGTCACCTTTTTCCTGATCTGGGACGGCATTTACAACCAAGGCCGCTATCTCGACAGGACCATCAGGGAGGTGACCCGCGTCGTGCACTATGTAACCAGCATGGTGTAGTTTCTCTTCTTCGTCACGGTTCGCGACGCGACATCCTGCCGATTGACGGCACGCTCCCGCTGACACAAAAGAACGCCGGTCCAACGGTCCAGGAGGCTGGGTTGATCCGGCATATCGTTTTCTTCAGCGCGCGGCGTAAAGCGGACGTCGAGGCAGTGCGTACGGGTCTGCTGGCGCTCGGCGAGATACCCCACTCGCGCCATTTCGAGGTGATGCTCAACACCAAGGTCGACCCACTCTCGGATGAAATCGATGTGGTCGTCTATGCCGAGTTCGAGGACGAGGCAGCGCTCGCCGCCTACAAGGCGCATCCGCTCTATGCAGAGACCACCAGCCGGGTAAAACCGCTGCGCGAATTGCGTTATTCGGCCGATATCGTGGCAAGTTGACGACCCGCCGTCTCCTACGCGCTGATGTGGTCTTTCCGCTGAGGCGCCGGCCAAGCCCTTGAACGATTTTAAGGAATGAGGCACACCGCGCGGGACATGACCGAGAACACCTCCGCAAGCCCTCATCCGCTCGATCACCTGGTGTTGCCGACCGCGAGCCTCGATGTTGCGCGGGCGCGCTTGACCTTGCTCGGCTTTACCGTTGCGCCGACGGGTATCCATCCCTTCGGAACGGAAAACTGCTGTGTCTTTCTCACCGACGGCACCTATCTCGAGCCGCTCGCGGTCGCTGACCGGCAGGCCGCGGCGACGGCGATCGCGAACCGCAATGTCTTTGTCGTGCGTGATCGCACGTATCGCGAAGAAAACGGCGATGAAGGATTTTCTGCCGTGGCGCTGGGCACCGAAAGCGCCGCCGCGGACCACGCGCGCTACATGGAAGCCGGTCTGTCGGCGGGAGACGCGCTAAGCTTTTCGCGCGCCTTCACCGATGCGACGGGAAAGAGCGACACCGCATCGTTCAAACTGGCCTTCGCGGCTACAGGCAAGGCAACGGACGCTTTTCTCTTCGCCTGCGAGCGGATCAATGCGCCGAACGTCGACCGCACTGCGTTGCAGGCCCACGCTAATGGCGCAACCGGCATTGTCGAAGTCGTGGCAGTCACTGGCGAACCTTTCGAACAAGGCCGTTTGATTTCGATCGCAGCCGGAATCGAGGCGCAGGGCGGCCGCACTGTCTATGAGCTGCCGAATGCCGTCGTGACCGTTCTGGATCCTGCAGCCTATTCGGCACGCTTCGGCATTCCTGCCGGCGCACCATCTGAACTCCGCTTTGCTGGGATCGTCTTTTCGATTAGGCACGGCGATGCCGTCGCCAAGCTGCTTGCAGCCAATTCCGTCGAACACCACATGCGCGGCGGTGATACCATCGTGCCGCCGGCGCCAGGGCAGGGCGCAGCCTTCATTTTCCGGGAGATCGCATGAACAAGCTCAATCCTCTGATGCCAAATTCTTCCATTGCGATCGGCAAGGTCATTTTCGGCAACAGCGCGCCCCTATCGCTGATCGCCGGTCCATGCCAGCTGGAATCGCGGCAGCACGCTTTCGACATGGCTGGTGCGCTAAAGGAATTGACTGAAAGGCTCGGCATCGGACTCGTCTACAAGACCAGCTACGACAAGGCCAATCGCACCTCGCTCGGCGGCACGCGCGGTGCGGGACTTGAAGCGGCAATGCCGATCTTCGACGACTTGCGCAAGAATTTTTCGCTGCCGATCCTGACCGACGTCCACACTGAGGAACAATGCGCGATCGTCGCTCTGCATGCCGATATCCTGCAGATTCCTGCCTTCCTCAGCCGCCAGACCGATTTGCTGATTGCTGCGGCAAGAACCGGCAAGGTGGTCAATGTGAAGAAGGGGCAATTCCTCGCGCCGTGGGACATGAAGAACGTCGTCGCCAAAATCATCGGCTCCGGCAACGCCAATGTCTTGGTCACCGAGCGCGGCGCATCCTTTGGTTACAACACCCTGGTGTCCGACATGCGGGCGCTGCCGATCATGGCCGAGATCGGCGCGCCGGTGATTTTCGATGCCACCCATTCCGTGCAGCAGCCGGGTGGGCAGGGCGGTTCGTCTGGAGGCGACCGGCGCTTTGTCGAGACGCTGGCGCGCGCGGCCGTCGCGGTTGGCGTCGCCGGCGTCTTCATCGAGACGCACCAGGACCCCGACAACGCGCCTTCCGACGGTCCCAACATGGTGCCGCTAAAGGATCTTCCCGCATTGCTTGAACGGCTGATGGCGTTCGATCGCATTGCCAAAAGCGTGGGTTGAACCAGCAGTTGCGCCACAGCAGCGCGGCCAAGAAAACTTTGAAGAATTTCGAACCCGCCTGGAACCTTAGCCCGCGGCCCTCATTGTCAAAATCTAATGTCAACGACGACGAGGAGCACACCATGACGACCCAGACGGGACACACCGAAGCCATCGCCGCTTCGCGGGTTATCGGCACATCGGTCTACAATACTGAAGGCACTCATATCGGCGACATCGAGGACGTCATGCTCGACAAACTGTCGAACGGAATCATGTTTGCCGTGATCGGTTTTGGCGGATTTCTCGGCATCGGCGAGAAATACCACGCCATTCCGTGGGCGAGCCTTGACTACGATGAGAACAAAGGCGGCTATGTCGTGCCGTTCACCAAAGACCAGCTGATGGCCGCTCCTTCCTATTCGATCAACGAGCTGACCGGCGCCGACGGCGAGGCCGCGCGTGACGCCTCATACAACTACTACAAGGTCGAGCCTTACTGGCACTGACCTTACTGGCACTGACTAAGTCTCCTGGAATCAAAAAGGCCCCCTGGAAATCGGGGGCCTTTCGATGTGGCGGGATGCTACTGCGCAATCTGCAGGGCCGGCAAAGGCGACGATCCCTGCGGGGGTTGCTGATTGTCGCACGACGTCAGGAACGCAGCCGCGATCAGGAACAAACTCACAATACCGCTCAACTGGGACATGGCGAAACTCCTCCTGTTTCGCCCCGCGCGACAACAGCCATAAATCAGAAACCGGCATGCCGCGTATGACAAATGATGACAGCGCTTCGTGCTTCGTGAATCCCGTAGCGCACGGGCAATATTTGCAAGTGCCCCGATTGCGTTTTGCGGCGCTTTGGCTAAGAGGTGCGCGACGCTTCAATCGATCAATCGGGGACATCGCAATGACGGCCATCATCGACATTGTCGGGCGTGAAATCCTGGACAGCCGCGGAAATCCGACCGTCGAGGTCGACGTCGTGCTTGAAGACGGCTCGATGGGTCGCGCCGCGGTGCCGTCCGGCGCCTCGACCGGCGCGCATGAGGCGGTCGAACTGCGCGATGGCGGCCCCCGCTATCTCGGCAAGGGCGTGCTCACGGCGGTCGAGGCGGTGAACGGCGAGCTGTTCGAGGCGATCGGCGGCATGGAGGCAGAGAATCAGATCCATATCGACCAGACCATGATCGAGCTCGATGGTACGCCCAACAAGAGCCGGCTCGGCGCCAATGCCATCCTCGGCGTGTCGCTGGCTGTGGCCAAGGCCGCAGCCGAAGCGGCCGACCTGCCGTTCTATCGTTATGTCGGCGGCACCAAGGCCCATGTGCTGCCGGTGCCTATGATGAACATCATCAATGGCGGCGCGCATGCCGACAACCCGATCGATTTCCAGGAATTCATGATCCTGCCGATCGGCGCGCCGACGCTGCGCGACGGCGTGCGCTGGGGCTCGGAGATCTTTCATACGCTGCGAAAGAAGCTGAAGGACGCCGGCCATAACACCAATGTCGGCGACGAGGGCGGCTTTGCCCCCAACCTGAAGAGCGCGCCGGCCGCGCTCGACTTCATCATGGAATCGATCGAGCAGGCTGGCTTCAAGCCCGGCGAGGAGGTTGCCCTAGGCCTCGACTGCGCGGCGACCGAATTCTTCAAGGATGGCAACTACGTCTATGAAGGCGAGAGGAAAACCCGCGACCCGAAGGCGCAGGCCAGATATCTGGCCAAACTCGCTGCCGACTACCCGATCATCACCATTGAGGACGGCCTGGCCGAGGATGATTGGGACGGTTGGAAAATGCTGACTGATCTCATCGGCAAGCAAACGCAGTTGGTTGGCGACGATCTGTTCGTCACCAACACGGCGCGGCTGCGCGACGGCATCCGCATGGGTGTCGCCAATTCGATCCTGGTCAAGGTCAACCAGATCGGCTCGCTTACCGAAACGCTCGACGCCGTCGAGACCGCGCACAAGGCCGGCTATACCGCGGTGATGTCGCACCGCTCGGGCGAGACCGAGGATTCGACCATCGCCGACCTCGCCGTTGCCACCAATTGCGGGCAGATCAAGACGGGCTCGCTGTCGCGCTCGGATCGCATGGCCAAGTACAACCAGCTCATCCGCATTGAGGAGGAGCTCGGCAAGCAGGCGCGATATGCCGGCAAGTCGATCGTGAAAATCTGATTTCGAGAGAAAAACCGTGGCGACGAGGGCGGGGACATTCCCGCCCTTTTTTGCTTCCAGGCTCTGAATCCAACAGGCTGTAACCGTCCATTAAGCACAATCGGGCGACAAAGGCGGCGTAGAGGATTCGGACCATGTGGACACGCCAGCACAAGCAAAGAAACACCGGCCGGCTGATCATCCCCTCGCTCTGCGTGGTGTTCCTGACTTATTTCGGTTTCCATGCCTATCATGGCGAGTTCGGCATCTATTCCAAGTATCAGCTCGAAGCTGAGACTGCCGAATTGCAGGGCAGGCTCGATGCCGTCAGGGCGCGCCGGATCGATCTCGAGCGCCGCGTTCAGCTGATGCATGAGGGCACGCTGGAGAAGGACATGCTGGACGAGCAGGCGCGCAAGGCGCTTAATCTGTCCCACGCCGACGAGATCACCATCATGCTGCCGGTCGCAAGATAACCTGATCTCAGTTAATCAGCGATATTTGCAATGATTTTAATTGCTTAGATGCATGACAGCCATGCGTTTTCGGCATGGCGAAAGCCTTCCCTGCATGTTAGCCTGTCTCAAATCGGTGGGAGAACTGATCTCCCTCGCTGTCCGCCAAGAGACGCCAACAGGGAGTGATGCATGGCCACCGCCACCAGAAAAGCGCCTGCCAAATCCAAATCAGACGGCAAGATGCCGGGCCTTTCCACCCCGAAGCCTGTTGAATTCACCAAAGACCAGGAGCTTGCCGCCTACCGGCACATGCTGCTCATCCGCCGCTTCGAGGAAAAGGCCGGCCAGCTTTACGGCATGGGCTTCATCGGCGGTTTCTGCCACCTCTACATCGGCCAGGAAGCGGTCGTTACCGGCATGAAGATGGCGCTGATCGACGGCGACCAGATGATCACCGCCTATCGCGACCATGGTCATATGCTGGCCATGGAGTTGTCACCGCGCGGCGTCATGGCCGAACTGACCGGGCGCCGTAGCGGCCTGTCGAGAGGCAAGGGCGGCTCCATGCACATGTTCTCCAAGGAGAAGCATTTTTACGGCGGCCACGGCATCGTCGGCGCGCAAGTGTCGCTCGGCACCGGCATTGCCTTCGCCAACCGCTATCGCGGCAACAACAATGTGACGCTGACCTATTTCGGCGATGGCGCGGCGAACCAGGGCCAGGTCTACGAAAGCTTCAACATGGCCTCGCTGTGGAAGCTTCCGGTGATCTACATTATCGAGAACAACCGCTACGCCATGGGCACCTCGGTCTCGCGCTCGTCGGCCGAGACGGATTTCTCGCACCGCGGCGCGTCCTTCAAGATTCCAGGCATCCAGGTCGACGGCATGGATGTGCGCGCTGTAAAGGCAGCCGGCGACCTCGCCGCCGAATGGTGCCGCGCCGGCAACGGGCCGCTCATTCTCGAAATGCAGACCTATCGTTACCGCGGCCATTCGATGTCGGATCCGGCAAAATACCGCTCCAAGGAAGAAGTGCAGAAAATGCGCTCCGAACGTGACCCGATCGAGCAGGTCAAAGCGCGGCTGCTCGACAAGAAATGGGCAAGCGAGGACGAGCTCAAGGCCATCGACAAGGAAGTCCGCGACGTTGTCGCCGACGCCGCAGAATTTGCCCAGAACGACGCGGAGCCGGATCTGTCCGAGCTCTGGACCGACATCGTACTTTAACGAGAGGGCAAGGACATGCCGATCGAAATTCTCATGCCCGCCCTCTCGCCGACCATGGAAGAGGGTAACGTTTCCAAGTGGTTGAAGAAAGAGGGCGACAAGGTTGCGGCCGGTGACGCCATTGCCGAGATCGAGACCGACAAGGCAACGATGGAAGTCGAAGCCGTGGACGACGGCACGCTTGCCAAGATCGTGGTTCCTGCCGGCACCGAGGGTGTCAAGGTCAACACACTGATCGCTGTGCTGGCCGTCGATGGCGAAGACATCGACGAGGCAGGCGAAGGTATCGGCGAGGAGGCTATTGAGTCGCAAGCGGAAGCGCCCGCGGCGGCTCCGCCGCCCGCGGCTGCTCCGGCCAAGAACGAAGCGGCAGCACCTGTTGCCGCCTCGCCCAAGCTGGAAATTGCCGCCGATCCGGACATCCCGGCCGGCACCGAAATGGTCTCGACCACAGTGCGTGAAGCCTTGCGCGACGCAATGGCGGAGGAAATGCGCCGCGACGGCGACGTCTTCGTCATGGGCGAGGAAGTCGCCGAGTACCAGGGCGCCTACAAGATCACACAGGGCCTGTTGCAGGAATTCGGTCCGAGACGCGTGGTCGACACGCCGATCACCGAGCACGGCTTTGCCGGCGTTGGTGTTGGCGCGGCGATGGCCGGCCTGAAGCCGATCGTCGAATTCATGACCTTCAACTTCGCCATGCAGGCGATCGACCAGATCATCAATTCAGCCGCCAAGACGCTCTACATGTCCGGCGGCCAGATGGGCGCCCCGATCGTCTTTCGCGGTCCGAACGGCGCTGCTGCCCGCGTCGCCGCGCAGCATTCGCAGTGCTATGCCGCCTGGTACAGCCATATTCCTGGATTGAAGGTGGTGATGCCTTATACCGCCGCCGACGCCAAGGGTCTGCTCAAGGCGGCGATCCGCGATCCGAACCCGGTCATCTTCCTCGAAAACGAAATCCTTTACGGCCACTCCTTCGACGTGCCGAAGATGGACGATTTCGTGTTGCCGATCGGCAAGGCGCGCATTCACAAATCCGGCAAGGACGTGACCATCGTCTCGTTCGGCATCGGCATGACCTACGCGCTCAAGGCGGAGGCGGAGTTGCGCGGCATGGGCATCGATGCCGAGATCATCGACTTGCGCACCATCCGCCCGCTCGACTTCGACACGATCATCGCCTCGGTCAAAAAGACCAATCGCCTCGTGGTGGTCGAGGAAGGCTTTCCGCAGAACTCGGTCGGCGACCATATCGCCAATCAGGTCTCGCAGCGCGCCTTCGATTTCCTCGATGCACCGGTCATTACAATTGCCGGCAAGGACGTGCCGATGCCCTATGCGGCGAACCTCGAAAAGCTGGCGCTGCCCAATGTCGGCGAGGTCGTCGAGGCGGTCAAAGCCGTCACGTATCGCTGAGCAGGGCGGGAGGACAAAATGCCGATCAACATCACCATGCCGGCGCTGTCGCCCACAATGGAAGAGGGCAATCTTTCCAAGTGGCTGGTCAAGGAAGGCGATAAAGTTTCGCCCGGCGACGTGATTGCCGAGATCGAGACCGACAAGGCGACGATGGAAGTCGAAGCCGTCGACGAGGGCACGGTCGCCAAGCTGGTGGTTCCGGCCGGCACAGAAGGCGTCAAGGTCAATGCGCTGATCGCGGTGCTGGCTGCCGAGGGCGAGGATGCTGCTTCTGCCGCCAAAAGCGGTGATGGCGCTGCGCCGGCCAAGGCTGAGGCTCCGAAAGCGGAAGCCCCCAAAGCTGAAACATCAAAGCCCGAAGCGTCGAAGCAGGAGCCTGCCGCACCTGCGCCTAAGGCGGAAGCGGTGCCGGTCGCCAACGGCCACGCAAGCGGTGAGCGCATCTTCGCCTCGCCGCTGGCCCGGCGCATTGCCAGGGAAGCCGGCGTCGATGTCGCGGCGCTGACAGGCTCCGGCCCCCGCGGCCGCGTAGTAAAGGCCGATGTCGATGCCGCAATTTCCAGTGGCGGCGCCAAGGCGGCACCAGCAGCAAAAGCGGCGCCCGCCGGCGCTCCGGCACCTGCGGCCGCAGCACCCAAGGCGATGTCGGACGAGCAGGTGCTCAAACTGTTTGCCGAAGGCTCCTACGAGCTGATCCCGCACGACAATATGCGCAAGACCATTGCGAGGCGGCTGGTCGAAGCCAAGACCACCATCCCGCATTTCTATCTGACGCTCGACTGCGAGCTCGACGCACTTCTGGCCCTGCGCACGCAGATCAATGCGGCCGCGCCGGTGAAGAAGACCGAGAAGGGCGAAACGCCGGCCTACAAGCTGTCGGTCAACGACATGGTCATCAAGGCTCTTGCCATGGCGCTGATGGCGGTTCCGGATGCCAATGCGTCATGGACAGAAAACGCCATGATCAAGCACAAGCACGCCGATGTCGGCGTTGCCGTATCGATCCCCGGCGGCCTGATCACCCCGATCATCCGGCGTGCTGACGAAAAGACGATGTCCGTCATCTCCAACGAGATGAAGGATCTTGCCGGCCGCGCCCGCAGCCGCAAGCTGAAGCCGGAAGAATATCAGGGTGGCACCACGGCGGTGTCCAATCTCGGCATGTTCGGCATCAAGGATTTTTCTGCCGTCATCAACCCGCCGCATGCGACGATCCTGGCGGTCGGCGCCGGCGAGCAACGCGCGGTGGTCAAGAACGGCGAGATCAAGATCGCCACGATCATGTCGGTGACGTTGTCGACCGATCACCGCGCCGTCGACGGTGCGCTCGGCGCCGAGCTGCTCGTCGCCTTCAAACGCATGGTCGAAAACCCGATGGGCATGCTGGTTTAAGAGAGGGGAACAGGGCGGTGCGGAAATTCTTCACCAGCCTTTTTGCCTTCTTTCTTTCCGGTTTGGCGGGCGGATTGGTGGCGCAGTGGCTCGCCGTCGCCACCAATGCCGACGTAGAGTACATCCTTGTGTTCATGATCTCGGTTCTCGTCACCGTCCTCGTGACGGTCGCGTTCTTCATCGCACAATTCATGTCGGACCCACGACGGGCAACAAAGCTGACGGCGACCATAGGGGTAGCGTTTTTTGTGCTCGTTGGAGTTGCCCTGATCGGCTGGACTTTCTCCCAGCCCCCAGGCAAGAGCCAGTGGTCGGGCGATCTTCCCGTAGTCGCCGGTCTCGTCCTGCCGGGCATCGCTACGGTGCTGGTCCAGTGGCTTTTCGTGCGCTGGCGACTAGCGCGCTCGCAACCAGGTTTCGGCGGGGCAGGCACATGAAGACGGTCCTCTGCTACGGCGATTCGCTTACCTGGGGCTATGACGCGGCAAACCTCGGCCGGCATCCGCTGGAAGATCGCTGGCCGAGCGTGCTGCAGGCAGCATTGGGCAGCGGCGTCGAGGTCATCGCCGAAGGCCTGAATGGCCGAACCACCGCCTTCGACGATCACTTGGCCGGGGCGGACCGCAATGGCGCAAGGCTGTTGCCAACAATCCTGACGACGCACGCACCGATCGACTTGATCATCATCATGCTCGGCGCCAACGATATGAAACCGTGGATTCATGGTAATCCGGTCGCGGCCAAGCAAGGCATGCAACGCCTGATCGATATCGTGCGCGGTCACGATTACCCGTTCGATTGGCCGGCTCCGCAGATCCTGATCGTCGCGCCGCCCGTAGTCAGCCGCACGGAAAACGCCGAGTTCAAGGAAATGTTCGCTGGCGGCGATGACGCGTCAAAGCGGCTGGCGCCGCAATATTCCGCCCTTGCCGACGAGGCCGGCTGCGGCTTCTTCGATGCCGGCACGGTGGCCAAAACCACGCCGCTCGACGGCGTCCACCTCGACGCAGAAAACACGCGGAACGTCGGGCAAGCGCTGGCGCCGCTCGTGCGCCTCATGTTGGAATTGTGAAGGAGAAAGCCGTGGCTGAGAACTACGACGTCATCATCATCGGCTCCGGCCCCGGCGGCTATGTCACTGCAGTGCGTTCGGCCCAGCTTGGCTTCAAGACGGCGATCGTCGAGCGCGAGCACTTGGGCGGCATCTGCCTCAACTGGGGCTGCATTCCGACCAAAGCGCTGCTGCGCTCCGCCGAGATCATGCACTATTCGGATCATCTGAAGGACTACGGCCTGAAGATCGATGGCAAGGTCGGCGTCGACACAGCCGCCGTCGTCGATCGCTCGCGAAAGGTCTCGCTGCGGCTCAACGGCGGCGTCGGCTTCCTGATGAAGAAGAACAAGGTCGACGTCATCTGGGGCGAAGCCAAGCTGACGAAACCCGGCGAGATCGTCGTGTCGAAATCGTCGAAGAAGCCGATGGAGCCGCAGCCGCCGGCGCCCAAGGGCGTCAAGGGCGAGGGCACCTATAGCGCCAAGCACATCATCCTGGCGACCGGCGCCAGGCCGCGCGCGCTGCCCGGCATCGAGCCTGACGGCAAGTTGATCTGGACCTATTTCGAGGCGATGGTGCCGAAAGAGATGCCGAAATCGCTGCTGGTGATGGGCTCGGGCGCCATCGGCATCGAGTTCGCCTCGTTCTACCGCACCATGGGCGCCGAGGTGACGGTGGTCGAACTGCTGCCGGCTGTGATGCCGGTCGAGGACGCCGAGGTCTCGAAATTCGCGCAGAAGCAGTTCGAGAAGCAGGGCATGAAGATCATCCTAGAAGCCAAGGTGACCAAGGTCGAGAAGGGCACTAACTCGGTCACCGCGCATGTCGAGATGAAGGACGGCAAGATCGAGAAGATCACCGCCGATCGCATGATCTCGGCCGTCGGCGTACAAGGCAATATCGAGAACCTCGGCCTCGAGACGCTCGGCGTGAAGACGGACCGCGGTTGCGTCGTCGTCGACGGCTACGGCAAGACCAATGTGCCGGGCGTTTACGCCATCGGCGACGTTGCCGGACCGCCGATGCTCGCCCACAAGGCCGAGCATGAGGGCGTGGTCTGTGTGGAAAAGATCGCCAATTTCCCCGGCGTGCATGCCATCGACAAGCTGAAGATCCCGGGCTGCACCTATTGCAATCCGCAAGTCGCCTCGGTCGGACTGACGGAAGCCAAAGCGAAAGCCGACGGAAAGGACATCCGCGTCGGCCGCTTTCAGTTCGCGGCAAACGGCAAGGCGATTGCGCTCGGCGAGGACCAAGGCTTCGTCAAGACCATTTTCGACAAGAAGACCGGCCAGTTGCTGGGTGCCCATATGGTCGGCGCAGAAGTAACCGAACTGATCCAGGGCTTCGTCGTGGCGATGAATCTGGAGACCACCGAGGAAGAGCTGATGCACACGATCTTCCCGCACCCGACGCTGTCGGAGATGATGAAGGAGAGTGTACTCGACGCCTATGGCCGCGCACTGAATGCATGATAAATTAGTTGGGCGAGTCTCACACGGAAGACACAAAGGAACTCGACGGCAGAGCAATTCGTTTCGCAGGCATCATCCATCATACAAGGAGAGGGCATATGGAAATGAACGGCGTGGGCTGGGTTGCAGCCATCATCATCGGCGGCCTGGCGGGATGGCTCGCCGAAATGTTCATGAAGAGCAACACCGGCATCCTCATGAACATCGTTCTCGGCATTGTCGGCGCAATCGTGTTGAACGCCATCCTGCAGGCCCTGAACATCGGCATCTTCGGCGTCGGCTGGATCGCCTATCTGATCACCGGCTTCATCGGTGCCTGCATTCTGATTGCGGTCGGACGACTGGTGCGCCGCTAACCTCTGTCGGCACTTGCTATGCGAAAAAGGCCACCGCGGCATGCGTGATCGCGGCCTTTTTCTTTTCGCCGAAAAGTCCTAGATGACGTGGGTAGAGCGAGCGCTGGACAAGCGCTTGCCAATGAGCCGGGTTTCACATGGTCACCGTCCTCGACACGATTGCCAATGCGCCGCGCCTGCGGCATCCCGAAAAGGCGCACAAGCCGGATCAGGACGTACTGCGCAAGCCTGACTGGATCCGCGTCAAGGCGCCGATGTCGAAAGGCTATGCCGAGACGCGCGAAATCGTGAAGTCTCACAAACTGGTGACGGTTTGCGAAGAGGCGGGCTGCCCCAATATCGGCGAGTGCTGGGAGAAGAAGCACGCCACCTTCATGATCATGGGCGAGATCTGCACGCGGGCCTGCGCCTTTTGCAATGTCGCCACCGGCATCCCGACCGCACTCGATCCCGACGAGCCGGCGCGTGTCGCGCATGCGGTCAAGCAAATGGGCTTGAGCCATGTCGTCATCACTTCCGTCGATCGCGACGATCTCGCCGACGGCGGGGCCCAGCATTTTGCCGATGTCATCCGTGCGATCAGGGCAGCGACCCCATCGACTACGATCGAAATCCTGACGCCCGACTTCCTGCGCAAGGACGGTGCGCTGGAGATCGTCGTGGCGGCCAAGCCGGACGTTTTCAACCATAATCTCGAGACCGTTCCGTCGAACTATCTGACTGTTCGGCCGGGTGCGCGCTATTTCCACTCGATCAGGCTCTTGCAGCGGGTCAAGGAACTCGACCCCTCGATCTTCACCAAGTCCGGCATCATGGTCGGCCTTGGCGAGGAGCGGAACGAAATCCTGCAGCTGATGGACGATTTGCGTTCGGCCAATGTCGACTTCATGACCATCGGCCAATATCTGCAGCCGTCGAAGAAGCACCATCCGGTGATCCGCTTCGTCACGCCGGAGGAATTCAAGTCCTTTGAGACGATCGGCAGGACCAAGGGCTTCCTGCTGGTGGCGTCGAGCCCGCTGACGCGCTCGTCGCACCATGCCGGGGACGACTTTGCCAGGTTGCGCGCGGCGCGCGAAGCGTTTCTCAAAAAGTCCGCCTAACCCACTGGTTTCATGCCACAATTCGAAGCCCATAGCCGCGTTGCGCATACGCCGGAACAGATGTTCGCTCTGGTTGCCGATATCGAATCCTATCCGCAATTCCTGCCGCTTTGCGAGGCACTTACGGTTCGCTCGCGCAAGGAACGCAACGGACGCACCTTGCTCATCGCCGACATGAGCATCGGCTACAAGGCGATCCGCGAGACTTTCACCACGCAGGTGCTGCTGAAGCCTGACGAGAACGCCATCGACGTCAAATATATCGACGGCCCGTTCAAATATCTCAGCAATGTCTGGCGCTTCGACCCGGCGGACGGCGGCGGTTGCAACGTCTGTTTCTTTATCGACTACGAGTTCAAGAGCCGCATTCTGGGTGCGCTCATGGGAACCATGTTCGACCGCGCCTTCCGCATGTTCTCCGAGGCGTTCGAGAAACGTGCCGAAATCATCTACGGCGCGCCATCGGCAGCCTGATCCGCGGCGAGCGCGCGTAGACCCAGTTCAAGCGCATGTCGGACCGTCTCCCGGCGGATGAAATCACGGCCCTTGTCGGCGAACAGCTGGCATTCGCTGACTGCCGGCCGGCCAGCCACGGCAACGCCGAACCAGACCAGGCCGACAGGTTTTTCCGCAGAGCCGCCGTCCGGACCGGCGATGCCAGTCACCGCCAGGGCGAGCCCGGCCGGCGAATGCGCCAAGGCTCCGGCCGCCATCTCCACCGCAGTCTCGCGCGAGACCGCGCCGTGCGCCTCGAGTGTAGCGGCCGAGACGCCGAGCATCTCGGTCTTGGCCTGGTTGGAATAGGTGATGAAGCCGCGATCGACCACCGCGGAAGAGCCGGCGATGTCGGTCAGCGCGGCGATGATCATGCCGCCGGTGCAGCTCTCCGCCGTCGCCAGCATGATGCCGCGCTGCTGGCAGGCCTGAAGCAGGGCATCTGCGAGATCGCTATTGCTCACTCGGGGACATCCCCTGGAAACACAACGTTGGCGGTCGCGATGGCCGCTATGCCTTCCTCACGGCCGACGAAGCCGAGCTTCTCATTGGTTGTCGCCTTGATCGAGATGCGATCGCGCGAAATTCGCAGCATTGCCGAAAGCGCTTCGGTCATTGCCTCGCGATGTGGGCCGACGCGCGGCGCCTCGCAGATCAGGGTGATGTCGGCGTTGGCGATGCGCCCGCCGCGCGCGCGCACCAGCTTCACCGCGTGTTCAACGAAGATGCGTGAAGCGGCCCCTTTCCACTGCGGGTCGGAGGGCGGGAAATGCGTGCCGATGTCACCGGCGCCGCAGGTGGCCAGCAGGGCGTCGGTCAAGGCATGGAGACCGACATCGGCATCCGAATGGCCGGATAACTTCCTGTCGTGTGGAATGGCGACGCCGCACAGGGTGACATGGTCGCCGGGCTCGAAGGCATGCACGTCATAGCCATTGCCGGTTCGGATGTCGGGAAAACGTGGGGCGCTGGAAAGTCGCTGATCCGCCATTGCAATATCCCGTGCCCAGGTCAGTTTGACATTGTCCGGCGAGCCGGGAACGATCTTCACCGGAATATGCGCCCATTCGGCGATTGCCGCATCGTCGGTGAAATCCGCTTTGCCCAGATGATGAGCCTTTTCGTGCGCAGCCAGGATCGGCCAGAACGGAAAGCCTTGCGGTGTCTGTGCGGCATGAAGCCCGGCCCTGGACACGGTTTCGCCTATCATGCCTTCGGCCGTTTCGCGCTTCAGCGTATCGGCAACGGGCAAGGCAGGCAGTGCTCCCTGGCGCTCGCCAATGGCGGCGATCGTGCGGTCTATCAGTTCCGCGTCGACAAACGGCCGAGCCGCATCATGGATCAGCACCCGGCTCGGCGCATGGCTTCTCAACGCCAGCAGTCCAAGCCGGACGGACTCCTGCCGTGACGTACCGCCGATCACCGCGACGACACGGTCGGCGTTCGCGCCGGCGGCGCGGCGGAAAAGCGCGTCGTCTTCGGCATGTATAGCAACGACGACAGCTCCAATTTTCGGATGCGTCAGAAAGGCGTCGAGCGTGCGTGCGATAACGGCGCCGCCGCCAATCTGCTGGTACTGCTTCGGTCCATTGGCCTGTCCGGCGCGCGCGCCGCGGCCGGCGGCAACGATGACCACCGCGACCTTGTCGTCCGCAGCTTGCTTTTCGCTTACATCTCTCATGCCGAGACGCTTAGCGCATGATCCCGAAAAGTGGTATCGCTTTCGGAAGACCCAGGATTGATGCTGTCCGGCGATCCTTTTTTTCCCAAATGCGCCTTAATGTCACGACATTGCGCGTTGCACATTGCCGTCGTTCTGGCTAGAGAATGTGCAGCAACCCAAGGTGCTTGGTTTTTGTGCATGCCTGATGTGACCAAATTGGCTTCGCCGCTGGATGTGGGTGGCGTGAGAATCCGCAACCGCGTGTTTCTCGCGCCGATGTCGGGCATCACCGACGAGCCGTTCCGGCAGCGCGCCTATGTCCATGGCGCCGGGCTGGTCGTGTCGGAAATGGTGGCGAGCGGTGAGCTTGCAAAGGGCAGGGCTGGCTCGGGCCTGCGCATCCGTCATTCCGGGCTGCCTGTCCACATGGTCCAGCTTGCCGGCCGCGAGGCGATGCACATGGCCGAGGGCGCGCGAATCGCGGTCGGCGAAGGCGCCGACATCGTCGACATCAACATGGGCTGTCCGGCCAAAAAGGTGACGGGCGGCTATGCCGGTTCGGCACTGATGCGAGACCTCGACCACGCGCTGTCGCTGATCGAAGCGGTAGTCGGCGCGGTCGACGTGCCGGTCACGGTCAAAATGCGGCTCGGCTGGGACGAAGGCGCGCTCAACGCGCCGATGCTGGCGCGACGCGCCGAGCAGGCCGGGGTGATGATGGTGACGGTGCACGGCCGCACACGGTGCCAGTTCTATCAGGGCACGGCCGACTGGCGTGCCATCGCACGCGTCAAGCAGGCCGTCTCGATCCCGGTCGTTGCCAATGGCGATGTCGGCTCGCCGGCAGAGGCTGCGTCGATCCTTGACCAGTCCGGCGCCGACGCGGTGATGGTCGGCCGTGCGCACTATGGCGCGCCGTGGACCGCCGGCAGCATTGTAGCGGCCGCGCTGGCCGAGCCGGTATCCGGCATGCCGGAAAGCCCGCAAGCGCTGTCCGATTACGTCATTGCCCATTACGAAGACATGCTGACGTTCTATGGCGTGGAAAGCGGATTGCGCCAGGCGCGCAAGCATCTCGGCTGGTATCTCGACCGCCACGCCGCCACAAGCGATGACCGGCGCAAGGCCATACTCACGTCTTTCGAGCCTGGGCGTGTCATTGCGTTGCTGCGCGACATGTTTTCAACCGCTCCCGAAGCGGCGAACCTGCGGAGTGCGGCATGAACGCCACCGTCACACAGAGCACGGATATGGCGGACGCCGCGCATATTGTGCTCAACACCATTCGCCGGCCGGTGATCATGGTCGATCCGCAAGGTTTCATCACCTTCGCCAATGCCGATGCCGAGGATTTTTTCCGGTCGAGCGCCACGATGCTCGCCCGCAACACGCTGCACAAGCTCATTCCTTTCGGCAGTCCGCTGCTGACGCTTGTCGACCAGGTGCGCGAGCGCCGGGCGCCGGTCAACGAATACCGGGTGGACGTGTCGTCGCCGCGGCTCGGCATCGAGAAGGTGGTCGATCTCTACGTCGCGCCTGTGACGGAATTTCCAGGCTCCGTCGTGGTAATGTTCCAGGAACGCTCAATGGCCGACAAGATCGACCGGCAGATGACGCATCGCGGTGCGGCGCGCTCGGTCACCGGCCTTGCCGCGATGCTTGCCCATGAGATCAAGAACCCGCTGTCCGGCATTCGTGGTGCCGCGCAGCTGCTTGAACTGTCGGCGTCCGACGAGGATCGCGCACTGACCAGGCTGATCACCGACGAGACCGACCGCATTGTCTCGCTGGTCGACCGCATGGAGGTGTTTTCGGACGAGCGGCCGATCGACCGCTACCCTGTCAACATCCATGTCGTGCTCGACCATGTCAAAGCAATCGCCAAGAACGGTTTTGCCAAGAGGATCAAGATATTAGAGGATTATGATCCATCATTGCCTCCGGTCTTTGCCAATCGCGACCAGCTCATCCAAGTATTCCTCAATCTGGTAAAAAATGCCGCCGAGGCGATCGGCAGCGATCCGCAGGGCGAGATCATGCTGTCGACCGCCTTCCGCCCGGGCATCCGTGTTTCCGTGCCCGGAACGCAGGACCGCGTGTCGCTGCCATTGGAATTCTGCGTGCGCGACAACGGTTCGGGTGTCTCCGAGGATATCCTGCCGATCCTGTTCGATCCCTTCATCACCACCAAGCCGAACGGCTCCGGTCTCGGTCTGGCGCTGGTCGCAAAGATCGTCGGCGAGCATGGCGGCATCATTGAATGCGAATCGACGCCGCGCGGGACCACCTTCCGCATCCTGATGCCGGCGTGGAAAGAAACTCAGTTTGGCACCGACGACGACGGTGAAGGAGACCGCAAATGACCGTTCGCGGCAATATTCTCGTCGCCGACGACGATGCGGCCATCCGCACTGTCCTCAACCAGGCGCTTTCGCGCGTCGGCCACGACGTGCGCGTCACCTCCAATGCCTCGACGCTGTGGCGCTGGGTGGCGGCGGGCGAGGGCGATCTGGTCATCACCGACGTTGTCATGCCCGACGAGAACGCCTTCGACATGCTGCCGCGCATCAAGAAGGCGCGACCGGAACTGCCGGTCATCGTCATGAGTGCGCAGAACACGTTCATGACTGCGATCCGGGCCTCCGAAACCGGAGCCTATGAATATCTGCCGAAACCGTTCGACCTGACGGAGCTGCTCAACATCGTCAACCGCGCGCTTTCCGAGCCGCGGCGGCCCAAGATCGATACGCGTGCCGACGAGCCGCCTGAAACGATGCCGCTGGTCGGCCGCTCGGCGGCCATGCAGGACATCTACCGCATGCTGGCGCGCATGATGCAGACCGACCTGACGGTGATGATCTCGGGCGAATCGGGTACCGGCAAGGAACTGGTGGCGCGCGCGCTGCATGAATATGGCCGTCGTCGTGGTGGCCCCTTCGTCGCCATCAACATGGCGGCGATCCCACGCGACCTGATCGAATCGGAACTATTCGGGCACGAGAAGGGCGCCTTTACCGGCGCACAGAACCGCTCCACTGGCCGTTTCGAGCAGGCCGAAGGCGGCACGCTGTTCCTCGACGAGATCGGCGACATGCCGATGGAAGCGCAGACGCGGCTGCTGCGTGTGCTGCAGCAGGGCGAATACACCACGGTCGGCGGCCGCACGCCGATCAAGACCGACGTGCGCATCGTCGCTGCCACCAACAAGGACCTGCGCACGCTGATCAATCAGGGGCTTTTCCGCGAGGACCTGTTCTACCGCTTGAACGTTGTGCCGCTCAGGCTGCCGGCGCTGCGCGAGCGATCGGAGGACATTCCGGACCTCGTCCGCCACTTCTTCAAGCTCGGCGCCAGTGAAGGCCTGCAGACCAAGCGCATTTCCACCGGCGGCATCGAGCTGATGAAGCGCTACCCATGGCCGGGCAACGTGCGCGAACTCGAAAACCTCATCCGCAGGCTGGCCGCACTGTATTCGCAGGACGAGATTTCCGCCGAGATCATCGAGGCGGAGTTGAAGACCGGTGAAAGGCCTGTCGTTCCAGGTGGCGGCAACCTCATTCCCGACGACCTTTCCATCGGCCAGGCGGTGGAGCATTTCCTGCAGCGCTATTTTGCCTCGTTTGCCGGCGACTTGCCGCCGGCCGGGCTCTATCAGCGAATCCTCTCCGAGGTCGAATACCCGCTGGTCCTCGCCTCGATGACCGCAACGCGCGGTAACCAGATCAAGGCTGCGGAATTGCTGGGGCTCAACCGCAACACGCTGCGCAAAAAGATTCGCGAACTCGGCGTCAACGTCTACAAATCGTCCAGGCAGGTCTAGACGAATCCCTTTACGAGCGCTTTCCAGGGGATCGATTGCCGAAAGATTTCCGTCTCGGCCACACTTGTTGCATAATCGCCACAATGCGTTGCATACATCCGACGCAATCACTGGCTCTAGACGGCGACATGGCCCTGCACGCACCGACACTGAGCAAATCGCTTTTCAGCAATACGGGCGCGCGAGACGGTCGCCGGCTGCTTGCGCTGCCCGGCGTGATCGCCGTTGCCGGTGCGCTGGTGACGGCGGCGATCTCCTTCGCCATTCTGGTCGGCGCGACGCCGATCACGCCCGACGCGAGGACGACGCTGGCGCTGATTGCGCTTAATGCGGCGTTCGTCCTGTTTCTGATCTTGCTGGTCGGCCGCGAGGTGCATCGCATCCTGATGGCACGCCGGCACGGCAAGGCTGCGTCGCGCCTGCATGTGCGCATAGTGGCGATGTTTGCGCTGGTCGCCGCCATCCCCGCGATCATGGTGGCGATCATCGCGTCGATCACGCTCGACATCGGCCTCGATCGCTGGTTCGAGATCCGCACCAAGACGATCGTCAATTCGTCGTTGTCGATCGCTGACGCCTATGTGCAGGAAAACGCGCGAAATCTTCAGGGCACGACGTTGTCGATGGCTTACGACCTCGACGCTTCGCGCACGCTCTACGGCCTCGATCGCACCGGGTTCCTCGATCTCATGAACAAGGAGGCGGTGGGACGTTCGCTGGCACACGCAGCACTCATCAAGCCCGATGGTTCCTTCGTTATGAGCGCCAAGACCGACGCGGACTTTGCCATGCCAGAGCCGCCGGAGGGCGCCGTGGCAAGCGCTGCCGACGGCAAGCCGGTGCTGATAGAGCCGCGCACCCGCAACATCATGGGTGCGATCGTCAAGCTGCGCGAGATCGACGGCCTCTATCTCTACACCATCCGCCTCGTCGATCCCGAGGTGATCAAGGCACGGCAGATCGTCAAATCCAACACCGCCGAATATCGCGGTCTCGAAGACAATCGCCGCACCTCGCAAGTGGCTTTCGCGCTTCCCTATCTGTCGCTGACGCTGATCATCATCCTGTCCGCCATCTGGACTGGCATTGCGGTGGCCGACCGCCTGGTGCGGCCGATTCGTCAGCTCATCGGCGCGGCCGACGAGGTCGCCACCGGCAATCTCGATGTGGCCGTGCCAGTCCGCCCCTCCGACGGCGACGTCGCCTCGCTCGGCGACACCTTCAACAAGATGCTGATGGAGCTGAAATCGCAGCGTAACGAGATCCTGTCGGCCAAGGATTTGATCGACGAGCGGCGACGCTTTTCGGAGGCGGTGCTTGCCGGCGTCACCGCCGGGGTCATCGGCGTCGATCCATATGGCATCGTCACCATCGTCAACCGTTCGGCCGAAACGATGCTGGCCATATCCGCCACGGCAGCGCTTGGGCAGAACCTTTCGGCCGTGCTGCCGCATGTCGGCCGCGTCTTCGAGATCGGCCGCAAGTCGGGCAAGCCGGTCTATCGCGAACAAGTCACCTTCTATCGTGCCGGCACCGAACGGACCTTCAACGTGCAGATCACGATCGAAGCCGGCGACGACGGTTCGGAGGATAAATCCTACGTCGTGACAGTCGACGATATTACCGATCTGGTCCAGGCACAGCGTTCCTCTGCATGGGCCGACGTGGCGCGGCGCATCGCCCACGAGATCAAGAACCCGCTGACGCCGATCCAGCTTTCGGCCGAGCGCATCAAGCGCCGTTACGGCAAGGTCATCACCGAGGACCGTGAGGTTTTCGATCAATGCACCGACACCATCATCCGGCAAGTGGAGGACATCGGCCGCATGGTCGACGAGTTCTCGGCGTTCGCCCGCATGCCGAAACCGGAAATGAAGGCAATCGATCTGCGCGATTCGTTGCGCGAGGCCTCGTTCCTGGTCGAAGTGAGCCGCGCCGACATCACCTTCGAGCGCGTCTTCGGCAATGAGCCGCTCAAAGGCACGTTCGACAGCCGGCTGATGGCGCAGGCGTTCGGCAACGTCATCAAGAATGCTGCCGAAGCCATCGACGGACTTGATGCAGAGGATCGACCGCACGGCATAATCCGGATTCAAGCCGGGCGTCAGAATGGCGCGATTCGAATCGACGTCATCGACAACGGCAGGGGCTTGCCGCGCGAAAACCGGCAGCGCTTGCTCGAGCCTTACATGACGACACGCGAGAAAGGCACCGGGCTTGGCCTCGCTATCGTCAAGAAGATCGTGGAGGACCATGGCGGGCGACTCGAATTGCACGATGCACCAGCGGACTTCCACGATGGGCGGGGTGCAATGATCAGCATCATCCTGCCGGTTGCCGCCACCGTTCCGGTACGCGGCAAGGACAAGACGGAACACGAAAAAGAAACTGAAAAGGTCGGTAATGGCGTCTGATATTCTCATCGTCGATGACGAGGAAGACATCCGCGAACTCGTCGCCGGTATCCTGAGCGACGAAGGTCACGAAACACGCACGGCGTTTGACGCCGACAGCGCGCTTGCGGCGGTTGCCGACCGGGCACCCAGGCTGGTCTTCCTCGACATCTGGCTGCAGGGCTCGCGGCTCGATGGCCTGGCCCTGCTGGACGAGATCAAGACGATGCACCCGAACCTGCCGGTGGTGATGATCTCGGGCCACGGCAATATCGAAACGGCAGTCTCGGCCATCCGCCGCGGCGCCTATGATTTCATCGAAAAGCCATTCAAGGCCGACAGGCTGATCCTCATTGCCGAACGGGCGCTCGAAACCTCCAAATTGAGACGCGAGGTTTCGGATCTCAAGCTGCGCAGCGGCGAGACTTTCGACCTCATCGGCATGTCGTCGGCAATGAGCCAATTGCGCCAGACCATCGAGCGCGTCGCGCCGACCAACAGCCGCGTCATGATCATTGGCCCCTCCGGCTCGGGCAAAGAACTGGCGGCGCGCGCCATCCACGCACTGTCGGCGCGCAAGAGTGCACCGTTTGTGACGCTGAGCGCCGCCAACATCACGCCTGAGCGTATGGAGATCGAGCTGTTCGGCACCGAATCGAACGGCGTCGAACGCAAGGTCGGCGCGCTGGAGGAAGCCCATCGCGGCATTCTCTACATCGATGAAGTGGCCGACATGCCGCGCGAGACGCAAAACAAGATCCTGCGCGTGCTGGTCGAACAGCAGTTCGAGCGGGTAGGGGGCACCAAGCGGGTCAAGGTCGACGTGCGCATCGTCTCGTCGACCTCGCAGAACTTGGAAGCCATGATCGCCGACGGCCGTTTCCGTGAGGACCTTTATCATCGCCTGGCCGTGGTTCCGGTCATGGTGCCGGGACTGGCCGAGCGTCGCGAGGACATTCCCTATCTGGTCGACAATTTCATGAAGCAGATCGCTCGCCAGGCCGGCATCAAGCCGCGCCGCATCGGCGACGACGCGCTGGCGGTGCTGCAGGCGCATAACTGGCCGGGCAACGTTCGCCAGTTGCGCAACAATGTCGAGCGGCTGATGATCCTGGCGCGCGGCGACGATGTCGATGCGCCGATCACCGCCGATCTCCTGCCTGCCGAGATCGGCGACGTCATGCCGCGCACTCCAAACAAATCCGATCAGCACATAATGGCGCTGCCGCTGCGGGAAGCGCGCGAACAATTCGAGAAGGACTATCTGATCGCCCAGATCAACCGTTTTGGCGGCAACATCTCGAAGACGGCAGAGTTTATCGGCATGGAACGCTCTGCATTGCACCGCAAGCTGAAGTCGCTGGGCGTCTGACAGCCAAACCAGTCGTGGCCCACGCAATTATCGGTTACGGCGGTCTTGGAATCGCATAAGAAAGCTGGACTTCTCTCAGGGATTAGCCATGCCGCGCATTGCGTATGTGAACGGGCGCTACGTCGCTCACGCCGAAGCTTCCGTGCATATCGAGGACCGTGGCTATCAATTCGCCGACGGCGTCTACGAGGTCTGCGAGGTGGCACGAGGCTTCATCGTCGACATGCCCCGCCATCTCGCCCGATTGAACCGCTCACTTGCCGAACTCTCGATCGATTGGCCGATCACGCGCGGCGTGCTGCCGCTCGTCATGCGCGAGGTGGTGCGCCGCAACCATGTCGTCGACGGCCTGGTCTATGTCCAGGTGACACGCGGCGTCGCCAGCCGCGAGTTTTTCTTCCCGCCGGCGGAGACGAAGCCGTCGCTGGTGGTGACTGCCAAAAAAGCCGATCCTGCAGCTGCCGCGAAGCGGGCCGAGAGCGGGATCCGGGTTATCACGGTGCCGGAGAACCGGTGGGATCGGGTCGATATCAAGTCGGTCGGCCTGCTGCCGAACGTGCTGGCCAAGCAGAAAGCCAAGGAAGCCGGCGCTCAGGAGGCCTGGTTCGTCGATGTCGACGGCACCGTCAAGGAAGGTGGATCGTCGAACGCCTGGATCATCACCGGGGATGGCGTGCTGGTGACGCGGCCGGCCGAGCACGGCATCCTGCGCGGCATCACTCGTACGACGCTGTTCGACGTGGCCGCCAAGCTCGGCCTGAAGATCGAGGAGCGCGGTTTTTCGGTGGCCGAAGCCAAGGCCGCGCGCGAGGTTTTCATCAGCTCCGCGACCACGATTGCCATGCCGGTGGTGGCGATCGATGGCGCTCCCGTCGCCAACGGCCACCCGGGCTCGATAACAGTTTCATTACGGCAGGCCTTTTTTGACGTTGCGGAAAAAAGTCCAGCCTGATAACCGCACAGATGGAATGAACATCAATATATCTCGTTCTGCTTGTCGTTACTGACGGCAAGATGGTGTTTGCGTGCTTGACATGTGCCGGCTAATTTGGCGCATTGGCCTGCAAACCGAAGGGGATCGGCGAAAGACAAGAACAATGGCGGAACGATCGCAAAATCTTCAGGACCTGTTCCTGAATTCAGTTCGCAAGAGCAAAAATCCACTCACCATCTTTCTCATCAACGGCGTGAAGCTGACCGGCGTGGTCACTTCGTTCGACAATTTCTGCGTTCTGCTGCGTCGCGACGGCCATTCCCAGCTTGTCTACAAGCACGCTATTTCCACGATCATGCCGAGCCAGCCGGTTCAGATGTTCGATGGTGAGGAAAGCCAGGGCGCCTGATTGGCACGTGAGAAAGACGCGGACCGCAGCGTTCGCGGAAAACCAGCACATCAGACCGGGACAGAGGCCAACGGCCCGACCCGGGCGGTGGTTATCGTGCCGGTGCTTACCCGGCAGCCTCGTGGCGACGACGACACCAACCGCCCCCGCCTGACCCGTTCCGCCGAGGCTCGTCGCGACGAGGCCGTCGGCCTCGCCAGCGCAATCGACCTCGACCTGGTCCACACGGCGGTGGTGACCGTCAACGATCCACGCCCGGCGACCTTGCTCGGCAGCGGCAAGGTGGCGGAGTTCGCTGAGATCGTCAAAGAGGGCCACGCGGAAGTGGTCATTGTCGATCATCCGCTGACCCCGGTACAGCAGCGCAACCTCGAAAAAGAGTTGAACGCCAAGGTGCTCGACCGCACCGGGCTGATCCTGGAGATTTTCGGCGAGCGCGCCCGCACCAAGGAAGGCACGCTGCAGGTCGATCTTGCCCATCTCAACTACCAGAAAGGCCGCCTTGTGCGGAGCTGGACCCACCTCGAGCGCCAGCGTGGCGGCGCCGGCTTTCTCGGCGGCCCTGGCGAGACCCAGATCGAGTCGGATCGGCGTGTGCTGCAGGACAAGATCACCAAGCTGAAGCACGAGCTCGAAACTGTGCGCCGCACCCGCGACCTGCACCGCGCCAAGCGCAAGAAGGTGCCATTTCCGGTGGTGGCGATCGTCGGCTACACCAATGCCGGCAAGTCAACTCTGTTCAACCGGATGACCGGAGCAGGGGTGCTGGCCGAAGACATGCTGTTTGCCACGCTCGACCCGACGCTGCGCCGCGTGCGCCTGCCGCACGGCACGCCGATCATCCTTTCCGATACGGTCGGCTTCATTTCCGACCTGCCAACGCATCTGGTCGCGGCCTTCAGGGCGACGCTGGAGGAAGTGGTCGAGGCAGACCTCGTCATTCATCTGCGCGACATCTCCGATCCCGATACGGCCGCGCAGGCCGAAGATGTCGAGCGCATCCTTGCCGATCTCGGCGTCGATGCCCGCGATAGCAAGCGTGTCATCGAAGTATGGAACAAGATCGACCGGCTCGACGAGGGCAACCGGGCGCGGCTGCTTGCCGATGGTGCTGACGGCAAGAAGGCACCGCCGATCGCCATATCGGCGGTAACCGGCGAGGGCATCGATGCGCTGAAGGCGATCATCGAGACGATGATGTCGGGCGAACTGGAGACGTTCACCGTCACACTCAAGCCCGACCAACTCGGCGTCGTCGACTGGCTTTACCGCAACGGCGACATCGTCTCGCGCGACGACAATGAGGATGGCAGCGTAACCGTCGCGCTCAAGGCTACACACAGCGCTCGGCAGGAGATCGAAAGCCGATTGCGCCGTCAAAACAACGGGTAGAGGCGTTTACTTCGCGCTTTTTGCCTGCTGCCAGAGCGCTTCCATCTCGTCCAGCGTTGCCTCTTCAAGGCTGTTTCCCGACGCTTGCAGCGTCCGCTCGACATAGTGGAAGCGCGACCGAAATTTTTCGTTGGTGCCGCTGAGTGCCGCTTCGGAACCAATTTTGAGGTGCCGGCCGAGATTGACGACCGCAAACAGCATGTCGCCGAACTCATCCTTGATCGGCGCGCTGTCGCCTTTGGCCAGCGCTTCTCGCAATTCGCCGATCTCCTCCTCGATCTTTTCGAGGATCGGTGCCGCCTCGCTCCAGTCGAAGCCGACGCGGGCGGCCTTTTCCTGCAGCTTGAGCGCTCGGGTCAGTGCGGGCAGGGCGACCGGCACACTGTCGAGAAAGCCCTTGCCATGGTCTTCCGGGTCGAGCCCTCGGGCGAGGCGCGCACTGCGCTTCTCCGCCTTTTCCTCTGCCTTGATCTTTTCCCACATGCCCTTGGCCATGCCGGCGCTGCGCGCCTTGTCGTCGCCGAAGACATGGGGGTGGCGGCGGATCAGTTTTGTGGTGATGGCCAGGACCACATCGCCGAATGAAAATTCGCCGGCCTCCTCGGCCATTTGCGCGTGGTAGACCACTTGCAGCAGGAGATCGCCGAGTTCATCCCGCAGATCGTCCAGATCGCCGCGCGCAATGGCGTCCGCCACTTCGTAGGCTTCCTCGATCGTGTACGGCGCGATTGTCGAAAAGTCCTGCTCGATATCCCACGGGCAGCCGGTTTCCGGCGCCCGCAGCGCTGCCATGATCTCGATCAGTCGGGAAATGTCTTTCGAGGGTTTCATCTGGGAAACGCTATCCTGTACACGGCTGTGCGGCCAACGGCTTCAGCCGGTGAGGGCGCCTTGTCCACAGACGGGCCGCCAGACCATGATACGAAAGTGGAAGCCGGTTTCCGGAAGATCCTAGTTAGCAAAAGCATCAGTCGAGCACGGAGACTATCGCCTTGGCGAGCGCATCCATGCCGTCCTCGGGCAGGCCGGCAACGTTGATGCGGCTGTCGCCGACCATATAGATGGCATGCTCGGCGCGCAGCCGCTCGACTTGCGCTTCCGACAGGCCAAGCCGGGAAAACATGCCGCGATGGCTGGCGACGAAATCGAAACGGTCGGAGTTGGACTGCCGCCGCAGCGCCTCGGCGAACTGGACGCGCAGCCGCAGCATGCGCAGCCGCATCTCTTCAAGCTCTGCCTCCCAGTCGGAACGCAATACGGGGTCTTCAAGCACGATGCGCACCGCCGCCGCGCCGTGGTCCGGCGGCATCGAATACATGGCGCGCGCCGCCGACAGCATCTGGCCCATCGCCAAATCCGCCTGCGCGCCACCTTTCGCCATGATCAGCGCTGCACCGACTCGGTCGCGATAGACGGCAAAGTTCTTCGAGCAGCTGGAGGCAACGACCATTTCCGGAACTTTTGCCGCCAGAAGGCGCAAGCCGGCGGCATCCGCATCAAGTCCCTCGCCAAAGCCCTGATAGGCGATGTCGACAAAGGGCAGCAGGCCGCGCTCAACGACAAGATCGGCAATGGCAGCCCATTGCGAGATGTCTAGATTGGCGCCTGTCGGGTTATGGCAGCAGCCATGCAACAATACGACGTCGCCAGGATTCGCGGTTCTCAATGCATTCAGCATGTCGTCGAAGCGAACCGCACCAGAAGCAGCGTCGAAATAGGGATATTCGCGTGTCTGCAGGCCAGCGGCGCGCATCACCGGCATGTGGTTCGGCCATGTCGGATCCGACAGCCAGACCATCGCGTCGGTGCGGGTCCTTTTCAGCAGCTCTGCTACCAGCCGCAGCGCGCCGGAGCCGCCTGGCGCCTGCGCCGCACGAATGCGCGTCATGTCGGCGGCTGGGCCGAACACCAACCTGGCCATCGCCGCGTTGAAGGCGGTATCGCCGGCAAGGCCGAGATAGGTCTTGGTATCCTGGCCCTGCAGCAGCCGCTTTTCGGCTTCGCGCACCGCGCGCATCACCGGCGTCTTGCCGTCGCGATCCTTATAGACGCCGACCCCAAGATCGACCTTGTCGGGACGCGGGTCGGCGCGATAGAGGCCGATCAAGGCCAGGATCTTGTCGGCAGGCGCGGGCTGGAGATTTTCGAACATCGATAAGGTTCCGTTGGCGGCGGAGTGATACGCAAACCGGCCGTGCTTTGCCAGCAGTTTCATATGCGCCAACTCGGCGCCGGTTTGCCTCGAAGGCGGCCGATACTATCTGGCGGGCGAGAGCGGGCCCGATACCTCCCAGGACGAGAACGCGGCGAGCCGTAAGAAAATTTCGGGGAGAGCGGGATTAACATCCCGACCTGCTCCGTAAACAGGACATG
The DNA here is from genome assembly GCF_040322715.1 of Mesorhizobium sp. M0106. NCBI lineage: Bacteria > Pseudomonadati > Pseudomonadota > Alphaproteobacteria > Hyphomicrobiales > Phyllobacteriaceae > Mesorhizobium > Mesorhizobium sp. M0106. Next base: position 299,318 of record NZ_JAMYUA010000003.1, on the reverse strand, counting down.
AAACGGCCGATGCCACGCTTCGATATTCTGGGACAGCTCGGTTCGCTGCGCCGCTATGCACGCTCGCTGACGCGCGACAGCGCCGATGCAGAGGATCTGGTGCATGATGCGCTGGTGCGTGCCTATGAGCGACGCGGCAGCTTCCGCTCCGGCGGAAATCTTCGCGTATGGCTGCTGTCGATCGTCCATAATGCATTCATCGACGGTCTGCGGTCCCGCAAATCCGAAGCAATGCGCATCGAACAGGCCGGCTATCTCGCCGAGGCGAATGTCCCGGCGCCGCAGGAACATTCGGTCCGTCTGGCGCAGGTGCGCGAAGCGTTTTTCGAATTGCCGGAGGAGCAGCGTTCGGCGTTGCATCTCGTCGCCATCGAGGGGCTTAGCTACAGCCAGGCCGCTGAGGTGAGTGGCGTGCCGCTTGGCACGCTGATGTCGCGCATCGGCAGGGCGCGTGCGGCCCTGCGCGAGATGGAGGACGCGGTGCCGGCACGCGCGAAAGGCCATCTGAAGATCGTCGGAGGTGGATCATGAACCAACTGCGCGATCCCGTGACCGACGCCGATCTCGACGCCTATGTCGACGATCAGCTGGACGTGGCTCGTCGCATCGAGGTCGAGGCGTTCCTTTCGGCCCGCCCGGACGCGGCCGCGCGGGTGATGTCCGACTTACGGATGCGTGACGAATTGCGCGTGGCGCTTGCCGGATCGAAAGGCATGGCGCGGCCCGCGACGGCCGATGCTGCACGGCGGCTGGAGCGGGGATTGGCGCGCGGCCGCGTCCTTGGTGCTTTGCAGCGAGCTGCGGCAGTCGCTGTCTTCGTCGCTGCCGGCTGGCTTGCGAACGGGCTCATCGGACCGATATCGGTGACGGAAGTCGTCGCTTCGACCCATCCGCCGGCCTATGTGGAGGACGCGGTCCGGGCGCACCGCACGACGCTCGTGCGTGAGGCGATGTCGTCGCAACCCGAAGCACCCGGCTACAATGCCGACGAAATCCGCGCCGCGACGGCGATCGTGATGCCATCGCTGCCAGCGGACTGGACGGTCCGTGACGTGCAGATCTATCCATCGCAATTCGGACCGAGCGTCGAGATGGCTGTCGAGACGAAAGAGATGGGGCTGGTCTCGTTGTTCGCGATCAGGCCCGGAACATTCGACGTCGTCAAGCCGACCGTCGTTCCCTCGGGCGAAGTTTCCTCGGCTTATTTCCAGATCGGCGAGGTCGCCTACGCGGTCGTCGGACGCAGCGATGTCGGCGGTCTCGATCGCACGGCCGAAGCGCTCGCCAAAACGCTTTACTGATCGACCTGCAAGAAGGAGAACCACATGAACAATCTCGGATATATCGGGGCCGGAGCCCGAGCCGGAGCCGTCTACGATGAAGGCCTGCGCCGGCACATGCTGCGCGTCTATAACTATATGGGCCTTGGCCTCGTCGTTACGGGCGTGATCGCGTTCGTGGTGGCTTCCACGCCCGCTCTTTACGTGCCGATCTTCTCCACACCGCTGAAATGGGTGGTGATGCTGGCCCCGCTGGCCTTTGTGCTCTTGTTCTCGTTTCGGATGCAGGCGATGTCGGCAGCCGGCGCCCAGGCGATGTTCTGGGCATTCTGCGCGGTCATGGGCCTGTCGCTGGCTTCCGTGTTCCTGGTCTTTACCGGCACCAGCATCGCACGCACCTTCTTCATCGCCGCCACCATGTTCGGCGCAACCAGCCTTTACGGGTACACGACCAAACGCGACCTGACGCAGTTTTCGTCGTTCCTGATCATGGGCCTGATCGGCGTGGTGATCGCCAGCATCGTCAATATCTTCCTGGGCTCGACCGCGCTCCAATTCGCGATCTCGGTGATCGGCATTGCCGTCTTCATCGGCCTCACCGCCTGGGATACCCAGACGATCAAGGAGCAGTATGCGGAAAACTTCGGCGCGGAATCACAGCAGAAACTCGCTGTCTTCGGGGCATTCTCGCTCTATCTGAACTTCATCAACATCTTCCAACTGCTGTTGAACTTCACTGGCGAGCGCGAATAGCCGGCGTTGAACCAAGACCGGAGTTGGACATCATGGACAGAAACGATCGGCAAGCGATCGGACAGCTCTTCGAGAAGTTGGCAAGCGCCGAGCGCCAAGCGCCGCCGCGCGATGCCGAAGCAGAGCGCTTCATCCAGAACCAGATCACCCAGCAGCCTGGGGCGCCATATTACATGGCCCAGACGATCGTGGTGCAGGAGCAGGCCCTGAACGCAGCTCAGGCGCGCATAGAAGAACTGGAGGAGCAGGCGCGGCAGCCGGCCGGCGGTGGACCGCTCAGCGGCTTCTTCGGCCGCAGCGGCGGCAGGCGCTCAGGCTCGGTTCCGCGGGTAGGGCGCACCGCCTCCGTTGCAACTGAAGGGCCGCAGGACACGCCACAGCGGGCAGGCGGTGGTTTTCTTGCCGGCGCTGCGCAGACCGCGATGGGCGTGGCCGGCGGCGTGCTGCTCGGCAACGCGATCGCAGGCATGTTTGGCGGCAGCGAAGCGAAGACAGCTGGACAGCCGACGCCGCAGCCTGACGAAGCCGATCAGGCAGGCGATGCCAGCTCCGACAATGGCGGTGACTTCGGTGATATGGAGTTCTGACGAGCGACCCAGACTGTGCCTGTACCGGCGCTGGGGACGATTGCGGGTCAGCATAGGCGAGATGGCGAGGGCAACATCCGGGAAGCGAGCCCTCGCCGGCGGCTAATAGCCCAGGCGCTTCAGTTCAGCCTTGACCGCCGCGATCGTCTTGAAGCGGAAGTGCTTCGTTGCGCCGTCGCGCCAATGGCAGTCGCATGTGGCATCGAACTTCCGGCTCGCTTTCAATTGAGTCAGCGCCTTCTGGCCTGGCTTGGGGCCATCGAAGATGCGAACTTCGTAGAGCGTCCCTTCGACATCGTAGTGCATCTGAGCCCAGGAAAGTATCACGATCAGTTCCTTTGCCGGGTCGTGATCGGCGTTGGCGAGGCCGAGCGCCATGTCCGGTGTGTCGCCCTCTTGTTCACCGATCGTGACCTGGATTGCGCGATATCTGTTGTCGGCTAGCCGTTGCAGCGCGACGAGCGGGCGTTCCGGATAGTCCTCAGCGGTCTGGTAATCGACGAAGAGTGTCTGGAGGCCGTTCCAGCTCACGGCTGTGGTGTGCGGATCAGCATTGTCGGCGAATCCAACAACACGTTTGGCGAAAGCCAGGTCGTTCTCGCCTGGCTCACGATCAAGGTCCTGCGCTCGCGCGCCAGTGAGCGCGCAGGCGAGGGTGAGGGCAAGACTTGCAAGCAGCGGAAGCGCCTTCATGATTCGCAACCCTAGCATGCCCGTTGCCCCACAGCGCTGTTGCGAATGTCTAAGAGTGACCGGCCTGATCTCGCCGCCATCGGATGCTATAGGCGTAGTCGCATAAGATAGATTATGGAACTGGCATGGCCGATTGGATGTGACGTGAAGCTAGCACCTCGCGAGATCCAACTCGGGAACCCAGGACGTAAAAACTTAGTCTTTCACGCTGATTCGTAAGGGATTTCGATCGTCATGCCGTCATAAGCAGGCTCGACGTTGGCCGGCGTCTCGGCCATTACCGTAGCGTAGTCGAGTGGCACATGCATATGCGTCAGCACCGCGTTCTTCGGCGCCAGTCTTTCGATCCAGCCAAGCGCCTGGCCAAGCGACAGATGGCTCGGATGGACGGTGTATTGCAGCGCGTCGATGACCAGCATGTCCAGCCCGCGCAAACGCTTGGCGGTCGCCTCCGGAAAGTCGCTGACGTCAGGGCAATAAGCCAGCCCGCCGATGCGGAAACCCAGCGAGGTGATGTCGCCATGGAGCTGCAGCAGCGGTTCGAGGGTGAGGGCGCCGCCCTCGCCTGCGATCACCACCGGCCTGTGGTGGTCGATGATATGGGCGTTGACGATCGGCGGATACGAACTGCCTTTCGGTGTTTCGAAACAGTAGCGGAACGCCTCGCGTAGGCGCAGCATGGTAGCCTGATCCGCATGGATGTCGATCCGGTGGCGCTGCTCGAGCACGAAGCCGCGCAAATCGTCGATGCCGTGGATATGGTCGGCATGCGGATGTGTATAGACCACCGCATCGATGCGCTTGACCGATGCCAGCAGCATCTGCTCGCGGAAATCCGGGCCGGTGTCGATGACGACCGTGGTCCGGGCGCCACTCGCCGCGATCCGCTCGACAAGCGCTGCGGTGCGCGTGCGCCGGTTCCGGGGGTTCGCGGGATCGCAATTGCCCCAGTCGCCGGTGATGCGTGGCGTGCCCGGCGATGAGCCGCAGCCGAGGACGGTAAGACGTAACCGGTCGCTCATGCGTCAGGCGCCCGGCGCGCTCGGGCGCGGCATTTTCCTGAACAGCCGGAAGAAATTATCCGTGGTGATATTAGCGATCTCGGCCTCGCTGAAGCCGATCGTCTCGGCCAGCACCTTGGCTGTATGCGCGACATAGGCGGGCTCATTACGCTTGCCGCGAAACGGGATCGGCGCAAGGTATGGCGCGTCGGTTTCGACCAGCAGACGGTCGCGCGGCACATCGGCGGCGACGGCGCGCAGCTCGGCGGAGTTTTTGAAGGTGAGGATGCCGGAAAACGAGACGTAGCCGCCAAGCGCCACGCCGATCTCGGCCAGCCGGCGCCCCGACGAAAAACAGTGCAGGATGAAGGGGAAGGCGCCCTTCCCCGTTTCTTCTTCGAGGATATCAGCCATGTCGTCGTCGGCGTCGCGCGAATGGATGACCAGCGGCAGACCGGTCACGCGCGCCGCGGCGATGTGGGTGCGAAAGCCCTGCGCCTGTGCGTCGCGCGGCGCATGATCGTAGAAATAGTCGAGTCCGGCCTCGCCGATCGCCACCACTTTGCGATGAGCAGAGAGCCGCACCAGATCATCGACAGTGACATCAAGCTCTTCGGCCGCATTATGCGGGTGGGTGCCGACCGAGCAATAGACCTCATCGAAAGTCTCTGCAATCTCAAGCACTTGGTTAAATCGCCTAACCCTCGTCGAGATCGTCACCATTCGGCCGATGCCGGCCGCTAGGGCGCGGGCGACAATGGCCGCCCGCTCTTCGGCGAAATCCGGAAAGTCGAGGTGGCAGTGACTGTCGACCAGCATCAGGCGTTCGCGTCCTGCTTTTCGTAACGCGGAAAGACCGCCTCCGGCGCGGGCAATGCCGTGCCGGGCACCAGCGCATAGTCGGCGTGGACATGCGCAAAGTCACGGTTGTTTGCCGGCACCGCCAGCAGGTCGAGCAGCTTTGCAGCCGACCCCGGAACAAAGGGCTGGCAGAGCAGCGTCACGCGCCGGACGACTTCGATCGTCGTCCACAGAACTGTCTTCATACGGTCCGGATCGCTTTTGCTTAGCGCCCAGGGTTGCTGAGAGGCGAAATAGCGGTCAGCTTCGGCCACCACTCCGAAGATCGCCGCCAGCGCCAAATGGATGCCCTGATCCGCCATCGCCTTTCGCGCGACGGCGAGTGCCCCCACCGCTTGGTCGAGGATGGCGCTGTCGGCTTCGGTCAGTTCGCCGCGCTTTGGCACCGCGCCGCTGCAGTTCTTGGCGACCATCTTCAGCGAGCGCTGCGCCAGATTGCCGAGGCCATTGGCAAGGTCGGCATTGGTGCGGTTGACGATCGCATCATGGCTGTAGCTGCCGTCCTGGCCGAACGGCACTTCGCGCAGCAAGAAATAGCGCACCTGGTCGAGGCCGTAGTGCTCGATCATCGCGAACGGGTCGATGACGTTGCCGACCGACTTCGACATTTTCTCGCCGCGGTTGAACAAAAAACCATGCGCGAACACGCGCTTCGGCAATTCGATGCCAGCCGACATCAGGAAAGCCGGCCAGTAGACCGCGTGGAAGCGGACGATGTCCTTGCCGATGACGTGCGCGTTTGCCGGCCAGAACGACCATCTCTCATTGGCCGGATCCGGATAGCCGGCGGCGGTGATGTAGTTGGTCAAGGCGTCGACCCAGACATACATCACATGCTTCTCGTCGCCCGGCACCGGGATGCCCCAGTCGAACGTGGTGCGCGAGATCGATAGGTCCTTCAGGCCGGACCTGACGAAGCTCATCACCTCATTGCGCCTCTCGGCAGGACCGACGAAATCGGGCTGGTTTTCGTAAAGTGCAAGGAGCCTGTCCTGATAAGCCGACAGCCGGAAGAAGTAGCTCTCTTCCTCGACCCATTCGACCGGCGTCCCCTGCGGCCCGTAGCGGACATTGTCGCTACGCACCTCGGTCTCTTCTTCGCCGTAATAGGCTTCGTCACGCACCGAGTACCAGCCGGCATAGCCGCCTTTATAGACGTCGCCATTGGCGGCCATCGCCTTCCAGATCGCCTGCGAGGCCTTGTAGTGCCGCTTTTCCGTGGTGCGGATGAAATCGTCGTTGGAGGCATTGAGCGCGACGGCCATGCGCTCGAAATCGGCCGAGTTGCGGTCTGCCAGATCGCGCGCTGAAATACCTTCTCTCTTCGCCGTCTGCAGCATCTTGATGCCGTGCTCGTCGGTGCCGGTGAGAAAGAGCACGTCCTTACCGTCGAGCCGCTGGAAGCGGGCCAGCGCGTCGGTGGCAATCAACTCGTAGGCATGGCCGATATGCGGTTTGCCGTTCGGATAGGAAATAGCCGTCGTGACGTAGTATTTTTCGCGTGCCATGGATGAGCCGTCATGAATGTCTGAATGAAAGATGTCGCGGTGAGATATCGCATCGAAACGGCAATTGCCATCCGACGCCAATGTGGTGGCTTCGAAGTTCCTGCGATTGATTGGGATCAATACTCAGGGGCTTCAAAGCCACGCCGGCGGCCGTCACATTCGCATTGCAGAATTCAGGCGGTCGATCATGGTCAGGGCGTGCTGCTTTTTGTCGAGATTGTAGGTCTCGGTTTCAGATATAGCGTTCAAAGCCTCGTGCCAAGTATCCGACAGCGTTTTGGCCCGCGCGAGATCGCCGGCGAGCGCGGCCTGGCTGGCGCCGGCCGACAGCAGATCAAGCGCGCGGCGATTGAATATCTCGAACGGGATCGCCTGGTCGCGGCCGGCGACCGCCTCGGCAAGACGGTAGGCGCCTGCGACATCTATCTTCTTGGACATCACCAGGGCGTCGAGGGTGGCGGCGATTTCGAGCCCTCCATACTGCGTCAACAGGATCGCATTGCGCGCGCTGCCCCCTGCCCGCTCCGCCAGCGCCGCGCGCGCCCCAGGATCCTCCGGTGGCGGCGGCTCGATGCCTTCCAGAACCGTCATCAAGCTCTCGGCATCTAGCGGCGCCAACCGCACCATCTGGCAGCGCGACCGGATCGTCGGCAGCAGACTGCCCGGCGCATGGACGATGAGGATGAACAAGGTGCGCGCGGGTGGCTCTTCAAGATTCTTCAGCAAGGCATTGGCAGCATTGGTGTTCATGTCGTCGGCGGGATCGACGATAACCACCCGGTAGCTGCCGTCGTGCGAGGTCAGCGACAGAAAACGGCTGACCTTGCGGATTTCGTCGACCGTCACCACTGTCTTGAAGCTCTTGGTCTTGTCGTTCGCCGGGCGTGTAAGATGCAGCACCGAAGGATGCGCGCCGGTGGCGATCTGTCGAAACAGCGACGAAGCCGGATCTGGAACGGCAAGGCTCTCCGGCGCCTGCTCGAAGGCCGGGTGCTTCAACAGATGATGCGCCAGGTGAAAGGCCAGCGTCGCCTTGCCGATGCCAACCGGTCCGGCAAAGATCAGTGCGTGCGGCAGCTTTCCCGAGCGGTAAGCGGTGGCGAGCATGTTGGCCGCCTGCAGGTGACCGACAAGACGCGGCGTCTCGGATGGCTCGGGCACCCCGTCCAGCGTATCGTGCTGTTCGGGCGCGATGCGTTCGAAAATCATGCTGGCGCCGCCTGCCTTCTTTGCGCCGGCATCATCCTCTCGAGAGCCGCGAAGACCGCGGCGGTAACGACATCCTCCACCGCATCTAGGTCGGCTGAGGCATCGACGACAACGCAGCGTTCGGGTTCAGCTGAGGCGATCGCGAGAAACGCCTCGCGCCGGCGTTGGTGGATGGCCAATGTTTCTTTCTCGAAGCGGTCCGGTCCGTCACTGCTGCCCCGCCGGGCGGTAGCGCGCCTCAGGCCCTCGGCGGGGTCGATGTCGAAGATCAGTGTCATGTCCGGCACCATGCCGTTGATGGCGACCTTCTCCAATGCGTCCATAAATGCCGGGTCGAGGCCGCCGGTGACGCCCTGGTAGACGCGCGAGGAATCCATGAAACGATCGCAAAGCACGACCGAACCGCGCTCGACTGCCGGCCGGATGACCTGTTCGACATGGTCGGAACGCGCAGCGGCGAAAAGCAGCGCTTCCATCTTGGGGCCGAACGGCTCGGCTGCGCCTGAAAGCAGGACATGCCTGACCGCCTCCGCGCCCGGCGAGCCACCCGGCTCACGCGTCACCAGCACATCGTATTTCTTGGCGCGCATCTTCTTTGCCAGCCGCTCGATCTGCGTCGACTTGCCTGCTCCTTCGCCGCCTTCAAAAGTGATGAAAAATCCGCGCGCCAAAGCCTTTGTCCATACTTCGGGGACCGTATAGTCCCGGCGGGAAAAAAGGTCCACCGCGACGGTGCTAACGCAGCCAGCCGACGGCCAGTTCCTTGGCGGCATCGAGCGCGCGCTGCGGCAGCGAACCGACACCGATCGACTCGGCGGCAAACAGCGGCGTCTCCTGGCTCAGCGTATCGCCGATCCAGACGCGCAGCGTACCCACCGGCTGCCCCTCCTCCACCGGCGCTGCCACCGGTCCGTCATAGACGATCCTGGCGGTGAGCTTGTCGCGGTTGGTGATCGGCAGGAAGATCTGCACCGGTCCTTTTGCCTTTAACGCGACACCGGACTTGGCGCCGCCAAAGACCTGGGCTTCGCCAACCACTTCGTCCTTGGCGAATACTTCAGTCTTCTCGAAGGAGCGAACGCCCCAGTCGAGCAGCTTTCGCGCTTCCTCAGCACGCTCACGGTCGTTTGCCAGGCCGCTCATCGCCGCGATTACCCTTGTGCCGTTGTGGCTGACCGAGCCGACAATGCCGAACCCGGATTGCTCGCTGGCACCGACCGCGAGCCCGTCGGCGCCTATGTCCATGGCCAGTAGCGGATTGCGGTTCCTCTGGGAAATCTTGTTCCAGGTAAAATCCTTCTGGCCGTAATAGCGGTAGAGATCCGGGTAGTTGCGCCAGATATGCAGCGCCAGAAGCGCGAGTTCGCGAACGCTCGTTTGCTGCCCATCGGCCGGCAGACCGGTGGAATTGACGAAAGTCGATTTCTGCAAGCCGATCTGGCGGGCACGCTCGGTCATCTGCGCCGCGAAGTTTGCTTCGGACCCGGCCATCCCTTCAGCGATGACGATACAGCCGTCATTGGCCGCCTGCACGGTCACGCCCTGGATCAGGTCTTCCAGCCGGATCGTCGACTTGAGCTTGGCGAACATGGTCGATGTCCCCGAAGGAGCGCCGCCTTTGCGCCAGGCGTTCTCGCTCACCACGAAGGTGTCATCGAGCGTCATGCGCCCTGATTTGATGGCGTCGAAAACCACTTCCATCGTCATCAGCTTGGCCAGCGAGGCCGGCGGGATCAACCTGTCGGCGTCCTTGGAAAACAGCACGGTTCCGGTTTCGGCATCGATCATGAAGGCCTGCGCGGCCTTGGTCTCGAAAAGCTGAGCTGAGGCCTGCGCAAGCGAGAGCAGCAGCAGGCCGAGCGCCATAAGCCCGGTGAAAGGGTGAAAAGATTTCATCAGGTTCGACCAGTGAGCCGGCGCTTTTGCAAGTTGGCAGAAGCTATCAGGCTTTTGCCTGGCGTATCAATCGCGCACGAAAAAACCAGGCAGCCCGAGCTCAGTTGCGTACAGCAAGCGCATCCGGCGCACCATGCGACCACGCTGCCTGCAGCATCTCGTCCAGGCTGCCACGACCGTCGGCAAAGAGGTTGACCGAGTACCAGTCCTTGCCTTCAAGTTCCGAGCGCTGGATCTCGGTCTTGCCGAAGCTGGAAAGCTGGGCCGCCACACGCTCCGCTTCGGCGGCATTCTCGAACGAACCCGCCGCGACATAGTCCGTGGGCGACCCGGTTGGAGGAGCTTGCCGCTTCCACGATTGAAGAATTTCGGCGGGCGACATGCCGGCGCCATCCAGCTCGGCAAACGCGTTGGAGGCGCGTTGCACGCGCTCGTCCGCGTAAGACAGCGACGCCACGGTGAACGGCGATTGCGCCGGCAGGTTGATCTCCGGGCGCTCCGGCACGATCGGGCCGAAATCGGGCAGTACAATGTCTCCCAAAGCAGATGCTTGCACTGCCGTGACAGGCCCTGCATCGGATCCCTGCCCGGAATTCGTCAGCTGACCGGGGAACGGCACGGCAGCAGCGCTCACCGGCAGGCTTGGCGACGGCCCATTCATCGCGACCATGACATCGCTGGGCAGGCCGTCCGACGGATCCGGCGCCCTGTTGCCTGGACGATACGAAGCCATAAGATACTGCCCGTCATTGCCTTCGAGCGGCGCACGGCCGACATATTCGACCTTCACCTCGGCCGTACCGATGTTGGCATAATCGAGCATTTCAGCAGCGCGCTTCGACACATCGATGATGCGTCCATCATGATAGGGTCCGCGGTCGTTGACGCGCACGATCACCGAGCTGCCGGTCTTCATGTTGGTGACCCGCGCATAGCTCGGCAGCGGCATGGTCGGATGCGCCGCCGTCAGATCTGCCATGTCGTAGACTTCGCCGTTGGCGGTCAACCGGCCGTGGAAGGCCTCACCGTACCAGGATGCGAGGCCAACCTTGGCGTAACGTTTGTCTTCCTTCGGATAATACCACTTGCCGCGCACCTGATAGGGCTTGCCGAGCTGGTCGCGTCCGCGAGACGTCTTGAACATGACGCGCGGGCTGGCTTTCACGCCGTATTCGGCTTCGGAAAAATATTCCTTGGAGCGAGGTTTCTTGTTGACCATCGCCTTTTGCTGCGGCCCGGCACATGCTGCAAGAAAGGCTGCCGACAAGGCCAACAGCGCGAAAGCGGAAGCGCGACGAAGACGCGGGCGCGCCGTGGTCTGCATATTTTGATTGTCCCCTATAGCATCGACGAAGGCACCGCAGCATGAACGTCAGCGATGCCAAAGCACCCACTCCAGAAACGCCGGCGACGCCCTACCCCAATCCTTTTTGTGCGCAGGAATTGTTTATCACCGTATTAACCGATTGTGGTCGGAACCGGGCGAGATTGTGGCACGGACCGCTTCGCTGATCGGCATGAAAATCATCGCTTATCGATCAGAAACGCTCGTTGGTGGCGCACTTTGCCCCTGGCTTGGCGTGGCTGCGAGCGCAGATTCAGGGACCGAAGATCACAAGTTCGGTGAACGTCAGATCTCCAGGTGCGGGTGGTCTGGGACCTTTGAAGTATTTCAGCCCCTTGTTGGGGCGGTACCATCCCACCAAGCCTGGAATCGGCTCCTTGGCGTCGACAAAGCAAACCAGGATTCCGCTTCGCAAGAGAAAGCGCCCCATCGCGCCGGCGCAGCGGCCCAAATCCGCAAGCGAGCGGCAATAGATGACCTGATGGCATCGGATAACACCGTGCAACATTCGGCGCGGCATCAACACCAGGGGGAACGCTACTCCGTCGCAAATGCAGATCAACGACAGGCAGCCCAGCGCGGCGTGTTCCGAGAGTATGTATCTCTCACTCTCGGGCAGCATCGCCAATTCCGGGAGATCGGGACGCACTTCGACCACGCGACATGACCGCTGCGCCGAACTTAAAGCCGGCAAGAAGGTAAATTGTCCGCTGGAGAAGAGCCGAAAGCCGAGCGCCCGGTTGGCTTTCAATGTCGCTTGTGCAGGCGAAATGTTCGTGTAGGTCACGTCCTTCCGCTTGAGAACCGCCGCAACCAACATGGCGCCATAGGGACGGAAATCTGCATCGACTGACCAGCTTGAAAGATTGCAGCGAATTTCCTCGCTCTCCGACCCGTGATAGCGAGCATAAAGGGTGAGCACGACGCCGACGATCCGACCGGCATGCTCCAAAGCAAAGCCATATTGTGGGAACTCGGCAACCACAGGCCGCTGCGACAAGCGGGTCAGAGCGTGTATCCAGTAACTCCGATTACGCGCCGGAAAGCCCCTGCACAGGCAATCAACCACTCCCTCCCAGTCGGTTTCGCGGACTGGTCTACAGCGAAGACCGGGCGGGAGAGCGCCAAGTACGGCCAAAATCAACTCCAGAATACGATTTACTTACATGTGCCTAACGCGCCCAACATATCAGCGCTCAACGATTAATAGTCCGTGCGGGTTTTAAAAACGATTTTCCACACTCAGCACAAACACAGCTCGCCATGACGCTGCTCACCGCCCTGGATCGCGCCGAAAGGTGCGGCCGCCACGGTTGACTTGGCGCTGAATGCGGCTTTACAGGAATGGAGCGCGAACCGGTCGGGGAACGTCCTGGTGCCAATCCGGTACCGACAACTCGAACCCGCTCCTCTCGCGATATCCTAAGTGATTGAAAAATCACCTTGGAGGGATGGCCGAGCGGTTTAAGGCACCGGTCTTGAAAACCGGCGTGGGTGCAAGCCCACCGTGGGTTCGAATCCCACTCCCTCCGCCATATCCGTCTTCAATCCTGCAGGCATGGACGTCGAGTTTTCCGCTCGTCGGATTCTCGACTGCCTGGGTTTAACAGGCCGGTCCGCTTCGGGGCGACCGCCGCTTTGCCCCATGCAGCGCACCACCTCTCGCGTCGCTGAAATGCAACAGGTGCTGATCGTGGCAACGATACCAAAGTACCGGTGATACTATTGCGTAATCAACAACCTGCCACAAAGCGAAGACTGTCACCCGCCGCGCAGCCGCGCTTCGTCGGGTTGATTTCTCCGCCCGAATATGATGCTTCTCCCGCCCATGAATAAACTATTTTCTGCGGTCCTCGCATGGACGATAGTGGCTTGGCCGGCCAGCGCAATGGACAGCGCATTGCGCGCCGGCCTGCTGAAACTCGATCCGCAAACCCGGCTGGAGCAGCGATGCGACGCCGAAATTCTCGACCGGATTACCCGCGACGACCACAAATACAAAGCCGATCGTGTCGTCGCCTACGCTTTTGCGACGCCCGAAATGGGCGCCGATGCGATCAAGAGCCCGGGTGCTGCGTTTCGCAGCAAGGGACAGTGGTACCGGCTGAAATTCAAATGCGAAACAGCGCCGGACCATATGGAAGTCCTGCAGCTCCGCTATCGGATCGGTGATGAAATTCCGGAAAGCGACTGGCCCAAATACAATCTCTATAACTAGGCATTCGCGACCTGTGGCCGCATTTTGCCGGTGTTCGGGCCGATCGTCGCAAACTCTGTATATTGCCGCAATAACGGGCGGTTTGCCGACCTTGTTCCAACCAGTCCCTTGACGCGCAGGAACCATACACGTTAGGCCCTCCAGGCATTCGACGCGAACGGTCGGCCAACCAGCAAGGGACTTCCAGTCGATGGAAATTTTCACTGCCGCGGGCTTCTCTGCCCTGCTCCAGGTCATCGCCATCGACCTCGTGCTTGCAGGCGATAACGCCATCGTCATCGGCTTGGCCGCGGCGGGCTTGCCGGTCGAGCAGCGCAAGAGAGCGATTCTCATCGGCGTGGTGGCGGCGACGGTGCTGCGTATCGGTTTTGCTGCGATCACCGTCACCCTGTTACAGATTGTCGGCCTGCTGCTGGCCGGCGGCATCTTGCTGCTGTGGGTGTGCTGGAAAATGTATCGCGAGCTGCGCACGTCGTATGCCGACGAGGTGGAGGCGACCGAAGCGCTGTCCAATTCCGATATCAACAGCGATGATATGGTGGCCGGCAAGGCGCGCAAGAAGACCTTGGGTCAGGCGGCATTGCAGATCGTCATCGCCGACGTGTCGATGTCGCTCGACAACGTACTGGCGGTCGCCGGCGCGGCGCGCGATCACTTCCAGGTGCTGGTGATAGGCCTCGTCCTGTCGATCGCGCTGATGGGCCTTGCCGCGAGCTTCATCGCCAAGCTGCTGCACCGCCATCGCTGGATCGCCTATATCGGCCTTTTGATCATCTTTTATGTCGCACTCGATATGATCTACCGGGGCGCGGTGGAAGTCTTGCCGCATGTCAGCAGTGCGGTGAGCTGACACGCCGACTCGAATTCTCATCGGCCGGCCTTTCAGCTTCGGCGAGCCTTCGGCGACGCTGGCGGTTGCGTTTCGCCGCAGCCGCTGCCCATACCAATGCCGCGACAAGTGTGATACTGCGCCGCCAATCCTGAAAATCCGGAAAAGCTTAGATGTCCGCCCCTCGCGTCAGTTTCGTCAGCCTTGGATGCCCGAAAGCCCTTGTGGATTCCGAGCGCATTATCACCCGCCTGCGCGCCGAAGGCTACGAGATCGCCCGCAAGCACGACGGCGCCGACCTGGTCGTCGTCAACACCTGTGGCTTCCTCGATTCGGCTCGCGACGAATCGCTCAACGCCATCGGCTCCGCACTTTCGGAGAATGGCAAAGTTATCGTCACCGGCTGCCTCGGCGCCGAGCCGGACGTCATCCGTGAAAGACATCCGAACGTCCTCGCCATCACCGGACCACAAGCTTATGAAAGCGTGATGGCGGCGGTGCATGAGGCTGCCCCCCCGAGCCATGATCCCCACATCGACCTTTTGCCGCCGCAAGGGGTCAAGCTCACGCCGCGCCACTATGCGTATCTCAAGATTTCGGAAGGCTGCAACAACCGCTGCACCTTCTGCATCATTCCGGCGCTGCGTGGCGACCTGGTATCGCGGCCGGCCGCCGACGTGTTGCGCGAAGCCGAGAAGCTGGCCAAGGCCGGGGTCAAGGAGATCCTCGTCATCTCGCAGGATACCAGCGCCTACGGCATCGACATCAAATACCAGACCAGCATGTTCGGCGATCGCGAAGTGCGGGCGAAATTCCTCGATCTATCGGAAGAACTGGGTAAGCTCGGTGTCTGGGTGCGCATGCACTATGTCTATCCCTACCCGCATGTCGCGGACGTCATTCCACTGATGGCCGAGGGCAAGATTCTTCCCTATCTCGATATCCCATTCCAGCACGCCTCGCCGCAGGTGCTGAAGAACATGCGCCGGCCCGCTCATGGCGAAAAGACGCTCGAGCGCATTCGCGGCTGGCGCGACGTCTGCCCGGACCTTGCCATCCGCTCCACCTTCATCGTCGGCTTCCCCGGCGAGACGGACGACGATTTCGAGATGCTGCTCGACTGGCTGGACGAGGCCAAGATCGACCGCGCCGGCTGTTTCAAATACGAGCCGGTCAGAGGCGCCCGCTCCAACGAGCTCGGCCTCGAGCAAGTGCCGCAGGAGATCAAGGAAGCCCGCTGGCACCGCTTCATGCAGCGCCAACAGAAGATTTCGGCAACGCAGCTAACCAAGAAAATTGGCAAGCGCCTGCCGGTCCTGATCGACGAGGCGCATGGCAATTCGGCCAAGGGCCGGACCAAATACGACGCGCCCGAAATCGACGGTTCGGTCCATATCCAGTCGCGGCGGCCACTGCGCGCCGGCGACATCGTCACGGTCAAGATCGAGCGCGCCGACGCTTACGACCTTTACGGCTCAGCAGTCTGATATTCCGTCCAAAATGAAAAGGGCGCCGCGTGGCGCCCTTTCGTTCGATATGTTTCCGACCACCTACTGCGGCAGCTTGTCGTCGACGCCCTTCACGTAGAAATTCATGCCGAGCAACGTCGCGTCGTCGGCGACCTCGCCCTCCTTCAGCCAAGGTGTGCCGTCCTGCTTGGCGATCGGCCCGGTGAAGGGGTTCCAGCCGTCGGCGATCTTCTTGGTGGTGGCTTCGGCCATCGCCTTGACGTCGTCGGGCATGTTGGTGAACGGCGCCAGCTTGACGGCGCCGTCCTTAATGCCGAGCCAGACATTGTCGGGCTTCCAGGTGCCGTCGAGCGCCGCCTGGACGCGGCTGATGTAGTAGGGACCCCACTCGTCGGTCAGCGCGGTCAGCTGCGCGTGCGGCGCGAACTTGATCATGTCGGAGGACTGCCCGAAGCCGTGCAGCTTGCGCTCCTCCGCCACCTGCAAGGCAGCGGTCGAGTCGGTGTGCTGGACGATGATATCGGCGCCCTGGTCGAACAATGCCTTGGCAGCATCGGCCTCCTTGCCCGGATCGAACCAGGAGTTCACCCACACGATCTTCGCCTTGAAGTTCGGGTTGATCGACTGTGCGCCGAGCATAAAGGAATTTATGCCCATCACCACTTCCGGGATCGGGAAGGAAACGATGTAGCCGGCGACGCCCGACTTCGATTGCTTGGCGGCGATCTGGCCAAGCACGTAGCGGCCTTCGTAGAAACGCGCATTGTAGATGCCGAGATTTTCGGCCGTCTTGTAGCCGGTGGCGTGCTCGAACATCACCTTGGGGAATTTCTTGGCGATCTTTACTTCCGGGTCCATGAAGCCGAAGGACGTGCCGAAAATGATCTTGCATCCCTCGCGCGCCAGGCGCTCGAAGGCGCGGTCGGCATCGGGGCCTTCGGAGACGTTTTCGAGATAGGCGGTCTCGACCTTGTCGCCGAGTGCCTTTTCCACCTCGAGGCGGCCTTGGTCGTGCTGGTAGGAGTAGCCGAAATCGCCGATCGGGCCGGTGTAGACCCAGCACGCCTTCAGCTTGTCCGCCGCCTCGGCTGATGCCGCCAGCGACAATGCGGCCGTCGCCGCCATCAGGGCAATAAGCAGTTTTTTCATTGTGTTACCTCTCTGAGTTAAGCCTTGGAGCTTCCGTCTTTTTGTTGTCAACGATCCGGAACGAATGGCTGGCCCAAGGAGGCCGGCGTGTTCATCATCGTCAAACGCTTGTTGCGCGAGATTAGAACGAGAACCACGACGGTTGCCAGATAGGGCAGCGAAGAAAGCAGTTGCGAGGGAAACGATTTTAAGAACGCAATTAACTTGTAGAGCAACCAGGGCGCGTCGACGAAGTCCTGCAGATTTATGGCTTGGACGTGAAGCTGGCCAACCCAGATCGCGCCGAAAATATAGGCGCCGGCCAGCACCCGCCATGGCCGCCAGGAGGCGAAGACGACCAGAGCCAGCGCGATCCAGCCGCGGCCGGCGGTCATGTTCTCCACCCATTGCGGTGTGTAGACCAGCGATAGGTGACCGCCGGCGAGGCCGGCACAAGCGCCGCCGAAAATCACTGAGAGATAGCGGTAGCGGATGACGTGGATGCCAAGCGCATGGGCGGATGCATGGCTGTCGCCGATCGAGCGCAGCGTGAGCCCGGTGCGGGTCTTGAACAGGAACCACATGACGGCGGCGGTCAGCGCGATCGAGATGTAGAAGATTGGATCCTGGCCGAACAGCAGCCTGCCAACGACCGGGATTGCGGTCAGGCCGGGAATATCGAGGTTTGGCAGCCTTTCGCCGGGCTGGCCGACAAAATTCGTTCCCATCATGCCGGAAAGGCCGAGGCCGAGCAGTGTCAGCGACAGGCCGGTGGCCACCTGATTGGTGGCCAGCGACAGCGTCATGACGGCGAACAGCAGCGAGAACACTGCCCCCATGGTGATTGCCGCCAACAGCCCTATCCAAGGCGAGCCGGTGAGATAGCCGGCGCCGAAACCGCCGACGGCACCCATGATCATCATTCCTTCGACGCCGAGATTGAGCACACCCGAACGTTCGACCACTAGTTCGCCGATCGCCGCGATCAGCAGCGGCGTCGCCGCCGTCGCGATGGTCAAGAGGATGTTGACGGTGATGTCCATCAGCGGGCTTCCTCCAGCTTCGGCCCTGCCTCGAGCTTCGGCGCGGAAAAGCCGGTCAGGCGAATGCGGTAATGGATGAGCGTGTCGCAGCCGAGCACGAAGAACAAAAGCATGCCCTGGAACACGCGCGCCACCTTGTCGGAGATGCCGAGCGCGCTTTGCACTGCCTCGCCGCCCAGATAGGTCAGCGCCAGCACAAGGCCTGCGGCGACGATGCCGAGCGGATTGAGCCGGCCGAGAAATGCCACGATGATAGCGGTAAATCCGTAGCCGGGCGAGATCACCGGCTGCAATTGTCCGATGGCTCCCGAGACCTCCGAAATCCCTGCAAGTCCGGCCAGTGCGCCCGACAGCAGGAAGGCAAAGAAGACCATGCGGTTAAGGCCAAACCCGGCGAAGCGCCCTGCCCTCGGGCTTGAGCCGAGCACGCGGACCTCGAAACCTTTCAGCATACGGCTCATCAGGATCCAGATCAGTATCGCCGCGATCAGCGCGAAGACAAATCCCCAGTTTGCCCGGCCGGATTCCGGGAGGAGTTCCGGCAGTATCGCCGAGTCGTTGAACTGGATGGTCTGCGGGAAACCATGGCCCTGCGGATCGCGCCACGGCCCGCGTACGAGCCAATCGAGGAAGAGCTGGGCGACATAGACCAGCATCAGGCTGGTCAGGATCTCGTTGGTGTTGAAGCGCGTCTTCAGCAGTGCCGGGATTGCAGCATAGGCGGCCCCACCGACCATGCCGAGCAGAAGCATCAGCGGCAGCACCAATGGGCCTTCGAACTGCGGAAACAGCACGGGGATGATCGAGCCGACAATGCCGCCCAGGATGAACTGGCCTTCGGCGCCGATGTTCCAGATGTTGGCCTTGTAGCAGACCGACAGTCCGACGGCGATCAGGATCAGGGGGGCGGCCTTGATCGCCAGCTCATGCAACTGCCAGACCTGGCTGATCGGTTCGATGAAGTAGATGCGGAACGCGGTCAACGGGTTGACGCCGAGCAGCGCGAACATGATGGCACCGGCAATGATCGTCAAAACGAAAGCGATGAAAGGCGAGAGTGCCGAAAACAGCATCGAGCGCTGCGGGCGTTTTACAAGTTCGAGGCGCATCAGGCCGTCTCCAGCGTATGTTCGGCATGACCGGGTTCGGCGCCGCCCATCAGCAGCCCGATTTTCTCGAATGTCGCTTCAGCTATCGGCAGCGGCTTCGACAGTTCGCCATTGTGCATGACCGTGATCGCATCGGAAATCTCGAACAGCTCGTCGAGGTCCTGGCTGATCACCAGCACCGCCGAGCCGCTGCGCGCCAGTTCGATCAGCGCCTGGCGGATGTGGGCCGCCGCCCCCGCGTCGACCCCCCAGGTCGGCTGATTGACCACCAAGACGCTCGGCCGGCGGTCGAGTTCGCGGCCAACGATGAATTTCTGCAGATTGCCGCCCGAAAGAGCCGCAGCTTCCGGATCCGGCGCGCTCTTGCGCACGTCCATTGCCTTTATGATGCGCTGGGAAGCGGTATGGATCGCATCGCCCTTGACCATTCCACCAGCGCCGACAAACATCTTGCCATCGGTGGCGTGGCGCGACAGAAGCAGGTTCTCCGAAAGCTTCATGCGCGGTGCTGCGCCATGGCCGAGCCGCTCTTCCGGGACGAAGGCAGCGCCCATCAGGCGCCTGCCGGTGATGGTGAGGCCGCCGGCATCCTTGCCGCGGATGCGGACCGAGCCGGCATCCTGCTGCAGCACCTCGCCGGAAACGGATTCGAAGAATTCGCCCTGGCCGTTGCCGGCCACACCGGCAATGCCGATCACCTCGCCGGCGCGGACGTCGAGATTGATGTTCCTGAGCGGGATCGAGAACGGGGTCGCCGGCTTGCGGGTGAGTTCGCGGATTTGAAGCAGCACCGGCGCGGTCTCGATACCCTCGGCCGGCGCCCGCACCACGGCCAGCACCTCGTTGCCGACCATCATCCGCGCCAACGAAGATGCGGTTTCCTGGCGCGGATTGCAATGGCCGACCACCTTGCCGTGACGCAGCACGGTGGCGCGGTCGCAGATCCGTTTGACCTCTTCCAGCCGGTGCGAAATGTAGAGGATGGACTTTCCTTCCGAACGCAGCCGTTCGAGCGTCTCGAACAACTTATCGGCCTCCTGCGGCGTCAGCACCGAAGTTGGTTCGTCGAGGATGATAAGTTGCGGCGTCTGCAGCAGGCAGCGGATGATTTCGATACGCTGACGCTCGCCGACCGACAGATCACCGACCAGCGACAGCGGATCGAGAGGCAGGCCGTAACTGTATGAGAGCGCCCTCGCCTTGGCCGCGATCGTGCTGATCGGCGAGCCATCATCCAGCGACAGCGCGATGTTCTCCGCCGCCGTCAGCGCTTCGAACAGCGAAAAATGCTGGAAAACCATGCCGATGCCGAGCTTTTTTGCGGTACCGGGGCTGGTGATCCTGACCGCCTGGCCATTCCAGAAAATCTCGCCGGAATTCGGTTCCAGCGATCCAAACAGCATTTTCACCAGGGTCGACTTGCCGGCGCCGTTCTCGCCAAGCAACGCGTGGATCTCACCCTTGGCAATGTTGAGATCGACATGGTCGCACGCCGTCAACGTGCCGAATATCTTTGTGAGGCCGCGAACCTCAAGCAAGTTTGCGCCGTCCTGATCTGCACTCACGGTGCCTCCATCTGGTTTGCCAGACATGTTCTGTGTTCCCGCAAGCATCGTATGCGCGGGCTGCTCTCTACGGTAAGCGCCTCACGACTTGAAAGAGCTTCAAGAATTTCAGCGGAAACTCAAGCGGTAAAGAGCAGTTCGCAAGAACGGCGGCGTCGGCGGCCCGAAACGGCGGGCGCCTAAGGGATAAGTATTGTTGTCCCGGTGGTCCGGCGCCCTTCGAGATCGGAATGCGCCTTGCCGGCCTCGCTGAGCGCGTAACGCTGGTTTATCTTGATCTTGACGGCGCCGCTGAGCACCACGTCGAACAAGGCGGCGGCGGAAACCTCGAGGTCTTCGCGCCTGGCATTATAGACGAACAGCGTCGGCCGCGTTGCGAACAGCGAGCCCTTCTGCGCCAGCAACGAGATGCTGAAGGGCGGGATCGGCCCAGACGATTGACCGAAGCTGACGAAAGTGCCGAGCGGCCGCAGGCAATCGAGCGAGGCTGGAAATGTGTCGTTGCCGACTGAATCGTAGACAACGTCGCATTTCTTGCCACCGGTGATAGCGGCAACGCCGGCCACGAAATCCTGTTCGCGATAGTTGATCACGTGGTCGAAGCCATGCGTCTTGGCGAGCTCGATCTTGTCGGTGGAACTCGCCGTGCCGATCACTGTCGCGCCGAGATGCTTGGCCCATTGGCCGAGGATCAGCCCGACACCGCCGGCCGCCGCATGAAACAGGATCGTGTCGCCGGCTTTCACCTTGAATGTACGGCGCAACAGATATTCGGCGGTCATGCCCTTTAGCATCATGGCTGCGGCCTGTTCGTCGCTGATGCCGTCCGGCACCTTCACCACGCGGTCGGCGGGGATCACGCGCTGCCCGGCATAGGCGCCGGTCGTCACGGCGTAGGCGATGCGATCGCCGGGTTTGAGCCAGTCGACATCCGAGCCGACATCCAAGACCACGCCGGCCGCCTCGCCGCCAGGGATCAGCGGAAATCCGCCCTGCGGCGGATAAAGGCCAGAGCGATAATAGACGTCGATGAAATTGAGACCGATCGCGGTATGCTTGACCAGGATCTGTCCCGAGCCCGGCTGCCCGGGATCGGCATCCTCATAGGTCAGGACCTCCGGGCCGCCATGGGCATGGATGCGGATCGCTTTGGACATTTTCTGGCTCTCTTGGGATCAGGCTTTCTTATCCGGCTTGGCGCCGAGATTTGGGAAGAACTGCATGATAGCGCCGATGCAGGCGAGGTAAAGCCCGGTGAACGTAATCCCGAACTTGATGAAATCGCTGACCTGCTCGCCCAGCACGCCGATCTGGTCGTAGAAGGAGGCAAGTGCGGCCTGCGCCAGCGCCAGCGCGCCGAAAGCGCACCAAAGCAGCGTCATGCCGAGATTGATTGGCCGCAGCCGCTTCACCCGCACCGGATGGATGAAATTGATCGGCACGAAGGTGAGAATGGCGGCCACCACGACCACCGCGAAAGAAACCCATTGTCCGGGCTCGATGACGAACAGCGTGAACACCACCATGTTCCAGACGACCGGAAAGCCCTTGAAGAAATTCTCCTTCGTCTTCATGCCGGTATCGGCATAGTAGATTGCGCTCGACACCACGATGATCGCCGCCGACAGGAACGACAGGCGCTCGCCCATGAAGCCGCGCTGATAGAGCGCGAAGGCCGGAATCAACACGTAGGTCACGTAGTCGATGATGTTGTCGAGCAGTTCGCCCGACCAAGTCGGCAGGATTTCCTTGACATCGAGCTTCCTGGCGATCGGCCCGTCGATGCCGTCGACGAAAAGCGCCAGCCCCAGCCACCAGAACATCGCCGTCCAGCGCTGCTCGCTTGCTGCCACTAGCGACAGAAACGCCAGGAATGAGCCCGACGCGGTCAAGAGATGGACCGAGAACGCCCGCGCCTGAGGCCATGTGACTTTCTTCTTCGGCCGCGGAATCCGGTCGGCGATTTTCCTGGCCGTCGTCTTCTTGCTCACGGGCCCCGCCAGTCCAGCTTGCAGATTTCGGCCGAACGGCCAGCAAAGTTCCAGTTGCGGCCAAAGGCCCGCATTTTGCTCTTGTCGGATTTGGCGACGATGATTTCCGGCGCAATCCAGTATTCCGAATTGCTGATGATCGCATCCTTGTCGCGATCCTTGCCGGTGATTGGCGTCACCGCACCATCGATGATCTTCGGTATCTGAAAGATGCGTGTTTTCGCACGCGTCTCGTAGGTGATCGGCACCTGCTCGGCGCCGAGGAACTGTCCGACCAGGATGGAGAGCAGCGATGTGGTTCCACCGGCCTTGCCGGTGAATATCTTCGTCAGTCCCTTCACAGCGTAAACCGAGGCGCGCTTGTCGATGAACAGGCCCGCCGTCCAGTTGCCGCGGCTCATATAACCGGGGATTTCCATGACCAGCCCAAGATTGAGACCGGACAGGTCGACCTCGCCGAAATGGCCGGCATCGATCCGGAACCCCGCCCAGGTTTGGCAATAGCCTTCCGTGGGCGGATGATTGCCGAGCGACAGAACGCAAGGGCAAAAAACCGTGCAATTGCAGGAAAGGATGAGCTCTCCCTTCATTGCCCAGTTTTGATCTGTCATCGAATTCTCCCCCTCATGCCGAGACTACTAGTAGCGCGGCTGCCCAGACAAGCAGTATCGCACCGCCCAACCGCGTCGGCAGATTGCCTGCCGTCTGTTTTTCGACCAGGCTGAACAAGCCGATCAGCGCCATCCAGAACACGTTCATCACACCGACGGCAAACATTACCAGCATCAGCGCCCAGCAGCATCCAAGGCACCACAGGCCCTGCTCCATACCGAGCCGGAAAATGCGAATGGGCCTGGCGCTCCAGTTGGCGAACAGGACCGAGAACGGATTTCTGCACTTCTCCAGACAGGCTTTCTTCAGCCAGCTGAACTGATAGAGGCCAGCGATCGACAGCGCGGCCGCTCCGGCAATTCCAAGCAGCGGATCGAGCATCTGCCCGGATGACACGAATGCATGGACTGCGAGCGTCAGGGCAGCGAATATTGCCGAGGCGGCAAGCCAGACGCTCAAATATCCAGCGACAAGGATCAACGGATGGGCAACGGGTTCCCCCTTGATCCTGGCGGTATCTGCGATCTCGCAATAGGTGCGGATCATCGGCGCCGCGGAGGGCAGCATGGTCGCGATGGCCATCAACAGCCACATCGCGGTGAGTGCCCCGCCTTGCGCCCCTACGCTTGCGCGAAGCGGCGCCGGCGCCAGGCAAAGGGCGAAGAAACGCGCAAGGAAATCCGGCAGCGGCAGCTGCGGCAGGTTCCCCAGCATCGTGTCGCCGGGTGCATCGGTGCCCGGGAGCCGGCTTACGGCACCACGAACTGCCATTGCGCCGAGAAGGAGCCAGGCAAGGGCGATGCCCATGCCGGCAACGACGCTCACCGTCAGTCGAGGGCTGCGCGCAACGCTCGCCATCGCGCGGCCGGTGCCGTCGAGATGGCTGAAATCGTCTTGTTGGCCGGTCATGGCAACCGAATGGGCCGAATCGCCGCGTTGATCAAGCCGCATCACCTGACCTATATGGACCAGCAGGTCGGACGGGCCTCACCTCGCAATCCGGAAGTCGAATTTGAACCATCGGGAAACAGCACGGATACTGGTCGCCGGCAGCGGCCCTGCGGGGCTGATCGCGGCGCTTGGCTTTGCCGAGGCGGGCTTTCCCGTGACGCTCGTCGGACCCGATGCAGCCGGCCCCGACGGCCGGACGACAGCCTTGATGAACCCTGCCCTGAAGATGTTCGAACGGCTAGGGATCTTCGACGGAATCAGGCCGCACGCAGCGCCGCTCAAGGTGATGCGTATCGTTGACGCAACCAACCGGCTGATCCGCAGCCCGACAGTGACCTTTCGCGCCAGCGAGATCAACGAAGAGCAATTCGGGCTGAACTTGCCCAACAGCGTTCTCAACCGCACGCTAGCCGAGGCTGTCGCGCATTCGGGCATCGAATGGCGAAAGTCGATGGTGGAGGCATGGCGCCTCGATGCCGACCATGCCCATGCCGTTCTCGCCGACGGCAGCGAGGTTGAGGCATCGTTGGCAGTTGCCGCCGATGGCCGTCAGTCGCCGGCCCGCGAGGCAGCCGGCATCCGCACCTCGATCCGATCCTATCCGCAGGCGGCGTTGGTGCTCAATTTCGGTCACCGCAGCGACCATGCCTTCACCTCGACCGAATTCCACACCGAGACCGGTCCGTTCACACAGGTTCCCCTGCCCGGCAACCGGTCCAGCCTTGTCTGGGTGCTCGAACCCGATATCGCCAAGGACCTTGCAGCACTCGACGACGCCGAGCTTTCGACGCGGGTCGAACAGCGGATGCAATCGATGTTGGGCCGCGTGTCGGTTGAGCCCGGCCGGCAGGTCTACCCCCTTTCAGCGGTGAGCCCGTGGCGGTTTGCGCATCGCCGCGTGGCACTTGTCGGTGAAGCCGCCCACGTGTTTCCCCCAATTGGCGCGCAGGGCCTCAATCTCGGCATCCGGGACATCGACGACCTGATTGGTGCCGCAAGCAGAAACCGCTCGGACCCGGGCGCCCCCAAGGCGCTTGCAGCCTATGATTTCAAGCGGCGGCCGGACATTCTGGCGCGCAGCAGCGCGGTCAACCTGCTCAACATGTCGTTGCTTTCCGACATGCTGCCGGCTCAGATGGTGCGCAGCGCTGGCCTTGGCGCGCTTGAGGGGTTTGCGCCGTTACGGGCGTTTTTCATGCGTGAGGGTCTTCGACCCGGCAGCGGTTTTGCGGCGTTTTTTGGCGGATTGCGAAAACCGGCTGAGCGATAGCGATCTTGGCCACCGCCCTTGATCCGCATCTCGCGATGCTCAACCCGGCATCAAGGGGATCGGGATTGAATTGACGCGGCGTATGCGCCAAATAATGACGATGTCGACCTTAAGGTCTGGGCCAGTCTTTGCCGGACCGGTGCGTAAGAATCTAAAGTCCTGGAGCGTTCCTTGCGTGTTCCAGGATGCGTGGCGTTCAAGAAGTTCAAGTGGTGAGTGCGATGAAGACAGCCAAATTCTCGATCGGACAGGTGGTTCGGCACCGGCTGTTTCCGTTCCGCGGCGTCATTTTCGACGTCGATCCGCAATTCGCCAATACTGACGAATGGTACGAGGCGATCCCCGCTGACGTGCGGCCGCGCAAGGACCAGCCTTTCTATCATCTGCTCGCCGAGAATTCCGAAACGGAATACATCGCCTATGTGTCCGAGCAGAATTTACTCGAGGACGGGTCGGGCGAACCGGTCCGGCATCCGCAGATTGGTGAAATGTTCGACAAGAAGCCTGACGGGCGCTACGAGCCGAAGTACCAATTGAGACATTGACTTAGCCGGGATCTGGCTGGACTGGGACAGGCTTGAGACATGGCTGGACCCGACAAACAGCCGGTCCAAACGAAAAAAGCGGGGCATGAACCCCGCTTTTTTGTTGGTTCGAAAACCCGTCGATCAGTTGGCGGCCTTCGCCTTTTCCTGCTCTTCCTTGAGCTTCTTGGCAAAATCCTGATTGTTCTTGGCGACGAACTCCTGGAGCTTCTTCTGTCGGTCCTCGATGTCCGACTGCTGCAGCGGCGGGCCGTCGAAGGCGCCGCTGAAGCCGGTCAGCGCAATCTTGATCGGGTTCGGCTGGTTCTGGAAATTGACCGAGGTGAGCGTCAGCGCCGATCCCTTCTTGAAGGATGCGACAAGCTGATCGCTCAGCGGCACTTCCGCCACGCAGCGATCCGGAAAACAGATCACATAGTCGAGCTTCTGCGCCTTGCCGCCGTCGATCTGGAGGCCGATGCCGGGAGGAACGAGACGGCCGGTCGGAACCGTCACCTGGAACACCTTGCGGTTCACCTTGCCCTTCAATTCGATCAGGCTGACGCCGGTGATGAGCTGGCCGTTGCCGGCGGTGGTGATGTTCTGGACATTGCAGATGTCGACGTCTTCCTGCTTGGTGCAGGCCTTGAACCAGCCTTGCGGAATCTGCTGTTGCTGCTGCGCGGAAGCAGCGGGAATCCCGGCGCCCAGAATGCCGACCACGCCAGCGGCCATGACCGACAGGCGGTACGCGTTGCTGTTCAGGCTCGTCATGTCGTGCATTCCTCTCAAATGATCCCGGAACCGGCTTTTTTCATGCCGTGTGGTCCAGCTACCTGTTGCCGAAATGAGGCAACAGAATGACTTCGGACGGCGTGTTACACTGCAAGCGGTGCCGAATCCAGCCCGGGTCTCGCGAATCTTGGCCGAAGGATAGGCTCAAGGGGTTGGCCGGTGCACGACCGGCTCATGTATGCTGCGCATCGAATCGGGAAGGAGACGGTCATGGGCCGCGTTGTCGTTTGGCTGATCGCCGCAATGTTGTTTGTCGGCCTTTCCCTGCAGCCGGCCCTGTCGGAACCGAAGCACGCGCTTGCCATGCAGGGCGAGCCGGCGCTGCCGGCCGACTATAAGCATTTCAACTACGTCAACCCCGACGCGCCGAAAGGCGGCAGCATTACCTATTGCGTCGTCGGCCGCTTCGACAATCTCAATCCGTTCATCCTGAGAAGCCTGCGCACCACCGCGCGCGGCATGATGGATCAAGCCTTTGGCAATCTTGTCTTCGAGCCGTTGATGCAGCGCAACTACGACGAGGCCTTCAGTCTCTACGGCCTGCTCGCCGATACCGCCGACATGGATCCCGAGCGCAAGAGCATCGAATTCCACCTCGATCCCAACGCCAAATGGTCGGACGGCGAGCCGGTGACGCCGGAAGACGTGTTGTTTACCTATGACGTCTTCACCGAGAAGGGCCGCCCACCTTACAGCCAGCGAATGAAAGCGATTGCCAAGCTCGAAAAGACCGGCGACCGCAGTGTGCGCTTCACCTTCAACGACAAGGCCGACCGCGAATTTCCTTTGATCATTGCGCTGACGCCGATCATCCCGAAACACGCCTTCAACAAGGACACCTTCGACAGGACGACGCTAAAGCCGGTGATCGGCAGCGGGCCTTACACGGTGGCGCAAGTCGTGCCCGGTCAGCGCATCGTGTTCAAGCGCAATCCGGACTATTGGGGCAAGGACGTGCCGTCCAAGCGCGGCTTCGACAATTACGACCAGATCACCATCGAATATTTCCTCAACGCCAACGCCAAGCAGGAAGCGTTCAAGAAAGGCATCTGCGCCATTGACGACGACAGCGACCCGGTCAAACGCGAGCGCGATCTCGATTTTCCGGCCTTCCACAGGGGCGAGGTCATCGCCGAAACTTTCGATACCGGCATTCCGCCGGTGGTCAACGGTTTCCTGTTCAACACGCGGCTGCCGAAATTTTCCAATCCGGTCGTGCGGCGCGCGCTCGGCATGCTCTACGATTTCGAATGGGCCAACAAGAATCTGTTCGGCGGCAAATACACGCGCACGATGAGCTTTTGGCAGAATTCCGAGCTGTCCGCGCTCGGCCACCCGGCCAGCGAAAAGGAAAAGGCCCTGCTGGCCCCCTACCCCGGCCGAGTGCCCGCAGATGTCATGGACGGCACCTACAGGCCGCCCGCTACCGACGGCTCCGGCCAGGACCGCAAGGTGCTGAAGGCGGCATTCGAGCTGCTGAAGAGCGCGGGCTATACGGTGCAGGACGGCGCGATGCTCGATCCCGAGGGAAAGCCGTTCGGTTTCGAGATCCTGACCGCCTCGCAGGACGAAGAGCGACTTGCCGCTATCTATCAGCGCACCCTTGAGAAGCTCGGCATCGATGTCGGCATCCGCAGCCTCGACGGTGATCAGATCCAGTCGCGCAAGCAGCGTTTCGATTTCGAGGTGCTGGTCGGCTCGACCGGTTTCAACAACTCGCTGTCGCCCGGTATCGAGCAAACCGGGCGCTGGGGATCCGCTGCCGCCAAGGCCGAAGGCTCGTTCAACCTGGCGGGTGTCGCCGACCCCGCAGTGGATGCGGCGATCGAGGCGATGCTGAGAGCTCGTTCGAAGGAGGACTATGTAGCGGCCGTCCGCGTTCTCGACCGGCTGCTGATCTCCGGCAATTACATGGTGCCGACGCAGCACAACAACCAGCAATGGCTCGCTTATTGGAACTATCTGGAACATCCGCAAAAGACGCCCATATACGGTTATCAGTTGCCGACCTGGTGGCGCAAACCGAAGTGACCTCTTCACAACAGGAGATCAAGATGAACGACGAGAGCTCGATTACCGTCGATGTGGTCTCCGACGTCGTGTGTCCCTGGTGCTTTATCGGCCAGAAACGGCTCGACAAGGCGATTGCCGCCGTCGATATCGACGTTCACATACGCTGGCGGCCCTTCCAACTCGACCCAACAATCCCGCCCGAAGGCAAGAACCGCCGCGACTATATGGTGGCGAAATTCGGCAGCGAGCATCGCATCCGCGAAATCCATGCCCGGATCGAACCGCTGGGCGAGGCTGAAGGCATCTCCTTCGCATTCGACGCCATCAAGGTCGCGCCCAATACGCTGGATGCGCACCGTCTCATTCGCTGGGCCGGCACGGCCGGCGAGGCCATTCAGAACCGGCTGGTGCGCCGGCTGTTCCAGCTGAATTTCGAGGAAGGCGCCAATCTCGGCGATCATGCCGTGCTGATCGAAGCCGCCCGCGAGGCCGGCATGGATGCGTCCGTGGTCGAAACGCTTCTGCCGACCGACGCCGATGTAGAGGCCGTGCGCACCGAAATCGCCACCGCTTCGCGCATGGGCATATCGGGTGTGCCGTGCTTTCTGCTTGAAGGCAAATATGCGGTGATGGGTGCCCAGGACGCCGATACGCTCGCCGATGCACTCCGCCAGGTCGCCGCGGCCAAGGCACGCGGCGAACTGGAAACAGCGAACTGAGTCGGACTATTTCACGGTCACCTTGGCCTTGCTGACGAAAAAGCCATGGCCATGCTTGCCGGTGCAGGTCAATCCCTTGGTGGATGACTGGCAGGAAAATGGCCCCTTGCTCCACCTGTTGCCGTAGGCCAGCCTGGTGACGCCGCCGCAGCAGCCTTGCTCGCCCGGATTCTTGATCAGCGTCGCCGGGCCTTTCGGGCCGAGGATGATCGTGACGTAGCTGGGCTCGACGCGCGAACAACTCAGTTCCGGTCCGCCATCCTGCGGCTCGTAGGTGCTGGTGCCGCCCTTCGGTGTGTAGATGCAGCCAATATTGCCGGACGGCGTGTTGAACTCGATCTGTCCCTCGGCGTTTGCGGGAACGGCCTGGCTGCCGGCATATGTTTGCGGCAGCCAGGCGAACGTTGCGAGCATCGCCGCAAACAATGTCCGTGCAAGCATGAAGAACTTCCCCCCGGTTCAAACCTGGATGCGTCCGGCAGGTTCGATCCGAAGCGCATCTTTGTCAAACGAGGTTTGGGCGCGCTTTTAAAAAAGCATGGGCCAATTGATATTGATCCGCATCCTGGACTGTGTCGGCAAAGTCATTGCTTGGCCGATTACGGGTTCCTGACAAGGCGGCTTCAAACACGAATCATACGGTCACGTCCTGGCCGCCGACGAGGCCGGACTGGCCGTGAAGGCGGTTCAGGCTGTGAAGATCGGCCGCTGGAAGGCGCTTCTATGTTCACAAAGCTGTGTGAAGACCTTCCCTTGGGGAAGATCTCTACTTGCTCGGGCGCAGGCAAGTAACTATTTGAAATTGCGTTGGTATTCCGCCCCTCGAAACGTGACGGCACAGCGCCGTGATCATTCATTCTGTTGCTCCACTGCAACGGCCGGCAAGCTAAGCCACCTGCGACTGGTGAAAAGCTAATGGAAAATGATCAATTGGTGTTACTGTCCGTAACAAAAGAAAAATCGTTTGGGCGGGATAGTGATTCGGGTCGATAGACCAACGCGACATTCAATATCGGAAAAATGGCTCCGCGGTGCCGCAAGGCAGTCGCCCCTGACGCCCGTATCTTCGATGCGCAGCTTCTGGGGGCTGATGCGGGTCTACTGGTTCTCGGACCGCTGGAGGGAAGCCTGGACGCTGACGCTGGTGATCGCGCTGATCATCGCGCTGTCCAGCAAAGCCGACGTCTGGTTTACGGTGGCTGGGGCCGAGCTGGCGGCTTCGATCGCTTTTTTCCACGATGCCGCGAACACGACGCCACTTAAGACAATACTGACCAACGCCGGTTGGCTGGTGCTGCTGGTCGTGCTCAAGGACTTGGTTATTGCCGGCATTCGGAACCTTGTTTCCAAGACATTGCATCGCAAATGGCGTGGCTGGCTGGATAGCCGATTCAACGAGGCCTTGCTCGACTCCAATCATTCGCATTTCCATGCCCAGCATGGCTCTTCCGGGAATGCAGCTCCCGACAATATCGACCAGCGCGTGCAGGAATCCATCAAGGCCATGACCGGTGGAGCCATCGGGCTTGCTTCGGGTGTGCTAGGCGTCTTCGCTTCGTTCTACTTTCTCGGCGGCGAATTGCTGAAAAACTCTGTCGAGGTGAAGGGGCTGGAGTTTCTCGGCAGCTACGGCAGCGCCGTCCTTGCTCTCCTGGCAATCGCTGTCTATGTGCCGTTCAACACCTGGATCGCGTTGAAACTCGGCCGAATGCTGGAGTGGCTAAACGTCAGAATGCAGCAGGCCGAAGGCAATTACCGCAGCGAGTTGATCACGTTCCTGCGCCGCAGTTTTCATGTCGCCGCATCGCAGGGCGAGAATGTGCAGAAGACTGTACACAGCCAGCGTTATGCAGACATTGACCGTACCTGGGCCAGACTGAACATCGTCAATACCGGCTACACCTCGTTCGAGCTGATCTATAATTTCATCGGTGCCAAGATTGTCGCTTTCGGGCCCGGGCTGGTGCCCTTCATCCACAACGGCCTCGACCTCAAGGGTTATCTGACAGCTTCCGGCCAGGTCGATAAGCTGATCAGCAACTGTTCGTGGTTCATCCATGTGATGCCGGAGATCGCCACCTTGCGCGCCAACAGCCAGCGCGTCATCGAATTGGCGCAGGCAATCGAAAACGTCCAGCACCCGCAGGAATTCTATCAGCAGACCGGCCGATCCGAGTTCCGCTACGACCACCAGAACCCGGTGTTCGGCCTGACCATCCAGAAGCTCGAACTGGCGCATCAGGGCGAGGACGCAACGCCCTTCCTGAGTGCCGCGAACTTGCGCTTCCGGCGTGGCGAGTGGACTTTCCTCAAGGGCGAATCCGGTTGCGGCAAGACCTCGCTGATCAAGGCGATCAACGGCCTGTGGCCTTATGGCCGCGGCACCATCGTCTTCCCGGAAGGGGTCAGGAGTTTCTACGCCGCTCAGGAGGTGAAGCTGCAGCAGGTTTCGCTGAAGCAACTGGTCTGCCTGCCCGGTTCCGAGCATGATTACGCCGACGTGCAGGTCGCATCCGCCCTGCACAAGGCCGGTCTCGGCGACTTCATCGAGCATCTGGCTGATGAGAGCCGTGAAGGAAAGATCTGGGATCAGGTTCTCTCGGGTGGGCAGAAGCAGAAGCTGGTTGTCGCCCGCATCGTGCTGCAGCAGCCGGGATTGCTGTTCCTCGATGAAGCCACCGGCGCGCTCGATCCCGAAGGACGGATCGCCTTCCATCAGGCGATCAAGGACAATTGCCCTGATGCAACGGTGATCTCGATCATGCATGAGGCGACGCCGCCGAGATCGCTCGCGGGCACCGAATTCTACCACAGCGTGGTTGCGATCGCCGACGGCGTCGCTACCAAGAAGCCGCTGGTTCCGAGCTTGCCGGTCGAGCTCACCACCATCCTCACGCAGCCGACACGGCCGGCCGAGGACAAATGGCTGCGCTTTCCCCGCCGGCTGAAGCAGAGATAGCCGCGGGCACCATTGCCAGCATCCAGCCAGCCTGCCACGTCGCCCGATCACAGTCTCGCGATCCGCCGGTTTGCCGCCGTTTTAACCCGCTCTCGCGATTGACTCGGCAAGGCGCGCTCCTATGTTGCGCCGGCTTGCAGAATCTCAACTCGAACCCGCGAGCAGAAAGGTCACCGCGCCATGCCTGGCGACAGTCACAGTCGAACGCAACCGCCGTCCGCTTGACGTGGCCTGACAGGCTCACGTCCTGCCGGACGGCAAGGAGTGAGCCATGAACGAGTTTTCCCCTGTCGCGGGCGGCGATGCCATCGCCATCGCTCGCGTACTTGCCAACGAACACGTCGCCGACATCGTCGAGGCCTTGAACCAGGAGCCCCGCGAGACGGCATCGGAGCTGCTTTGCGAAGTGCCGTTCGAGCGGCTGGTCGAGATCTTCGACCAGCCTGAACTCGACGGCGCATCCGAACTGGTCGAGGCGCTGCCCCGCATCAAGGCAGGCAGACTGCTTGCCGCCATGTCGGTCGACCGCGCCGCCGACATACTGCGCGATCTGAACGAGCCGGCTCGTTCCGAACTGCTTGGTGGCCTGGCGCCACCGCTGCGCGCGACGCTGCTTGCCATTCTCGGCTATCCCGAAGGCAGCGCCGCCTCGCTCATGACGACCGAATATGTCAGCGTGCCGCCGGACTGGAGCGTGGCCCGCACGCTGGATTATATCCGCAAGGTGGAGCGGACGCGCGAAACCGTCTACGCGATCTACATCGTCGATCCGCAAACGCATGTCCTGTTGCGCTCGACCAGCCTGCGTCGACTTATCGCTGGCGGGCCCGACGAGCTGATCATGGCAATCGCGCCGGATCGTGCGCCTATCACCGTTTCACCGCTGACCGATAGTGAAAAGGTTGCTCAGTTGATCTCGAAATATGATCTGCTCGCCGTTCCGGTCGTGGACAACGGCAAACTGCTCGGCATCGTTACCATCGACGATATTATCGACACGATGATCGACGAAACGACGGAGGATGTGCATCGTTTCGGCGGCATGGAGGCTCTCGACGAGCCCTATATGAAGATGGGCTTTCTGGCGATGATCCAGAAACGCGCCGGCTGGCTGTGCGCGCTGTTTATCAGCGAGATGCTGACCGCAAACGCGATGCAGAGCTACGAGGGCGAGCTGGAAAAGGCGATCGTGCTGACGTTATTTATTCCATTGATCATGAGCTCCGGCGGCAATTCCGGCTCGCAGGCGACCTCGCTCGTCATCCGGGCGCTGGCGCTGCGCGAGATCGGCCTTGGCGACTGGTGGCGGGTGGCATTGCGCGAGCTGCCCACCGGCCTGGTGCTTGGCTCGATTCTTGGCGTGGTCGGCGTCTGCCGCATCGCGCTCTGGCAGTATCTCGGCTTCTACGACTACGGCCCGCACTGGCCGCTGATCGCAATGACCATCGGCGCCACGCTGGTTGGCATCGTCACCTTCGGCTCGTTGTCTGGATCGATGCTGCCGTTCGCCCTGAAGCGCATGGGCTTCGACCCGGCCAGCGCATCGGCCCCGTTCGTCGCCACGCTGGTCGACGTCACCGGGCTGGTGATCTATTTTTCTGTGGCGCTGGCGATCCTGCGCGGAACGTTGCTGTAAGAAAACTCACGCACTTCCATCGCGGCAATTTCGTTGCCGCGATGGGTTGTCGTCGCGTCAGACGCGCTCACCATCTCTCACCCGGTAAGTCGGCTTGTACATGGTGACGAGTTCTTCCGCGGCAGTCGGATGCACCGCCATGGTGCGATCGAAATCATCCTTGGTCAGGCCGGCCTTCAGCGGTATGCCGAGAAGCTGCGCCATTTCGCCGGCATCCGGCCCGAGAATGTGGGCGCCGAGGACCTTTTTCGAGGCGCCGTCGACGACCAGCTTCATCAGCATCTTTTCGTCGCGGCCGGAAAGTGTGTGCCGCATCGGCCGGAAGGTGGCGCGGTAGATTTCAACATTCGAAAAGCGCTTTGCCGCCTCATCCTCCGACAGGCCGACCGTACCGATCTCGGGCTGCGAAAAGACTGCGGTAGCGATCGTGTCATGGTCGGGCGCCGTCGGCTTGTCCTTGAAGGCGGTCTCGACGAAGCACATCGCCTCGTGGATTGCCACCGGCGTCAATTGCACGCGATGGGTGACGTCACCGATTGCCCAGATGTTGTCGATGTTCGTGCGGGAGTATTCGTCGACGTGGATTGCCCCGGTTTTGGTCATCTCGATGCCGACGCCTTCCAGGCCCATGTTCTCGGTATTGGGAATGCGGCCGATGGCGAGCATGACCTGGTCGACCGTCAGCACCGTGCCGCCGGTGACAAGCGCGTCGAGCCGGCCGTCAGGCCGCTTCCTGACCCACTCGGACACGGCGTGGCAGAGGATTTTTATCCCTTTCTTTTCCATCGTGTCGTGCAGCATGCGTCTGAGGTCCATGTCGAAACGGCTGAGGATCTCCTTGCCGCGGTAGACCAGCGTCGTGTCGACGCCGAGGCCGTGAAAGATGTTGGCGAATTCGACGGCGATATAGCCGCCGCCCTCGATCATGATTGCCTTCGGCAGTTCCTTGAGGTCGAAGGCCTCGTTGGAAAAGATGCAGTGCTCATGGCCGGGCAATGCCGGATGCGGCGCCGGTCGCCCGCCGGTAGCGATCAGGATCTGGTCGGCGGTAACGGTGCGATCCTCACCGAGAAGATGCACCACATGCCGATCGACCAGGGTGGCGCGCGAATGAAAGACCTCGCCGCCGGCGCCCTGCACGTTCTTCTTGTAGATGGCCTCCAGCCGGCTGATTTCGCGGTCCTTGTTGGCGACCAGCGTCTGCCAGTCGAAACGCGCCTCAGGCACCGTCCAGCCATAACCGGCGGCGTCGGCGAAATGCTCGGGGAATTGCGAGGCGTAGACATAGAGCTTCTTCGGCACGCAGCCACGGATCACGCATGTGCCGCCATAGCGGTATTCCTCGGCAATGCCGACACGCTTGCCGAGTGCGGCCGCGACGCGCGCCGCCCTCACCCCGCCGGAGCCGCCGCCGATGACGAAAAGATCGTAGTCGTAACCGGCCATGGCTGAACTCCTTGCCCCTCAAACCCCGAGACAGGTAGGCTGCCGACTATCAAAAGAAAAGCCCGGACTTGCCGGGCTTTTGGTCCAGTGGCGGTCAGGCGGCTCGGAAGTCCGCAATCAATTCGGTGTAGCGTCCGCGGGAGCTGCGCCATCGGCCGGAGCGGTACCGTCGGCAGGTGCAGCCGGCGCCTTGGCATTCGCCGCTGCACCCAGGGTCTCGCCGACCTGCTGGGCGAGATCGCGAGCCAGGCCGTTCTGCCAGATCTCGGCAGCCTTCACCAGTTCGCGCGTCACGATCGGGCCGTTGTCGAGCAGCTTCTTGCCGGAATCGGAATTGTAAAAGGCGGCGATTTCATTGAGTTCCTTTTCCGAGAATACCTTTGCATAGGCGAGCGCCGCTTCCTTTTCCAGGTCGGCGCGGCGCGATGCCAAGGCCATCGCCTTCTCGTTGATCGTCTTGGCGATCAGTTCCTGCATATCCGGGTTCTTCTGAATCAGCTGCTGCTCCAGTGCCGCGGCCGCTTGCGGCAGGATGCTGTCGAACGTATCCGTCGCATGGATCGCCGCGACGGCGGCGCGCGCCGCCTTCAAATGCGCATCGGTGACGTCCTGCGAAAACGCAGGCGACGAAAACGCGAAAACGGCCGAGGCCGCCAGAATGGCAAAAAAGCGGCCAACCCGGTTATGCAACATCATGATCGGTAAAACTCCCTGATTTTCGGGCGGCATGGACGGTTTGGATGCCGTCGCCGCCGGCTATGATGGCCGTTGATGCCAGCCCGATGAAAAGACCATGCTCGACCACGCCCGGAATGGCGTGGAGAGCATTCGAAAGCGCTCTTGTATCCGGAATGCGGCCAAAAGATGCATCGAGGATAAAATGGCCGCCGTCTGTAACAAATGGCTGGCTCCCCGTCATCCTCAATGTAACAGGGCCGGAAAGGCCAAGGTTTGCAGCCGCCGCGCCGACCGCAATTTCGGTGGCGCGCAGGCCAAACCGGTTGACTTCGATGGGCAGCGGAAAACGGCCGATCATCTCGACCATCTTGGAGCTGTCGGCGATGACGATCATGCGGGCGGAGGCCGCCGCGACGATCTTTTCGCGCAGCAGCGCGCCGCCGCCGCCCTTGACCAATGTCAGCGCCGGATCGATCTCGTCGGCGCCGTCGATGGTGAGGTCGAGCTCGGGCGTTTCCTCAAGGGTCGACAGCGGCACACCAAGCTCGCTGCAAAGGACGGCGGTGCGCTCCGAGGTCGGAACGCCGATGACAGTCAGGCCGGTGGCGACCTTGTCGGCGAGCAGCCGTACGAACTCGTCCGCTGTGGTGCCGGTGCCGATGCCGAGCCGCATGCCATCCGTGACATGGGCAAGCGCTGCCCGCGCGGCCTCAACCTTCAATTGCCTCGCATCCATGCCGGGTCCCGAGATTTGTTTCGGCGCTCGTAGCATTTTTGCCGGGCTGGTCAAAGGACCTTGCCCGCGGTGGATAAGCCGGCTTGCCTGAACGGGCCGCAGCGTTTATCGCCTGCCGGCAATCAAATTGTCACAGGACAGGCCATGACCCGACCGATCATCGTGTTCGACCTCGACGGGACGCTGATCGACACGGCGCCGGACCTGCTCGACAGTCTCAACCACAGCCTTGCCGCCAGCCAGCTCGCGGCCGTCGACGAAGCCGGCTTCAGGCGCTTCGTCGGCCATGGCGGCCGGGTGATGATCGAGCGCGCCCACGCAGCGCAGCACAGGTCGCTGGCAGTGGAGGAGCACGATCGCCTGCTCAAGCTGTTTCTGGACCATTACACCGTTAACATCCCCGGCAAATCGCGCCCCTATCCCGGCGTCCCCGGGGCGATCGCGCGGTTCGAGGCGGCCGGCTACCTGCTGGCCATCTGCACCAATAAATACGAGGCCAATTCGGTGGCGCTGATCGAGGCGCTCGGCATGACCAGGCATTTCGCGGCGATCTGCGGCCAGGACAGTTTTCCGTTCCGCAAGCCAGACCCGCGCCATCTCACGCTGACCATCGCGCGCGCCGGCGGCGACCCGCACCGTGCACTGATGGTCGGTGATTCGCAGACCGACATCGACACGGCAAAGGCCGCCGGGATTCCGGTGGTGGCAGTCGATTTCGGCTACACCGACCGTCATGTGCGAGAGTTCGAACCGTCGGCGGTGATCTCGCATTTCGATTCGCTGACGCTCGATCTGGTACAAGGGCTGATGGCCGCGGCAGAAGGCTGAAAGCTGCCCATCGGGCGGACCGCCAAATGCCGACCGACAAGTGGTTGACTTAGCAGGCCGGCCTCCCTTATATCGCGGCGCGCTTGGCCTTCGGGCAACGAGCGGGCGATTAGCTCAGCGGGAGAGCACACCCTTCACACGGGTGGGGTCGCAGGTTCAATCCCTGCATCGCCCACCATCTGCTTTCCTGAGTCAATTCCAAGCCGGAGCGGCTAGCAGCTGCAGGTCGCCCCCTCGCCGCCAAAATTCTTTTGGGCGAAATTCAAAGCGCTGCTGTAGCTCGTATAGCTCTGGAACTGACAAACGTCGGAGCCGGCCCGCACCTTCATCTGCTCGATATCCCAGAACGAAACCTCGATACGATCGTCGGCGCAATAGACTGTATAGCGTTCAGGTTCCAGCGCTGCAGCTTTCTGCACAGACATCGAAACGGCCGGTACGGAAAGTATGGAAAGTACAAATATAATGGCATGACGCATTTGTATGTAGACCCCCCGAATGACCGCCGGCACTATTATGGCCGCGATGTTGAGACGACGCATCATGATTTTAAGCGAGCTGCCTTTCTTTCGGCAGCCATAAATCAGGTACGGACGGCGCCTCCTTATAGCGCAACGGTCCGCTATCCCGGAACAAACCTGCATAGAAACGAGTTTCTGCTGATCGAGATGTGAGGGAAAGCCATGTCCAGACTTGTTTTGGCGGCCGCCGTGCTGCTTGTCGGCGGATCGGCCTTTGCCGCGGACGAAAATCCGGTGCCGCCGCAGAATGCCAAGAAGCTGTCGGAAATCATCGCCAAGGTCGAGCAGCGCGACGACTTCCGCTACATCAAGGAAATCGATTGGGACAGCGGCGCCTACACTGTCACCTACTACACGGACGACAAGGCGAAAGTCGAAATCACCTACGATCCGGTGACAGCCGCGCCGAAATGAAGCTGGGCGCCAACGGTCCAGATTCTAAAAAATGGCGCGCCTCGAAGGCCCCCGGCCTTCGGCACACGCTTGCGTAGATATGACTTTGATGGCTGACTGAGTGCTATCATTGCGCGCGGGGGGTGGGCATGGCGACGGTAAAGCACGTATTGAAACGCTTTCTGATGATGCTCGCGGGTTATTTCATAGCGGTACTGGTTGGGCTGATCGCGGTGGCGGCGATCTATGGCGGGCTGAGTTCGTTGCCAAATGCGCCGAATTATTTCGACGTCATGGGCGTCACCCCCGTTGCGGTGCTGCTGTTGCCGCCGCTCGGCATGTTCATCTATTTTCTGACGATCGTGCTGACCGGCCTGCAGACGCTGATCTTCGCACTGATTGCCGAGTTTTTCTCGCTGCGCAGTTTTTGGCTGCATATGGTCTTCGGCGCGGCGGCCGCGGTTGGCGGCTTCGCCTTGATCTGGCCCAGTGTACCGGATGACACGAACCCGGAGCGCTGGGCCGATATCGGCATCATTGCCGCCGCAGGCGTTGTCGCGGGCTTGGTCTATTGGCTCATCGCCGGACGCGATGCCGGTTTTCGGCGTCCACTGTTTCAGCGCTAGAACCGCATTCGTCAGCTTGCCGGCGAACGCACCGCTTCCGTGCTGTCGAGCGCCTGCTGCAGCCTTGTATCGCGGCCGTAGACGTCGTTGAAGTATTCGACCTTGCCAGACAGGTCCGGCCATGCGGTGAAATAGGCGACATAGACCGGGATCTTGCGTGTCACGTCCTCGGTCGAATGTCCGTGTTTCAGTTTGTCCTCGATGTAGTCGACCGAGGTGCCGAGCACGGCAGCGGCCATGCCGCGCGGATCCTGCAAGCGAACGCAGCCATGGCTGAGCGCACGCATGTCGCGCTGGAAAAACGACTTCTGCGGCGTATCGTGCATGTAGATTGCATGCTTGTTGGGGAACAGTATCTTCAGCTCGCCCAGCGCATTGGCCTCGCTCGGCAGCTGGCGCACGCCGTAGGGTATCTTTGCGCCGTAGGCGCCCCAATTGACCGAGGACGAGGGAATGCGCTTGCCGCGGGCATTGACCACCTCGTAGCCGGCGCGGTCGAGATAGCCAGGATCCCGGCGCAGCCGCGGCAGCATCTCGTTGACCAGGATCGATTGCGGCACGCCCCAATAGGGATGGAAGTCGACCTGCTCTATCTGGTCATAGAAGAAAGCAGTCTGGTTGGTCGGCCTGCCAACCACGGCGCGGGTCTTCAGCTTCTCCTCGCCATCATCGATATAGCTCGCGGTGAAAGCCGGCTGGTTGATGAAGACGCGCGGGCTGCCAAGGTCGGAAGGTAACCAGCGCAACTCTTCGAGCGCAACC
The DNA here is from genome assembly GCF_040322715.1 of Mesorhizobium sp. M0106. Lineage (NCBI taxonomy): Bacteria > Pseudomonadati > Pseudomonadota > Alphaproteobacteria > Hyphomicrobiales > Phyllobacteriaceae > Mesorhizobium > Mesorhizobium sp. M0106. The sequence goes on along the minus strand of NZ_JAMYUA010000003.1, from coordinate 259,364 downwards.
CGAACCTTCTGAACTTTGTCGGCCTTGGACGTTCCGGCCAACGATGCAACGGTACGCGGGCCGATGACGCCGTCGCCTTTCATGCCGGCCCGTTCCTGCACCGCCTTGATCACCGGCACCAGCTCCGGATCGTAGACCTCGCTGGTAGCGAGCCTCGCCAGAACCTCGCCATAGGCGCCGCCCATCTCGTCATCGAGATTGCGCGCGATCTTTGTCAAAAGCTTCGGCAGCTCGGGGCTGGTCTGCCCCGGCTTCAACAGCAGATCGGGATCGATGGTGATTTCGTCTTCGGCGCTGGCCTGGAGCGCTTCCAGTTCGACGCGCAGCGCCTGATACTCGGAATTCTGTGGATGCCGTGACTCGAGATAAGTGCGCACTTGCTGGGTATGGGCCAGCGTCTTCAGCACCCCTTCCATGTCGAGCGGCTTAGGCGGAAAATCGTAGTAGCCGGTCATGCGGTTGGGATCGACGCGGCCGCTTTGTGCGTCACGGGCGTAGCGCAGGACACGCGCCGACAGCGCCATCTCGAAGCGGACCAGCTCTTTCAGGCGTTCATCGACATTGCCCGCCGATGTGCCTGCTGCCGGAACTTCCACGGTGTAGTCGGCGGGCGTCAGGCCGTAGCTCGCGGCCTCGCCCAGCACCCGCACGGCATCCTGGGCACGGCTGCTGGGACTGGTTCCCGTCACCCAGATGAAATCCGGATTGGCCGAGTAATAGGCGATCAGCGCCTTGGCGATGTCCTTCTCGGCGTAGAGGTCATAGCCGTCGAGGCCGGCAATGGCTTCGCGGAATGCAGCCCCGGTGGCCGCCGGCTCGAAAGCAGCGTCCTGAGGCGTTGCTGGTTCAGGCGCTGCCGACAGTGCCGAAAAATCGACGCGCACCAGCGGATCGCTCTTGTAGGTATAATAGGACGGGCTGCTGATTTGCGCACCACCACCGGAAGCGGCCGGCGCCCTGGGCTTCGGCTTGTATTTTGACGGTGGCGGCGGAAAGTCACTTTTCGGCGGTGCGTGTTTGACGCCGCCGCCGAAAAGCATGTCGAAGAACCCTTGCGCTTCAGCCTTCGGCGCCCCGAAGGCCAGCATTGCCGCGGCCACCGCAAACGGCAGCACGGTTGCTTTGTTTCCAAGGACTTTCATGGATCACCCGCTCCGGTTGAACCGGATCCCGTTCCGCACCGCTTTCACGGTCTCGCCCACCGCATGGCGGATGTAAGGCGTGACTACACTGATTCATACTGATTTCGTTAAGCTTTCATAAATTTCGGAACGTCTGTTGCAGAACGGTTTCACAAGATCGTGACGGGTCGAGTCAATCCGTCATCGCCCCCGATAATGATAGTGCCCGTGAGCCAAGCCTCAAGCGTTGGCGCCGCCGTCGATGGTCAATGCCGTGCCTGTCACGAAGCGCCCTTCGGGACCGGCAAGCCAGGCGACCATGCCGGCGATCTCGTCGGCCGTGCCGAAGCGAGGCATCGCCATCTTCTGGCGCTGATGCTCGGCGTGCGGGCCGGCTGCCGGATTCATGTCGGTATCGGTCGACCCCGGATGGACGACATTGGCGGTGATTCCGCGCGGACCGAGATCGCGTGCAAAGGCCTTGGTCAGGCCAACCAAGGCAGCCTTGCTGGCCGAGTAGGCGCTCAGGCCGGCGTCCGTGGCACGCTCGGCCAGATTGCTGCCGATCGAGATGATCCGGCCACCCTCGCCCATATGCGCTGCTGCCGCCTTGGCGGCGACGAACGGGGCTCTGAGGTTGACCTCCATCGTCTCGTCGAAATCGGCAAGCGACAGGGCATCGATCGGCGCAGCGCGCCAGATGCCGGCGCTATTGACCAGGATGTCGAGCCGTCCGAAGGCTGTTGCTGCCTCATCGACTGCCGCCTCGATCGCCCCAGCATCGCGATTGTCGGCCTTGATGGCAAAGGCCCGGCCGCCGGCCGCCTCGATTTCCCTGACCACCGCACGCGCCCCTTCCTCGCCATTCACATAGGTGATCGCCACGCCCGCGCCGTCGGCCGCGAGCCTTCTTGCGATCGCCGCACCAATGCCGCGGCTGCCGCCGGTGACGAGGGCGGCCTTGCCGTTCAATCTTCTGGATGACACCTGCTTCTCCATTTTGTAGTGATTGATACATAAATATCTGCCAGCCTTGCTGAACCGCGTCAACCAAATTATGTATCGATCAATACAGAAAGGATGCCATGCCGGAACGAGGCCGCCCCCGCACCTTCGATCGAGCCGCCGCCTTGCGGCGCGCAATGGAAGTGTTTTGGGCCAAGGGTTATGAGGGCGCGTCGATAAGCGACCTGACCGCTGCAATGTGCATCAACTCACCCAGCCTCTATGCCGCCTTCGGCAGCAAGGAAGCGCTGTTTCTCGAGGCAACCGAGCTTTACACGCGGGTCGAGGGAACCGAGATCTGGTCCGCGCTGGAAAAGGCGCCGACCGCGCGCCAGGCGGTCGAGCGGTTCCTGCGGCAGACGGCCAGGGCCTATTCACAGACCGGTCGCCCGCAAGGCTGCCTGATCGCGCTCGGCGCATTGCACCAGGACTCAAGCCGCGGCGCCATCTGCGATGATCTGCGCCGTCGCCGCGCCGAAAACCGCGAAGCCTTGCTGAGACGGCTCGAGCGTGGCGTGGCCGAGGGAGAGTTGCCGGCCGATTTCGACTGCGGTACGGCCGCGACCTTCTACGCGACCGTGCAGCACGGCATGTCGATCCAGGCGCGCGACGGCGCGTCGCGCTCGGCTCTTCTGGCGACGGTGGCCGGGGCAATGGCAGCTTGGATAGCGATGGCCAGCACCGGGGCAGCGTGACGGTCGAACCCGGCTGACAAGAACGATATTCAGGTCACTGCAGAGACGACTCCAGCCTGCCGGCAACGAAGCCAACGGCACGCTCCACCACACCCCTGTCGGCGAGAATGCGGCGGTGGCCGAGCCCCTCGGCCCAGTAAAGCCGCACATGGTCGCCGGCGCGCGTGTAGAGCCTTGCATGCTCGGCGGAAACTTCGCGGTCGTCCGGCGCGTGGATCACCAGCGTCGGCAGCGGCGTGCTTGCGAGCTGGCGGTCACCGGTGAACTCGTGCAACGGCCGGCCGGCGATGCGCTCGACCCGGTCGGCCATGGCGGCCTGCGAGCGCGAGCCGACATTCAGCATGCGGCTGAAATCAGCGAAGATCGCCGGCAGCGAGCTCGGCGCGGCGATAAGCACCAGCCGCCCGGCCGCCAATCGCGGGATGTTCCAGATCGAACCGGCGACGGCGTTGGCGGCAACGGCACCACCGAAGGAATGGCCGACAATGGCCGCGAACGGGCCGAACCATTCGCCGGCAACCCGTGCCGCATCGACCGCACTGACCAGGGTAAGCCGGCGGCCCTGCGACTGGCCGTGGCCCGGCAGATCGAGCGAGACCACCTTGTAGCCGGCATCGCGATAGGCTTCGATCAGCGTGCGCATGTATTCGGTGCGCGAACGCCAACCATGGATGACGAGCACGGTGCCGGCAGTCGCCCTGCCCGGCTCGGGCCGGAATTCATGCACCATGACGCAGCCGGTTCTGGTCTTTAGCCGGTGATGGCGTGCCTGGGTCATGAAATCGGCGGCGCGATCAATTGCGCGGCGCTCGCCTTTGCTCAAGCTCTTCTCGTGCGGCGTGCGGCAGAACAGCTCGAATGCAGCACGCCCGGTGAGTCGCGGTGCCACATGCTCAGCCACGCCGAACGTGCCGCGGATGACCTTCAGTCCAAATGATGCCATAGTGGCGATCCATTCATTGGTTCAAGCATGAACATAATAGTTCAAACATGAACATTAAGCAAGACCTGCCCTGGGACAACCCGCGTTTTCGCAACTGGGTCGCGGTGGCGCGCGCCTGCCATGTGGTGGAACGCACCCTGGCGGTGAAGCTTGCGCCGCTCGACCTGAAGCCGGCGCAGCTCGACGTGCTGATGAACCTCTACCGTCATCCCGGCATGTCGCAGCACGACCTTGCTCGTCGGCTGCTGGTCGGCCGCTCCAACATCACCATGCTTTTGCCTCAGCTGGAGACCCGTGGCCTGCTGCGCCGCGAGGGCGACGAGAAGGACAAGCGCGTGCTGAGGCTGACGTTGACAGAGGCCGGCGAGGCACTGCTGATGCAGGCGCTGAAGGTCCATATGGCGCTGATCGAGAAGGCGATGAGCCAGTCGACGCCGGAACAATGTGACATGATCGGCGAACAGATGCGTAGGATTGCCGAGGTTTTGAAGACCGCCTGACAGCCCAGTGCTCCACCACCAAATGCTTCACCACATCGATTTTTTCGCGCGCTCGGGCCATTCCTTGTCGTAGACCTCGCCGTCAATGTTCTTGCGGCTGGTGATTTCCAGGATTTGGCCGGGAGTCGGCAGCGATCTCGGGTCGACATGCCTTGCCGGATTCCACAGTTCCGATCGGTGGATGGCGCGGGCGCACTGGAAATAAACCGCATCGATCTCGATGACCGTCACCGAGCGCGCCGGCTTGCCCTCGACGGCGAACGAGGCGCAGAGCCCGGTATCGGTGGTGATGTGGGCGCGGCCATTGACGCGCAGTGTCGTGCCGGAACCCGGCACGAGGAACAGAAGCGCGACGCGCGGATCGCGAAGGATGTTGCTTAGCGAATCGGCACGGTTGTTGCCGCGCCGGTCCGGCATCATCAGCGTTTTCGGATCGTGGATGCGGACGAAGCCGGCGAGATCGCCGCGCGGCGAGCAGTCCAGCCCTTCTGGCCCGCAGGTTGCGAGCGCGGCAAACGGCGAAGCCTCGATGATAGCTGCGTATTCGCGAATCAGCTGGTCGAGTTCCTTGACCACCGACGCCTCGCCGGGCAGGCCATAGAGCGCTTCAAGCTGTTCGATGCTGGTGATCATGGACATGTTTTCGTCTCCAAAGCTTTGCCGGCGCTACTCCAGATGGATGACGTTTTCACGACAAGTGCCCGTTTGCCGGTCATCAGGAAACGGATGTCGAGGCAACGCAAACAAGGGCAAACCGCTTTACCTGCATGATCGTGCCAACGGATACGGAGGTCAAAAATGGATAAACCGCTCGACCGGCGACGCACCGCCATGGAACTTATTGAAAACATGTTCAATGTTGAAATGCCTTTCCTGCAATCAGGGCCGGAGAGCCTCGATGTGCTTGCCGGCGCATTTCATGCCGAGATTGTCGTGCATGAGCCGCGCTCCCTGCCCTATGCCGGTGACTGGAGCGGCCTCGACGGCGTTGGCGCCCTTTTCCGCAAAATGCGGGAAATCTGGAGCGACGTGGCGGTGGAGGACCTTCAGGTCGCCCAAAACGATGACACGGTATTCATGAGCTGCTCGCTTTCGCTGACGTCGCGGGCCAATGGTGCAACCATCAAACAGCCGTTTGCCGAAGTCTTGCGCTTCAAGAATGACCGGCTGATCGAAGGCACGCCGTTTTGTTACGACACCAGCGAGATACTGGCGATCTGCGTTGACCTGAGAGTCCTGCGGGATCCATTTCAACGGTCGCGGCTCAGCCCCTTCTCTTCCAGTTCGGCGAGATAGGCGGCCCAGCGTGCATCCTTCTCATGACCCAGCGTATGCAGGTAGTTCCAGGTGAAGATACCGGTGTCGTGGAAATCGTCGAAGGTGATGCGCACGGCATAATTGCCGACCGGCTCGATCTTCAGGATCGCCACATTGCGCTTGCCGGGAACGGTGACGCGCTGTTCGGGCGAATGGCCCTGCACCTCGGCCGATGGCGAGGCGACCCGCAGAAGCTCAGCCGGCAACTGGAACGGCTGATGTCCCGGAAAGGTCACGGAAAGCAGCTTGCGGTCCTTCGAGACCCTGAGTTCCTTTGGCGCTGTCATGGTGGTGGATCCTGCGGAGAACCGCCCTTCCTACGCCGCTTCGCGTCGAGGGAAAAGGCCGCATGGAAAGTTCCGACATGATCTGTCGGCGTCGGAATGTTACCGATGATCGCGAGCTTCTATCTTGAATGGCAAGTTGGTTCGTATCACATAGCCATGTATAACGAAGCCGTTCACGGCCACGGGAAGCGCATAAGCATGGATATGATCGATCCTTTCGGTCGCACGATCACCTACCTGCGCGTATCGGTCACCGACCGCTGCGATTTCCGCTGCACCTATTGCATGGCCGAGGACATGACGTTCCTGCCGAAGAAGGACCTGCTGTCGCTGGAAGAGCTCGACCGGCTCTGCACGGTCTTCATCGAAAAGGGTGTGCGCAAGCTCCGCCTCACCGGCGGTGAGCCGCTTGTGCGCAAGAACATCATGCACCTAGTACGCCAGCTTTCGCGGCATCTCGAGAGTGGTGCACTGGAAGAGCTGACGCTGACCACCAACGGATCGCAGCTTTCCCGCTTTGCCGCCGAGCTCGCCGACTGCGGCGTCAAGCGCATTAACGTCTCGCTCGATACGCTCGATGCCGACAAATTCCGCCAGATCACCCGCTGGGGCAATCTGGACAAGGTCATGGACGGCATCGACGCCGCGCAGGCGGCCGGGCTAAAGGTAAAGCTCAACGCCGTGGCGTTGAAGGACTTCAATGACGCCGAATTGCCGGAAATGCTGAGCTGGGCGCATGGCCGCGGCATGGATCTGACGGTCATCGAAACCATGCCGATGGGCGAGATCGACGCCGACCGCACCGACCAGTATTTGCCGCTGTCGCTGTTGCGCGCGGCTCTCGAACGCCAGTTCACGCTAGGCGACATTCCCTACAAGACCGGTGGCCCGGCCCGCTATGTCCAAGTCGCCGAGACCGGCGGACGGCTGGGCTTCATCACGCCGATGACGCATAATTTCTGCGAAAGCTGCAACCGGGTCCGGCTGACCTGCACCGGCACCCTTTACATGTGCCTCGGCCAGGAAGATGCGGCCGACCTGCGCGCGCCGCTGCGTGCGTCGGAAGGCAACGAGCTGGTCGCCGATGCCATCGACGAAGCAATCGGCCGCAAGCCCAAAGGCCACGACTTCATCATCGATCGCCGCACCAACCGTCCGTCGGTGTCGCGGCATATGAGCGTCACCGGCGGCTAATTTTTCGCCGATTTCGTGCAAGAATAATCGCCTTGGTATCGGCGCGAGGCAAGGCGTGCAGCGGTTTTTTGCAGTCCTGACGTTTTTCTGAGTGATGGCGGGGACCACGGCAGTTGCCGCGCCATTTACCTACACGAACGAGCGCTTCGGTACCATCTGCACCTTTCCGGATGAAATCTTCACTCTTCGCCAGCCTGAGCCGGACAATGGCGATGGACAACAATGGCTCACTGCCGATGGCGCCAGCCTGATCTGTTCGGGTATCCTCAACATCGATGATGACACCCCGACAGCCTTCGTCTCCGCCGAGAGGGCCGGCAAGGAACCTGGCTACAGGATCACCTACAGCAAGACCGGCAAGGACTGGGCGGTGCTGTCGGGCATCAAAGGCGGGAACATCTTCTATGAACGCTGCCTGTTCGGAAAAGACGGTGTCATCCGCACGGTCTGGATCGACTACCCGCCAGCCCTGAAATCGAAATACGACCCGCTCGTCGATGCGATCGCCGGCAGCCTCAGGGGACCGTGAGCATCCGGCGACGTCAGAACTTATTGGCAGCCTATTGTTTTTGCTAGCGAGTCACGGTTGTTGGCGCGTGTAGTCATACCGCACGGCAAGCCATTTCTTGCCGCTGCCATTGGCCTGCAGGAAATGCTGCTCGGCCACCTCGTGATTATCGCCATCTCTGGAAATGGTGAAATCGGAGGCCGTGAACCGCCCTTCGACCTCGGGCCCGAAGCCTACGAAACCAAGCGGCTCGAACAGGAGTGAAATCTTGCCGTCCTCCTCGCCACCAAAACTCCAGGCGGGCATGATCCCTGCCGGGAAACGGGTGTCCATGGAGACATACTTCCAGCGGCCCTCCACCCGGTCATAGCTCAAATAGGCTATCCGCTGGAAGTCCGGCATTTTCGACCCGGGCGCCGGGCGCATCACCTCCTGCATGAAGGGACCGATCATCGTGCGCTCGGCCACCAGCCCGGTCATGACGATCGGCTGCGCACCGGGCGTTGGCCAGATCGTGTTGACGACGGACCATTTCCCGACGCGGCGAGCGAGCTCATCCGCTTCGTGACCCGGCGTGGACATCCGTTCGACTGCCGACGCCGAAGCGCCGTTCTCGGCGAACGCAGGCGCTATCGCCATGAGGATGACCGCCAGGGCAGAAGAGAACCGGAAAGCCGACGAAACATGCCGCCTGCTGCCTGTGCCAAGCCAGTCCGCATTGCCTCGTGCATTCATCATGGACCATCTCCCCAACACGATCAGAAGCTTACAATGACCAATTTGGTGAATCTTGCCGAGCAAATTTGATCTCGTCGAAAAATTTCCTCGCGCCGAAGTGTGATAAATTTGCCCTCCGGACCCATCCTTTAGAACGGCACCTTTTTTGGGGTCACACCCAGAAAAGGTCTTGTCCGCAAACGGTCACCGGATTTACCGCAAGCCCATTCGGGCCTAGCCTCTGCTCTGGAGCGGTTCTTCGCCCAGTGGGGGAATACGATATGCGCAAACTCATTCTTTCTCTTGCATTGCTCAGCCTCGCGGCCCTGCCCGCGGCGGCCCAGTCGATCGGCGGCACCTATGCCGTGGCCGGCACCAATTTCGATGGGTCGTCCTATGGTGGCGACGCGACGATCACGCTGACCAGCGAGACGACCTGCACGATCCATTGGGAGACAGGCGGCTCGTCCTCGGACGGTATCTGCATGCGCAACGATGATGCCTTCTCCGCCGGTTATGTCATGGGCAAGGCGGTCGGTCTTGTCGTCTACAAGGTGCAGGACGACGGCTCGCTGCGTGGCCTGTGGACGATCGCCGGCAAGGAAGGCAACGGCACCGAGGTACTGACGCCCAAATAAGCCCTGCCGCTCTTGCGCGACAGATGTTACGGGCCATAGAAAGGCTGTGGCCCAGCCCTTTGACGTTGCTGTTTTGCGGGTGCCTGCTAGACGCTTGCTGCAGGACTCACCGGTAATCGCCTTGCCTCTTTCGCCAAACCTGCGCGGCGCGTTGTTCATGATGGTGGCCATGGCTGGTTTCACCCTCAACGACGCTATCACCAAATTCTCGTCGGAATCGATGAACATGGCGCAGGTCATGCTGATCCGCGGCGCCTTCGCTTCGCTTTTCGTTGGCCTGCTTGCGTGGCAACGCGGCGCGCTTGCCCGGCCAGGTTCGATGCTGCAGCCGACCGTTGCGCTGCGCGTTGCCAGCGAGGCCGGCGCCACCGTGTCGTTCCTGGTTGCTCTGGCACATCTTCCGATCGCCAATGTCTCCGCCGTGCTGCAGGCGCTGCCGCTGGCGGTGACGATGGGCGCCGCGCTTGTGTTCAACGAGGGCGTCGGCTGGCGGCGCTGGCTGGCCATTGCCGCCGGTTTTGCCGGCGTGCTGATCATCGTGCGGCCCGGCTTCGAAGGGTTCAGCGTCTTTTCTCTGCTGGCGCTGGCCAGCGTCGCATGCTGTGCGGTGCGCGATCTCGCCACCAAGCGGATACCGCAGGCAATTCCGACATTGCTGGTGTCGAGCGCCACCGCCCTTGCCATGACGTTTCTGGGCGCGGCATTGCTTTCACCGATGGGCGGCTGGACACCGATGACGGGACAAAGCACGGCGTTCCTGGCGCTGGCGGCGGTGCTCGTGCTCATCGGCTACCACTTCATCATCACGGCGATGCGGGTGGGCGATATCTCCTTCATCGCGCCGTTTCGCTACACCGCCCTGCTCTGGTCGATCTTGCTTGGCTTCACGATCTTCGGCGATGTCCCCGATCTGCCGATGATCCTCGGTGCCACGATCATCATCGCGTCAGGCCTCTATGCACTCTACCGCGAACGGATCGTTGGACGGCGAAAAACAGCCGCCGAAAGCACTGGACCGGACATGGCGCCGGACGGCATATAGAGTGACTGTCGACGACTGTCTGATTTGAAAACTGGATTTTGGGTCTAGGCAGCAAACCATGGGCCGACATATTGCAGGGATCATTCTGGCCGGCGGCAGGTCGAGCCGGATGGGCGGCGGCGACAAGACGCTGCTTGCGCTTGGCGACGGCACCCTGCTCGACCGTGTCGTTTCGCGCCTTGGCCCGCAGGTTGGACCGCTTGCGCTAAACGCCAATGGCGATCCGGCACGGTTTGCCGCGACGGGGCTTCCGGTGCTTGCCGACACTGTCAAAGGTTATGCCGGGCCGCTTGCCGGGATCCTGACCGGCCTCGAATGGGCTTCCGACACGACCTGCCAGGCGCTGGTCACGGCTGCCGGCGATACGCCTTTCCTGCCCAGGGACATGGTCGAGCGGCTGCTCGCGGCAGCCTATGCGCGCTCTGGCTCGATCGCCGTTGCTTGTTCCGGCGGCAAACGGCATCCGACCTTTGCACTCTGGCCGCTAGGGTTAGATCAGGCCTTGCGACAATTTCTCGTCGAGGAAGACAACCGGCGCGTTGCGGCGTTCATCGACCGGCACGGTTTTGTCGAGGTGGAATTTCCCATCCTGAAATCGGGCGGGGCCGAGGTCGATCCGTTCTTCAACATCAACACTCCCGACGACCTTGCCCAGGCCGCGCATCTGTTGCGGAGCATCGAACCATGAAAAGACGTATCTTCGGCATCACCGGCTGGAAGAACTCCGGCAAGACGACATTGACCGAAAAGCTGGTGGCCGAGCTCGTCCGGCGCGGCTGGAAAGTGTCGACGATAAAACACGCCCATCATGATTTCGACATCGACAAACCAGGGGCGGACAGCTTTCGCCACCGGCAGGCGGGAGCGATGGAGGTCGCGGTCGTGTCGGGCAGGCGCTGGGCGCTGATGCACGAATTGCGCAGCGAGGACGAGCCGACGCTGGACGCGATCCTGTCACGGCTGGCACCGTGCGACATCGTGTTGGTCGAGGGTTACAAGCGCGAAGCGCACAAGAAAATCGAGACGCGACGGCTCGAGGCCAAGGACCGGACACCGCTCTCGGCAGGCGATCCACACATTGTCGCCATCGCCTCCGACTTCCCCATTGTCGGCGAAGACCTGCCGGCCTTCGATCTCGACGACACGAATTCGATAGCTGACTTCATCGAGCGCGCCACAAGCCTGTCGCGCTGAAAATGCGGCAGAAGACAGTTTCCGCCCACTTGCTTTCCAATTTAGGCGTCTGACCCAGCGTCATCGCTTTCTGAACATGACCTTCCCTCAAGCGACGGTTTTGCAGTTGCTTTTTCTTGGGAAAGAATGGGAGTATCGCATCAGCGGGCGGTCAAAAGCACCGCCCACAGAGCCGTTCGGGAACGACGGCCGGGACCAACAGAGAGGACCATTATGCGTATTGCACTGCGTATCGCGCTTGCCGCTTCGGCTGCGCTGCTGACGCTTGGCGTTGCCCAGGCTCAGGAAAAGACCTTGAGGATCGGCACCGAGGGAGCCTATCCCCCATTCAACAATCTGACAGCCGACGGCCAGCTCGTAGGCTTCGACATCGACATTGCCAAGGCGCTCTGCGACGAGATGAAGGTGAAGTGCACCTTTGTCGCGCAGGACTGGGACGGCATCATTCCCGCCCTTCAGGCAGGCAAGTTCGACGCCATCGTCGCGTCGATGTCGATCACGCCGGAACGCGCCGAGAAGGTCGACTTCACCCACAAATATTACAATACGCCGCCGGCGATCGCCGCCCCCAAGGACACCGACATCAAGGGTGTCACCAAGGAAGATTTGGCCGGCAAGACGATCGGCGTGCAGGCGTCCACCACGCATTTCAACTATTCGACCAAGACTTATACCGACAGCACCGTCAAGCCGTACCCGACCGCACAGGAATACCAGCTCGATCTGGCCAATGGCCGGCTCGATGCCGCCAATGACGACATCGTCGTGCTGCAGCAATGGCTGGATTCGCCGGACGGCGCCTGCTGCAAGCTGGTCGGCACAATCAAGCCGGTTATCGAAATCCACGGTCCGGGCGCCGGCATTGCCGTGCGCAAGGGCGAGACCGATCTGGTCAACCAGTTCAATGCGGCGATCGACGCCATCCGAGCAAACGGAAAGTACAAGGAAATCAACGACAAATACTTCAAATATGACGTTTATGGCGGCGAGTCCTGATCGACCGACATAGGAGGACGTGAACGGCGGGAGATTCCCGCCGTTCTTATAAGGATGCCGCGCACGAGGGGTGACGCGGCACGGGTCTCAAAGAGCCTTAAGGAGAACAGGCAGGCGGATGCAGAGCGCACTGACGCTTCTCAGTTGGGGACCCGAAGGCTGGCTCGACGACATCGCCGCGGGTGTGTTTGTCACAGTATGTCTTGCGCTGGCCACTCTGCCCTTCGGGCTGACGCTCGGCTTTTTCGTGGCGCTGGCCAAACAGTCGGAAGAGCCGTCGCTGAGACTGGCCGGGAACATCTACACCACGATTTTTCGCGGAATACCCGAGCTGCTCACCCTGTTTCTGATCTTCTTCGGCATCCCATTGATCCTGCAGTACATTGTCCGGCTGGTGAGCACCGGCACCTCCGCCGACGTCAACAGCTTCGTCGCCGGCATGATCGCGCTCTGCTTCATTTTTTCCTCTTATTCCAGCGAGGTGTTTTTATCCGCCTTCCGCGCCATTCCAAAAGGGCAATATGAGGGAGGCTATTCGGTTGGCCTGTCCAGCGGCCAGACGATGCGGCTGATCGTGCTGCCGCAGTTGATCCGCATCGCGTTGCCCGGACTTGCCAATCTCTGGCTTATCCTGCTCAAGGACACCGCGCTCGTCTCGGCCGTCGGCCTCAACGAGATCCTCCGGCAGAGCGGGGTTGCCGCGCGCGTCACCAAGCATGCCTTCCTGTTTTACGGTTTTGCCGGCCTCATCTATCTCCTGCTGGCGATCGTCTCCTCCTTCGGCATCAAGGCGATCGAACGAGCGGTCGGCGGCAGCGAGGTCAAGAGATGAGCCTTGCCACCGACACGCTGAAGGTCGACCGGCCGCCGCCGCCCGCACGCGGCTGGTCGCGCCAACGCATCCTCGGCCATGTCCTGGTCGGCCTGTGGATCGCTCTCGGCATTGGCATGGTCGTCTACCTGGTCGCTGCGTGGAACCCGGAGTTCTTCCAGAAATATGCACCCGGCTACATATCCGGCCTCGGCATCACCCTGTTGCTGGTTGCCATCTCGATTGTGCTTGGCGCGATCCTGTCGGTGCCGATCGCCTATGCACGCATGTCGAAGAACCCGATCCTTTCGGGGTTCGCCTATGCCTATGTCTATTTCTTTCGCGGCACGCCGCTGTTGGCGCAGACCTTCCTGGTCTACTATGGGGTCGGCTCCTTCCGGCCGGAGCTCGAGATGGTCGGACTGTGGGGCTTCTTCCGCGAAGCGTTCAACTGCGCGATCTTCGCCTTTTCGCTGAATACGGCCGCGTACCAGGCCGAGATTTTGCGTGGCGCAATCGAGAGCGTGCCGAGGGGCCAGTGGGAAGGTGCCGCCTCGCTCGGCCTGCACAAACTGCAGACGATGTGGAAGATCATCCTGCCGCAGGCGCTGATCGTCGCGTTGCGCCCGTATGGCAACGAGATCATCCTGATGATCAAGGGCTCGGCAATCGTAGCCATCATCACGGTCTACGATTTGATGGGCATCACCCGGCTCACCTATGCGCGCACCTTCGACTTTCAGTCGTATATCTGGGCGGCGATCATCTATCTGATCATCGTGGAAACATTGCGCCACGGCGTCGAGTGGATCGAACGGCGCATCACCATCCATCTACACCGCTGACTCCCATCGCCTTGCCTGATCCGGTAAGAAGACCGCAAAGCAGGCTTCTAAGGGATTCGAAAACATGGCTTCGGTGGCATTTCTTGGTCTTGGCGTCATGGGCTATTCGATGGCCGGACATCTCAAGAACAAGGGCGGTCACGACGTCACCGTCTACAACCGCACCAGGGCCAAGGCCGAGCAGTGGGTCGCCCAGCATGGCGGCAGCTTCGCCGCGACACCAGCAGAGGCGGCCGCGGGCAAGGATTTCGTCTTTTCCTGCGTCGGCAATGACGACGATCTGCGCTCGGTGACGACCGGTGCCGAAGGCGCCTTCAATTCCATGAAGAAAGGCGCCATCTTCATCGACAACACAACGGCATCGGCCGAGGTCGCGCGCGAACTGGCACAGCACGCGCAAGCGCTCGGGTTTTCGTTCCTCGACGCCCCGGTCTCCGGCGGTCAGGCAGGCGCCGAGAACGGCATGCTGACCGTGATGGTCGGCGGCGAGCCTGACGCCTTCGACAGGGCCAAGCCAGTCATAGATGCTTATGCCCGCATGGTCGGGTTGATCGGACCGGCAGGGGCTGGCCAGCTCACCAAGATGATCAACCAGATCTGCATCGCCGGCCTCGTTCAGGGACTGGCCGAAGGTATCCACTTCGGCAAGCAGGCCGGGCTCGACATCGAAAAGGTAATCGAGGTTATCTCCAAGGGCGCCGCCGGTTCCTGGCAGATGGAGAACCGCCACAAGACGATGAATGCCGGCAAATATGATTTCGGCTTCGCCGTCGACTGGATGCGCAAGGATCTTGGCATCTGCCTCGCCGAGGCCGACCGCAACGGCGCCAAACTGCCGGTGACGGCACTTGTCGACCAGTTCTACAAGGACGTGCAGGCGATGGGCGGCAAGCGCTGGGACACGTCCTCGCTGCTGGCGCGGCTGGAGAAATAGGATTTCACCGTGGCCGAGCTTTCGCCTCAATCCAGCGCCGATGAAATCGTCGCTCATCTGCGCTCGATCGCCTCAGAGGAAAATCGACTTGGCATGCTGCGCTACGGCATCAAGATCGAACGTGCGCTCGGTATCTCGCATGGCGTGCAGCGGCAGATTGCCAAGAAAATCAAGCGCAACCATGAGCGTGCCTTCGAGCTTTGGCAGACAGGCATCATGGAGGCGCAGTTCATCGCTTCCGTGACAGCCGATCCGGAGCGGTTCTCCGCCGCGGATGCAAGACGATGGGCGGCGACTTTCGACTCGTGGGATATCGTCGACGGGGTCTCCGATCTCTTTGTCGATACGGATTGCTGGAAGGAATTGATCGCCGAATTCGCGGTCGACGAACGGGAATTCGTTCGACGCACGGCTTTTGCGATGATGGCCTGGTCGGTGGTCCACCGGAAGAAGGAACCCGAGACGACCTTCCTCGAATTCCTGCCGATCATCGAAGCGCATGCGACCGACGGCCGCAATTTTGTGAAGAAGGCCGTGAACTGGGCGCTTCGTTCGATCGGCAAGCGATCGATGAATTTGCACGGCCCTGCCCTTGCCGTGGCGCTAAAACTGGCGGCCTCGACAGACAGGACCGCACGCTGGATCGGCAAGGACGCCGTGAAGGAACTTTCCGATGCCAAGACGCTCGAGCGGCTCGCCGCCAGAAAAGCTTGACCTGAGCGAAGTGCGCTTCACGGAGGTGACGCAATCGACGCGCGCCGATTTCGAAAACCTGTTCGAGCAACCCGGCCGGCCGAAATACTGCTGGTGTATGGCTTGGCGCAATCTCGACCGCCGCGAGCACGTCGAGAACGACGAGAAGAAACGCGCGATGATGACGCTGATCGACGCCGGCACGCCAGTCGGCATTGTCGCCCAGATCGATGGCCGGACCGTCGGCTGGTGCTCGATCGCGCCGCGGGAGACCTACCGCAAGCTGTCACGGCAGCAGGACGATAGCGAGATGGGCATCTGGTCGATCGTCTGCTTCTTTGTGCCGAGAGCGTTGCGCGGCGGCGGGCTGGCAAGCGCATTGCTCGACGCGGCCATCGATCACGCCTTTGCCAAAGGCGCCAGGACGATCGAAGCCTATCCCGTCGACCAGGCTTCGCCGAGCTACAGCTTCATGGGTTTTCGCGACATGTTCGTCGCCCGCGGCTTTCGCGAGATCGGCATGACCGGCTCGCGCCGGCATGTGATGCGGCTTGAGCGTTGACCTGTGAGGCAGCGGCAGCTTTACTTGATGTTCGCAGATCAAGGCTCAACGGCGGAGCAGCGATGAGCAACCGTTTTAAATCAGGCACGATCATAGCAACTGCCTTGTTGGCGTCCGCGATCGCGGCAAGCGCTTCCGCCGGAACCATGCACATTTTCTGGAAGGATCTGCGCCCGGCTACCCAGGCAGCCGCCGAAAGCGTCGGACTGCCGATGATCGCGGCCAAAATGCCGGATCGTGGCGAGACGCTCTCACTCGACTTGCAGGACAAGACCGTGCAACTCGCGGGCTATGCGCTGCCAGTCGATCGCGACGGCGATCTCGTCTACCAGTTCCTGCTGGTGCCGTGGACGGGAGCCTGCAGCCACATGCCGACGCCGCCGCCCAACCAGATCGTCCTCGTCACGCCTGCACACCCTTACAGGATGTCCGAGGCCTACCAGCCGGTTTCGGTGACCGGCGCATTGCAGCCGGGCATGGAGAAGAGCCAGCTTTTCATCCTCGACGGCGTCAGTGTCATCCAGTCGGGCTACACCGTGCGCAAGGCCGAGGTGATTAACGTCGACACCGTGCCGGACACGATCACGCTGCCGGTCAACTCGCCCTGGACTTTCCTTAACAAAAAGAAGAACTAAACAGAAGAACCTCAGGCGGCGTTGGCGCCGGACTCCTTGTCGAGCATCATGTAATCCAGCGGCATCTCGGTCGTATATTTGATCTGCTCCATGGCGAAGGAAGACGACACGTCGCGGATCTCGATCTTGGCGATCAGCCGCTTGTAGAAGGCGTCGTAGGCGGCGATATCGGGCACCACGACGCGCAAGAGATAGTCGACGTCGCCGCTCATGCGATAGAATTCGACCACTTCTGGGAATTCCTGGATGACCTCCGAAAAGCGCCGCAGCCATTCATGGCTGTGCGAATTGGTGCGGATCGAGACGAACACCGTGACCCGCACATTGACCTTTTCATGATCGAGGATGGCGACGCGCCGCTTGATGACGCCCTCTTCCTCGAGCTTCTGGATGCGCCGCCAGCACGGCGTCGTCGACAGGCCCACCTTCTTGGCGACGTCGGCGACTGCAAGCGTCGCATCCTCCTGCAGCAGGCGGAGAATTTTTCTATCAAGGCGGTCCATTGGGTGCTCCCCTGATGCAAGTCGTCCAAGTGCGCAGCGGCCTTGGCACAACGACATGCATAAAAACAAGAATTTAACGCGCGTCCCCTCATGCGCGGCGCGCTTCGAGGAATGGATTACCATAATCCCTCTTATCATGGCCTTTTACAAGAAAGAAATTCTGTTGGATAGCGCGAAAGCGAGTGATTTCTTGCTGAATGCCTAGCCGAGGCGATAGCGGATTTCCGATCTCAGAAAGGGCAGCAAATCCATTTCAAACCATGGATTGCGCTTCAGCCAGCCGGTGTTGCGCCAGGACGGGTGCGGCAGCGGCAGGACTTTCGGGTCGGTCGCCGCCGCCCAGATGGCACGCCAATCCATGACCGTTTCCGTCAGCGAGGGACGGCGCGCCGCGCCCATATGCCAGCTTTGCGCGTAGATGCCGATCGTCAGCACCATATCGACTTGCGGCATCAGCGCCATCAGCGATGTGCGCCAGGCCGGCGCACATTCGCGGCGCGGCGGCAGGTCGGCGCCCCTGGCGTCCTGACCGGGAAAGCAAAAGCCCATCGGCACGATGGCGAATTTGTCCGTGTCGTAAAATTCCTCGCTGCCGACGCCCAGCCAGCTTCGCAGCCGGTCGCCGGAGGCGTCGGTGAACGGCATGCCTATGATGTGAACCTTGGTACCCGGCGCCTGGCTGGCGATCAGGATACGCGCACTCGAAGATGGCCTGAGCACGGGCCGCGGTTGGTGCGGCAGCGGCCTGGCGGCCGGCTTATCGACGCAGATGCGGCAGGCGCGTACCCTCGCCGCCAGGGCTTCCAACTCTTCGGTCATTCGGAACTCATTGTCAGGCGGCGGCACTCGGCCGGCTGGAGATTTCTCGATACCAGCGCAGCACGTTGGTGCACTCTTCGGGTACCTTGATGCGAGCCGGCTTCATGAAGTCGATGGCGACCAGCCCGGTGATGTCGGCGATCGAATAGGCATCGCCGGCGACGAATTCCCTGCTGGCGAGCTCAGTGTCCAGAAATCTCAGGAATTCGATCGCCTTCGGCTTGTTGACCTCGCCCCATTCGGGGATTTGCGGGATCTCCCATTCCCTCATTGCGGGGTGGATATGCCGGAACGCCGCGGCGACGCAGCCGAACAGATTGAACTCCACACGTCTTTGCCACATCTCGACGATTGCCTTGCCGAGCGCCCCATGCCCGAACAAAGCCGGCTCGGGGTGCAGTTCCTCGAAGTAACGACAGATTGCGACGGATTCGGTGATGACTGTGCCATCATCGAGCTCGAGCACCGGCAGACGCTTCAGCGGATTGCGCGAGCTGACCGGCTGCTCTTTGTGCTCCAGCGCGCCCATGTCGACGGGCACCAGCGGAACCTGAAGTCCCTTTTCGGCCAAAAAAATCCGAACCCGACGTGGATTGGGCGCGCGCCCGCCGTCGAACAGCTTCATCTCTATCCTCCTCGTCCGTCTCGATGAACTATAGGCACAGCTCACCAGAAGCGAAAAATTTCGCGCAAGGCATCGCCGATCGACGCCAAGGTGCTGTGCTTTCTTTCGACCAGCTCGTGGCCGTGGCTCTCGCGCCAATCCTTCGGCTCGTCGAAAGTTCCGGCCCAGATGCCGGCTTTGCCCGCGCGCGCAGCAGCTTCCTCGGTCTCGAAATCGCCAAAGGCGACCACCCAGCCGGCCTCGACCTGCGCACGGTTGAGATCCTTGCCGCCGGCCTTGCAGTCGCCGAGCAGCCTGCCGTAGCGGTCGCGCTGCCAGCCGCGGCAGGAGACGGCTTTGCCGGCGATCAACCGCACCAGGGACTGCCGCGCGAGCTTGCCGCAAGGATAGTCGGCACCGTCCTTGCGGCAGATCTGCGAATATTCCGGCGCGTCGATGCCACGCATGCGGATGCGCTCGCTGCCGAGCGTGATGCTATCGCCGTCATTGACGGTGGCCGCGCCTTCCGTCTTGCGCGTCTCGATCCGGTCGAGGCGCGCCGCCAGGAGGATCGCCAGGCCGAGCACGATGAGTGTCAGCCCATAGTCCATTAGTCGGCGCCACAGGCTTCGCGGACGTGGCGCATAGTATCGCTGGCGCGACCATCGCGACCACGAACGGCTCATATGGCAAACCGTTGGTTAATCATTCGAACGTAGCTTAACGATTTGAAATTGCTGCCCGCGTAAATTGAAGACTTCATGCCCCTGCAACGCTCGACCATGGCAGACAAGTTTATTGTGGACCGCAGGAAACGCCATCGCAACAGCGATGTCGCGCGCGCGGTGCGCAAGACGCGCGACCGTCTTTCGCAGCAAGCCGGAAATCCCGACTTCGACCGCGAGCTGTTGAAGCTCCACGCGCTTTCGATGACCGGCGGCGTGATCGTCATTCCGCTGCTCGTCCTGGCAACGGCCGCGGCAGGCTTGTTCGCGGGCATCGGCAAGGAGATCGGCGTCTGGGCGCTGTTCACATTCATCTGCTATACCATCGTTGCATTCATGGCCAGACGCGTCACTCAAGCGTCCGAGCTCAACCCGCTGGAAACGCATAGGGATTTCCTGATCGGCCATTTTCTGTGCGGGCTTGGCTGGGCCTGGTTCGCATGGCTCGGCTGCGAAACTTGCCAAATGGATCAGTTCCAGGTCGCCAAGGCGGTGGTGCTGCTGCTCGCCATGTCGGCAACCGCGATCCTGGCCTCGTCCCTGCGCGGTGCGCTGTTGGCGACCTTCGCGCTCCCGGTCGCCATCTATGCTTATGCCAGTGCGAAATTATGGATGCCGGTCGAAGTGATCATGGCAGGCTTGCTGATCGCCTCGTTGCCTTTCTTCGCCTATGTAGCGCGCCAGCTCAACCGTTCCTCGCTGATGCTGCTGTCGTTCCGCTCCGAGAAGGATGCGCTGATCGCCGAACTGGAGACGGCGAAATCGATGTCGGACGAGGCACGGCGGCGGGCGGAAGACGCCAATCTGGCGAAATCGCGTTTCCTGGCCTCGATGAGCCACGAACTGCGCACACCGCTCAATGCCATTCTCGGCTTTTCCGAAGTGATGGCCAACGAGGTGCTCGGCCCGATGAGCAACCCGACCTATCGCGACTATGCCCGTGACGTGCACGACTCCGGACAGCATCTGCTCGACCTGATCAACGAAATTCTCGATTTGTCGCGCATCGAAGCGGGCCGCTACCAGCTCAACGAGGAGCCGATGATGCTGCTCTCCGTCGTCGAGGATTGCTGCCACATGATGGAGCTGAAGGCGCGCAACAAGGACATCCGCATCGTCCAGGATTTCGAAAACGCCTTGCCGCGCTTGTTCGCCGACGAACGCGCGGTGCGGCAGATTGCGCTCAATCTGTTGTCCAATGCCATCAAGTTCACCGCCACCGGCGGCGAAATCCGCGTGCGCGTCGGCTGGACGGCGGGCGGCGGGCAATATCTCTCCGTCAAGGACAATGGGCCGGGCATACCGGAAGACGAGATTCCGATCGTGCTTTCGGCCTTCGGCCAGGGCTCGATCGCCATCAAGAGCGCCGAACAGGGCACCGGGCTTGGCCTGCCGATCGTGCAAGGCTTGCTGGCCATGCATGGTGGCGAATTCCAGCTCCATTCCAGGCTACGCGAAGGCACCGAGGCGATCGCCATCTTCCCGCTGAGCCGGGTGATGGAGGAACTGCCGGCGCTGCCGACCAAGGCGGTTGCCTCGCGCCGGCGCTGAATGCTTAACCGCGGACCGCGGCTGCCATGCCGGCGCTGGTCAGCGCGGCGGCCTTGACCAGCCCAGCGGCAAGCGCCGCCCCTACCCCCTCGCCTTGACTGACGCCCAGATCGAGCAGCGGGCGAAGGCCGAGGCGCTCGGCGGCCTTGGCATGGCCAGACTCCGGCGACAGGCTTGCGAGGAGACAATGATCGAGCGCCGCGGGGTTGGCGGTATGTAGGACACCAGCGGCGGCAGTCACCGCAAACCCATCGAGCAGCACCGGGATCTTCTGCATCCGCGCCGCCAGAATGGCGCCGCAGATCGCGGCGAATTCCCGCCCGCCGACCCGGCGCAGCGCTTCCAGCGGGTCCTTGAGGCTCGCGCCGTGCAACGCGACCGCGGCATCGACCACCTCCGCCTTGCGCTTCTGCATCGCCGCGTCCGCCCCTGATCCAGGGCCGACCCAGTCGGCGCTGGTGCCGCCGAACAGTGCCGTGCAAAGGGCCGCGGCGACAGTCGAATTGCCGACGCCGAGGTCGCCAAGGCAAAGCAGGTCGGTGCCGCCGGCAATCGCTTCCATGCCGAAGGCCATGGTAGCGGCACAACCGCGCTGGTCCAGTGCCGCATCCTCGGTAATGTCGGCTGTCGGAATGTGCAGAGCCAGATCGAACACCTTCAAGCCGAGATCGTTGGCGATGCAGATCTGGTTGATTGCTGCACCGCCGGCGGCGCAGAGCTCGACTGCATTTGCCGTGGCGGCGGCGGGGCGCGGCGAAATGCCGTGGCGGGTGACGCCATGATTGCCGGCAAAGATCGCCACCAATGGCCGCGTCACCGCCGGCGGCGCGCGGCCGCTCCACCCGGCAAGCCAGGCGGCGATGTCCTCGATGCGGCCAAGCGAGCCTTTGGGCTTGTCTGCCTTGGCAAACAACTGGCGCACGCGGGCCTTGGCCGCCATATCTGCCGGCGGCAGGCTCACCAGAAGGTCGCGAAAATCGTCGAAAGGCAGCGCGCTGGTCATGTCGATGGCAATCGTCCGTGTGAATTGGTGAGCGGCATAGCCGCCTTGGCCAGCCGGCACAACCTCAAGCCGGCACAACCTCCAGGCCTGGTACAACTTGGCGGTATTGACGCGAAAGCATTCGTTGGCGGCGCTTCCCGGAGGGCTTGCATTGACTTTGTCGTTGCACCATGTGGAGGCTAGCCAAGGAAATCCTTATGACGGCCATTGAATCCCCGTGCATCCTGGTCTGCTCGATCGATATGAAAACCGGCTTCTGTTTCGGTTGCGGGCGCACGCGCGAGGAAATCGCCGCCTGGATCGACATGACCCCGCAAACCCGCCGCAGCGTCATGGCCGAGCTGCCGGCAAGGCTGGAAACGGTCGAGCGACGCCCCCGCCGGGAAACCCGTCGCAGCCGCATGGCACGCGAACGCGACGCCCTCTCGTGAACCGGCCGCAGAGATGAACCGACTGTTGTGGATTCTGATCGTCGCGATCGGGGCGGGTGTGCTCCTGCTCATGCTCAACGATTCCGCCGGCAGTACGTTCGGCATTGAGAATTACGATTTCAGCCAGTTGATCTGGCTTGGCGCCTTAGCGGCACTCGTCGGCGCCGGCCTGCTCAGATCGGGCAGGCCGTTGGGCACCATGGCCCGCAGCCTCGGCGCCTGGGGTGCCATCGTGCTGGCGCTGATCGCCGGCTATCAGTACCGCTATGAGTTGCAGGATTTCGCCAGCCGCGTCACCGCCGGCCTTGTTCCCGGCAGTCCGCTGGCGCTGGGCGTGGAAGAAGGCCATGCCACCGTCACCCTGGACAAGGCCGGCAGCGGCCATTTCGAAGCGCGCGTCACGATCAACGGCACGCCGATCCTGACGGTTGTCGATACCGGCGCGACCAGCACCGTGCTGACCGCCGAGGACGCTCTGGCGGTCGGGTTCAATTCGGCGGCTCTCCGCTTCACCATACCGATCTCTACCGCCAACGGCATGACACGCGCGGCGGCGGTGCGAACCGACGAACTGTCGATCGGCGGCATCGTGCGCAAGGACATGCCCATCATGATCGCCGCACCAGGCACGCTCGGCCAGAGCCTTCTCGGCATGAATTTCATCGGCTCGCTATCGGGCTTCGACGTCCGTGGCGATCGCATGATTTTGCGGGATTAAGTTTTTCCTCAGGCCGCCTCTGCGGTCCGGCCGAAATCGACCTCTGCGAAGGCTGACTTCAGCACCTCCGCTCTGGCACCCGGCCGTGTCGCCTTGGTGGAGAGGATCTGCCGGTAGCGGCGTGCACCGGGCAGGCCGTGAAACAGCCCGACCATGTGCCGGGTGACATGCCCGAGGCGTCCGCCCTGCTCGATATGGCGTGACGCGTAATCCGCCATGGCATCGATCAGTGCGGCAAAATCGAACGACTCAGCTGTGCTGCCGTAAAACGCGGCATCGATGCCGGTCAGTATCCCTGGCGTGTGATAGGCGGCGCGGCCGAGCATGGCGCCATCGACATGGTCGAGGTGCGTCAGCGCCTCTGCGAGAGATTGAATGCCGCCATTGATGCCGATGAATTTGTTTTGTTTTCTGGCTTTCAGCCGATAGACGCGGCCATAGTCGAGCGGTGGGATGTCACGATTTTCCTTTGGGCTCAGTCCTTCCAGCCAGGCCTTGCGGGCGTGCACCCACAGCGCGTCGGCGCAGGCCGCGAAAACACCATCGGCCAACGCATCGAGTGCCGGTTCCGGATCCTGCTCATCGACGCCGATGCGGCACTTGACGGTAACCGGTATTTTCACCGCCGCCTTCATTGCCGCGACGCAATCCGCGACGAGCACGGGCGTCTTCATCAGGCAGGCGCCGAAGGTGCCCGACTGGACGCGGTCGGACGGGCAGCCGATATTGAGGTTGATTTCATTATAGCCGAAGGCTTCGCCGATGCGCGCCGCCTCGGCCAGCTTTCCCGGATCGGCGCCGCCGAGTTGCAGCGCCACCGGACGTTCGCTGTCGTCGAAGCCGAGCAGCCGCTCGCGTGCGCCGTGGATGACCGCATCGGCCACCACCATCTCGGTGTAGAGCAGCGCCTCGCGCGTCAGCTGGCGATGGAAGAACCGGCAGTGCCGGTCCGTCCAATCCATCATCGGCGCCACGGCAACTTTGTGGCGTAACATATTCATTTTACTATTTTTTCTGTCTCAGTCCGTCCGATACTCCGTTCGAATGACAGAGCAATTTGGCAAGAGATGCACACCCAGCTAACCCGATATACGATTTTGCCGCCGCAACTGAAAGCAAATTGGCATGTTACACATGTCACTGTACGCACCAGTTAGATGCCTTGCCGTGGAACGATGGACCGCCGGCGGCATACCAGTCAGCCAAGGCGAAGCGTGTTGCGGGCGATCTGCCACGCGGATTCGACATGCCGCCGCGCCGCCTCCTCCGCCTCGTCCGGCCTGCGCGACCGGATTGCATCCATGATTTCGGTCATTTCGGCGATCGCCGGCTCGCGGCGGTTCTCCGACGCGATCGTCATTGAGCGGAGCTGGTTGATGCGGACATTCAGCCCCGTCACGATTTCCCAGGCAATGCGCTTGTCCGCCGCCTCGAACAGCGTTTCGTAGAACTTGGTCGTTGCCCGCATCACCTCGACAGGCGCACCGGACGCCCACGCCTCAAGCAGGTTCGTCAAGGCGGCATCGAGCAAAGCGATCTGCGCGTCCGTGGCCGTTAAGGCGCAAGCCCGCGCCGCGATACCCTCGAGCAGCGCCCGCAATTCATAGATTTCGTCGGTGCGGCCGAGATCCGGCTTGGCCACGGCGGGTCCGTGGCCCGGTATCATCTGCACCAGGCCTTCCGCCTCCAGCTGCCGCAGCACCTCGCGCACGACGGAACGGCTCACCCCGAGCTGATCGCATAGCGGCCGCTCGACCAGCCTTTCACCAGGCTGGAAATGGAAGCCCATGATCGCTTCACGCATGCGCTCCAGCGCCAGCGTCCTCAGCGTCTTGGCAGAGCGGTCGATCCGCAGCGTATCGCCTGACATTTTCTCTCCCCATCCAATCCGGCCACAAAACAGATTCCATAGCCGATTGACAAGACTTCTGGTGCTCCATAGTATGGTATACCATAAGATGGCGTAAAGATTTCGGCGCTGCACAGCGCCGTGGCGACCGAGGACTTCATGAAACCAGCCATTCGAAAGATCGTCACTTACATCGAGAACACGTTAATCGAGGGCGGCAAGGAAGCCCCAAAACCGTTGCGCCTGATCGGCGTCGCCGCCGTGCTGACAAACCCTTGGGCGGGCCGCGGTTTCACCGACGACCTGTCGCCGGAGATCCGCGTCATTGCTCCCGTCCTCGGCGAACTGCTGACCCGCGAGATTATCGCCGTTGCCGGCTCCGGCGAGGCGATAGAGGGTTATGGCAAGGCCGCGGTCTGCGGCACGGCGGGCGAGATCGAGCATGCATCGGCGCTGATCCATACGCTGCATTTCGGCAACCATTACCGTCGCGCGGTCGGCGCCAAGACCTATCTCGCCTTCACCAATCTGCGCGGAGGGCCGAACACCCCGATCATGATCCCGCTGATGGACAAGAACGACGAAGGCCGCCGCTCCCACTATCTGACCGTACATTTCCAGATCGGCGACGCGCCCGCGCCCGACGAGCTGGTGGTGGCGCTTGGCGCTTCGATTGGCGGCCGCCCGCACCATCGTATCGGCGATCGCTATCAGGACCTCAAGGAGGTCGGAGACCTGCATGGCTGACGTCGCTGCCGCCGCATGGGTCCGAGACACGGCTCCGGACGGCACCGGCTTCATCCGCGCCGGCTCCGGCGCGCCGGTTCTGCTCATTCACGGTGTCGGCATGAACGCCGCGATCTGGCACGATCAGATCGCGGCGATGAAAGACCATCATGACCTGATCGCCATCGACATGCTCGGCCACGGCGTTTCACCGCTGCCGCCGGAAGAAGCCAGCCTGTCGGATTTCGCCGATCAGGCGGTTCGCCTTCTCGACCATCTTGGCGTGGCGTCGGTGTCGATCGTTGGCCATTCGATGGGCGCGCTGGTCGCTCTGGAGATCGCCCTTCGCACCCCTTCGCGCGTTCGCTCCATCGTCTGTCTCAATGCGGTATTCCGCCGCCCCGCGGCCTTGGCGCAGGCCGTACGCGAGCGTGCGGCCGCGCTCGGCACCCATGGCAACCCTTCCGCCATTGCGGCTACGCTCGCCCGCTGGTTCGGCGACCCGCTGCCGGCGAATCTTATCGGGGCGGCCACCACAGCGCGCACCGCCCTTGAAAGGGTCGACCCCGAAGGCTACGCGCGCACCTATCGCCTCTTTGCCCATGCCGATGCTGAGCACGCCGATGCTCTCCCCGGTCTTGCCGCGCCGGCCCTGTTCATGACCGGGTCGCAGGACAGCAATTCGACCCCGGCCATGTCGGCGGCGATGGCGAGGCTTGCGCCGCACGGCCAATGCCTCGTGCTCAATGGAGAAAGGCACATGATGGCAATGGCTTCACCTGAAAAAGTGACCAAACACATCATGGAATTTCTCGACACGGCAGGAGACGCTGGCGTGAAGCCGGAGACGGATGCAGTCTTTGACAGCGGCGAATTCCGGCGCGCGCTCGGCTCCTTCCTGACCGGCGTCACCATCGTCACAACGATCGGAGTGGAAGGCGAACCGCGCGGCTTCACCGCCAACTCCTTCACCTCGGTCTCACTCGAGCCGCCGCTGGTGCTTGTCTGCATCGCCAAGAGGGCGCTGGGGCACAGTGCTTTTTCGACGTCGAGAGGTTTCGCCATCAACATCCTGTCAGAGGACCAGAAGGCCCATTCCGGCATCTTCGCTTCCAAAGCAGCGGACAAGTTCGCGGCCGTGAGCTGGCAACCGGGCCGGACCGGCAATCCGCTGATCGACGGCTCCGTTGCGGTGTTCGATTGCGGCATGGAGCAGCTGGTCGATGCTGGCGATCACTCGATCCTCATCGGCCGCGTCCGCGACTTCAGCCACAACGGAGCCCAGCCCCTCGGTTATTGCAGAGGCACCTACGTCACGCCTGGCCTTAGCCAGGAGGCGCTGGCGGCGGCGCCCCCCGATACGGAGGTCGGCGCCATTCTCGAGAACGAGGGCCGTGTGCTGTTCGTCGAAACGGCCGACGGGATTTATGAATTGCCTGCGGGGCGCGGACTGGGCACGCCCAACGATGCGCGCAGCCTCAATGGGCGCCTTGCCGCCAGGGCCATAGACGCCCAGCTCGGCTTCCTGTTCGCGGTGTGGGACGATGCCGCCGAACCCTGGCGCACGCATGTTTATTATCGCGGAACGGTCGAGGGATCCTATTCCGACGATCGCCAGATGCGGCTTGTCGACATCGAGAAGATCGCCGATCTGAAGATCGCCGATCCCGCGGTGCGTTCGATGCTTGCCCGCTATGCGCGCGAACGTACGGAAGATGCATTCGGCGTCTATGTCGGCAACGAGGTCGAAGGCGAAGTCCGGCCGCTCGCCAAGCCCTCGCCTTCTCAAATTCCTCTTTCCGGCCGCGGGTGAAACCGATGAAGTTTTCGCTTTTCGTGCACATGGAGCGATCGGATCTGGCAAAGCCGCATTCCGAGCTTGTCGGCGAGCTGGAGGAGTTGGTGCTGCAGGCGGAAGAGGCAGGATTCGAGACTGCCTGGATCGGCGAGCATCACGGGATGGAATTCACCATCTCGCCGAACCCGTTCATCAACATCGCGTGGCTCGCCGCCAAAACCAGGCGCATCCGGCTCGGAACCGGAACCATCGTCGCGCCGTTCTGGCACCCGATCAAGCTTGCCGGCGAAGCAGCGATGGCCGACGTCATCACCGGCGGCCGTCTCGACATCGGCATTGCGCGCGGCGCCTACGCTTACGAATACCAGCGACTTTTCCCAGGCCTCGAGGCCTGGAGTGCCGGCCAGCGTATGCGCGAGATGGTGCCGGCGATCCGCGGCCTATGGGATGGTGATTTCGAACTCGCCGGCGAGTTCTGGTCGTTTCCTTCAACCACCTCGTCGCCCAAGCCGCTGCAAAAGCCTTATCCGCCGATCTGGGTGGCCGCACGCGATCCGAACTCGCACGACTTTGCGGTTTCCAGCAAATGCAACGTCCAGGTTACGCCGCTCGCCTCGGGCGATGACGAAGTGGCCAGCCTGATGGAGCGTTTCAATGCGGCGTGTAATGCCCACCCCGACGTACCAAGGCCGGCGATCATGCTGCTGATGCATACTTTCGTCGCCGAGGATGCCGCGGAGGCTGACCGGCTCGCGCAGGATCTGTCGCAGTTCTACTGCCAGTTCGGCGCCTGGTTCCAGAACAAGAAGCCGGTGCACCAGGGCATAATGGAAGCGCTGACCGAAGACGAGATCGCGGCCATGCCGCAATATGCGCCTGACAAGATCAAGCAGAACCTGGTCATTGGCGAAGCCGACGAGGTGATCGCCAGGCTGAAGGCCTACGAAGCGCTCGGCTACGATCAGTATTCGATCTGGATCGACAGCGGCCTTTCCCATCGGCGCAAGAAGAAATCGCTGCAGCTCTTCATCGACAGGGTGATGCCGGCCTTTTCCGAGCCGAAAGCTGGATTGCGATGAGCACTACTCAATTCAGGAACTATATTGACGGCAGCTTCGTCGAAGTGGCGGCGACCTTCGACAGCATCGATCCCTCGACGGGCGCGCCATGGGCGAAGATGCCCGCTGCATCGTCTGATGACGTCGACCGCGCCGTCGAAGCTGCTCACCGGGCGCTTGGCTCCGGCACGTGGCCGGCAATGACGGCAACGGCACGCGGCAAGCTTCTGGTGCGGCTCGGCGATCTGGTGGTCGCCAATGCCGACCGGCTGGCGGAACTCGAGACGCGCGATACCGGCAAGATCATCCGCGAGACCCGCGCCCAGATTGCCTATGTCGGCGACTATTACCGCTATTATGGCGGGCTGGCCGACAAGCACGAGGGTTCGTTTGTCCCCATCGACAAGGCCGACATGGAAGTGACCATCCGGCCGGAGCCAATTGGCGTCGTCGCCGCCATTGTGCCGTGGAATTCGCAGCTCTTCCTGTCCGCCGTCAAGCTCGGGCCGGCGCTGGCGGCCGGCTGCACCATCGTTCTGAAAGCATCGGAAGACGGCCCTGCCCCGTTGCTGGCCTTCGCCGAACTCGTCCATGAGGCGGGATTTCCCGCCGGGACCGTCAACATCCTGACCGGCTTCGGCCACGATTGCGGTCACCGGCTGACCAGTCATCCGCTCGTCGCCCGCGTCGCCTTCACCGGCGGTCCCTCGACCGCTCGGCAGATCGTCAGGAATACGGCGGAAAACCTCGCCTTCACGACGCTCGAGCTCGGCGGCAAAAGCCCGGTCGTGGTGTTTGCCGATGCCGATCTGGACAGCGCCGCCAACGCGGTCGTTGCCGGCATCTTCGCTGCCACCGGCCAGAGCTGCGTCGCCGGCTCGCGGCTGCTGGTCCAGCGCTCCGTGAAGGACGAATTCCTCGCCCGGCTCAAGCGCAAGGCCGAGGCGATCAGGATTGGCGATCCGCAGGATCCCGCGATCGAAATGGGACCGCTCGCCACCTCGCGCCAGCGCGAATGGATAGAGAGGATCATTGCTGAAAGCCTGGCCGCGGGCGGGCAACTGGTCACCGGCGGCATCCGCCCCGCGGGCATGGCGGACGGCTTCTATTACGCGCCGACGATTATCGACGCGCCTGATCAGACCCTTGCCTGCGTGCGCGAAGAGCTCTTCGGCCCGGTGCTCTGTGTGCTAGCCTTCGACAGCGAAGCTGAAGCGCTTTCGCTCGCCAACGACACGAAGTTCGGCCTGGCGTCCGGCGTGTTCACCACCAATCTGGCAAAAGCCCACCGCATGGCGCGCGGCATCCATGCCGGCGTGGTCTGGATCAACACCTATCGGGCGGTCTCGCCGCTGGTTCCGTTTGGCGGCTACGGCCAATCCGGGCTCGGCCGCGAGGGCGGCCTCGATGCGATCCGCGACTACACGCGTTCGAAATCGGTGTGGATACGCACCTCCGACGACCCGATTCCCGATCCTTTTGTCATGCGGTAGCCGCCGCCGGCCGGAGATGCGCGATCAAGGCGAAAACGACCGATTGCGAACAGACAACAACGAAAACAACAGAGGAGAACGACATGAAACTGATCATCACCGGCTTCCTTGCCGGCTTTATTGCAACGACAGTTCTGGCAACGACGGCCGCAAAGGCCGAGGACATGGTGTTCACCAGCTGGGGCGGGACGACCCAGGAAGCGCAGACCAAATCCTGGGCCGAGCCGTTCACCGCTGCATCCGGCATCAAGGTCATGCAGGACGGCCCGACGGACTACGGCAAGCTGAAGGCGATGGTCGACAGCGGCAGTGTCAACTGGGACGTCGTCGACGTCGAGATGGATTTCGCCATCAAGGCGGCCAAGGACGGTCTGCTCGAGCCGATCGACTTCAAGACCGTGCCGAAGGCCGACCTCGATCCGCGCTTCACCACCGATCACGCCGTCGGCAGTTTCTACTATTCCTTCGTTCTCGCCTGGAACAAGGGCGCGATTTCGGGTGAACCGGCCGGCTGGGCCGACATGTTCGACCTGACGAAGTTCCCGGGCAAGCGGACCTTCTACAAATGGTCGGCGCCCGGTGTCATCGAGATCGCGCTGCTGGCCGATGGTGTTCCGGCGGACAAGCTCTATCCGCTGGATCTCGATCGCGCCTTCAAGAAACTCGATACCATCAAGTCGGACATCGTCTGGTGGGGCGGCGGGGCGGAGTCGCAGCAATTGATCGCATCCGGCGAAGCAACGTTCGGCCAGCTGTGGAACGGCCGCGTCTTCGCACTGGACAAGGATGGCGCCGATGTCGGCGTCTCCTGGAACCAGAACCTGACCGCAGCCGACGTTCTGGTGGTACCGAAGGGTGCCAAGAACAAGGATACGGCGATGAAATTCCTCGCCGCGGCGAGCAGCCCCGCCGGCCAGGCCAAATTTGCCGAAGCCAGCGGCTATGCGCCGATCAACACCAAGGCCAAGGCAGAGATGCCGGCCGATGCCGTGAAATCGCTGCCGGACGCTCATGTCGACGGACAGATCAATCTCGACATGAACTACTGGGCCGCCAATCGCGACACCATCGCCGCGCGTTGGTATGCCTGGCAGGCGAAATAAGCCCGCCCTTGAACCGCAATGGACGAGACGGTTCGCGCCGTCTCGTCCCTTAGCCGGGTCGCTGTCATGTCGGTCGAAACACGCCGGAACTTTGGAACGGTGCGGGTGCCGGCAGGTCTCAATGGCCTGCTGCCGGCCCTGATTCTGATTATGCTGTTCTTCATCGTCCCCGTGCTGGCGCTGCTTTTGCGCAGTGTCACGGAGCCCGAGCCAGGCTTGCAGAACTATGCTGCCCTGCTTGGTGACGGCACCTATGCGCGGGTGTTCTTCAACACATTCCTGGTCGCGGCGTTGGTCACCATCGTCACGGTCCTTGTCGCCTTTCCGGTCGCCTGGATGCTGGCGATCATGCCTTCGGGACTGGCCTCGATCATCTTCGGCATCATCATTCTGTCGATGTGGACGAACCTGCTCACCCGCACCTATGCCTGGATGGTGCTCCTGCAGCGTACCGGCGTGATCAACCGGACGCTGATGATCATCGGCGTCATCGACCACCCGCTGCCGCTCATCAACAATCTCACCGGCGTCACTATCGGCATGGTCTATATCATGCTGCCCTTCATGATCCTGCCGCTGGTCGGCACGTTACGGGCGATCGATCCGATGACGCTGCGTGCGGCGTCGCTGTGCGGCGCAAGCCCTTTCCAGGCGTTCCGCCGCATCCTCGTGCCGCTGTCGCGGCCCGGCGTCGCCGCCGGCGGCCTGATGGTCTTCGTCATGTCGCTCGGCTACTTCGTAACGCCGGCACTGCTCGGCGGCACGTCGAACATGATGCTTGCCGAAATGATCGCGCAGATGGTCCAGTCGCTGCTCAACTGGGGGC
Organism: Mesorhizobium sp. M0106; assembly: GCF_040322715.1. Classification (NCBI taxonomy): domain Bacteria; kingdom Pseudomonadati; phylum Pseudomonadota; class Alphaproteobacteria; order Hyphomicrobiales; family Phyllobacteriaceae; genus Mesorhizobium; species Mesorhizobium sp. M0106. The sequence goes on along the minus strand of NZ_JAMYUA010000003.1, from coordinate 227,520 downwards.
TCGGCAGCGCCGCTGCCTTCATCCTGCTTGTCGTCACCATGGTTCTCTACGCACTGCAACTGCGCCTTGTCGGTGCCAGGCGCACGAGCGGAGGCATCTGAGATGCTGCTCGACTATGACCGCATGGGTTGGCTACGGGTTGCCCTGCTCGGCTTCACCGCGCTGGTCGCTGGCTTTCTTCTGTTGCCGGTGGTCTTCATTGTTCTGCTCTCCTTCGGCTCGTCGCGCTGGCTGGCTTTTCCGCCGCCCGGCTGGACGCTCAAATGGTACCAGGAGCTTTTTGCCGATCCGGCCTGGCTCGACGCCGCGCTGACCAGCGCTCGGATCGCCACCATGACGGCGATCCTGGCAGTAGCGATCGGCCTGCTCGCCTCCTTTGCCCTGGTTCGCGGAAGGTTTGCCGGACGTGAGATCCTGCGCGGCCTGCTGCTGACGCCGATGGTTCTGCCCGTCGTTGTCTTCGCCATCGCCATCTACGCCTTCTTCCTTCGCCTTGGCCTCGGCGGCACCACCATCGGCTTCGTCATCGCCCACACCGTGCTGGCGCTGCCCTTCGCCATCATTCCGATCGCGACCGCGCTCGAAGGGTTCGACAAGTCGATAGAGGACGCGGCAATCGTCTGCGGGGCAAGCCCGCTCGAGGCCAGGCTCAGGATCACCTTGCCGTCGATCCGGATCGGCATCTTCTCCGCCGCGATCTTTTCCTTCCTCGCCTCGTGGGACGAAGTCGTGGTGGCGATCTTCATGGCCAGCCCCAGCTTGCAAACCTTGCCCGTCAAGATCTGGGGCAGTCTGCGGTCGGATCTCAGTCCGGTGATCGCCGCTGCCTCCAGCCTGCTGGTCGGGCTGACGCTTGCCCTGATGGTGATGACGGCGCTGCTGCAGCGAAAGTTCCGGACATGACCCACCCTTTCCTCTCCATCCGCAATCTGCGCAAGGCGTTCGGGGCGATCGTCGCCGTGCACGACGTCACGCTGGACATTCCCAGGGGCGAGTTCCTGACCTTCCTCGGGCCCTCCGGTTCGGGAAAATCGACGACGCTCTACGCGATCGCCGGCTTTCAGGACCCGACTTCCGGCGATGTCTTGCTGGAAGGAAAGTCGCTGCTTGCGGTGCCCCCGCATAAGCGCAACATTGGCATGGTCTTCCAGCGCTACACGCTGTTTCCGCATCTGACGGTGGCCGAAAACGTCGCTTTTCCGCTGCGGGTTCGCCGCCGGCCGGACGCCGAGGTGACGAAAAAGGTCGCCGACATGCTGGCCCTGGTGCGGCTCGAAAGCTTTGCCGGACGCTTACCCGGTGCGCTGTCGGGCGGCCAGCAGCAGCGCGTCGCGCTGGCCCGGGCGCTGGCCTACGATCCTCCGATCCTTTTGATGGACGAGCCATTGTCGGCGCTCGACAAGAAGCTGCGCGAGGAAATCCAGGGCGAAATCCGCCGCATCCATCGCCAGACCGGCGTCACCATTCTCTACGTCACCCACGATCAGGAAGAGGCGCTGCATCTGTCGGACCGAATCGCCCTGTTCAAGGATGGCCGCATCGAGCAGACCGGCACCGGCGAGGATCTCTATCTCAGGCCGGCGACCGATTTCGTCGCCGGCTTCATCGGCAATTCGAATTTCCTCGCCGCCGAACATCTCGGCACCACCAACGGCACGACAACGATCCGCATGACAGACGGTTCGGTCATATCCGGAGTCAGGGCCAACGGCACGTTCGGCAAAGGCCAGAAGACCAGGCTGATGATCCGGCCCGAAGCCTTTAGCATGGAGCGGAGCCCGGCGAGCGCGGAACTGAATGTCGAGATCGTCGACATCGCATTTTACGGCGAGCGCCGGCGGATCGTTGCGCGCATCGCCGCTGGACAGGAGGTTGACATCAGGCCGACCTCCGCCGCCATGCAATCGCAGGATGTGTGGCCCTGCAGCCGGCAGGTCTTTTTCGATCCCGCTGCTGCATTCCTGTTTCCGGCCTGACCAAGCCGCGGTGGATCGCCGCCCTTCAACGCTTCGCAGCGATGGGAGCGTGCTTGGGAACAAGCTGTGGTTAGGTCCATCATCAGCTTCGGTCAGCAAGCGCGCAACGTGATCGACGCTGCAGTCGGCTGATTGGATGGCGGGCGCAACTCCCGTATCCATTGACAGTCGTCATGCTCGGTTGGAAGATGAAGAAGGTCAGCGGCGATAGCCATACGGGAAGGCAATGGTCCAACCGCCAGATACCGGACACCATCCTGGCAGCGTCGTCGCGGTCATCGTCATTTGTTTGATCATCGTTGCTTTGTTCTTCATAGGCTTCAGATACTCAAGGCCAGGCCAGGGTACCCTCGTTATTCCTGGCGGTACGCTGCAGCAACCGTGAATCCGACCCCTTGGCGCTGACGCGGAGCCGTTCTCAGGCTGCCAAAAGTGCCCCGGCGGGACTGGGGGATGCCGCAGAATGGGCCGGCGGTTCGCAGCCGGTCTTTTGCTTCCCGCCGCGGCATTCCTTTCCCACCTAAACAACCAAGCCTGACCGGTGTGAGGTCGACCATGCTAGGAGACGACGAGCGCCCAGCCACTAGGCGCTAGACGGCCCTGATCAGCCGGAGCAGAGAAAGCGCTTCGAAAAAGGTTCCCTTGCGAAAGGCGAGATAGGTCGGCTCTTCGACACCATGGAACCGGCGCTTGAAGGCCGCCTGGCCCCGCAGATTGAAGCGGGTGCGATTGACCCAGGGGGAGTCATAGGCACGCTGGAAGGCGTGCCGCCAGAAATCGCTTTCGGCAAACCCGCTAGGTCCGATTTCGACAAGCGGCGACAGGCCTAGGGTGACGACGGAAACACCTTCATCGCGAAAGCGGTCGACCGCGAATTTGGTCAGGCCGATCTCGGCATGCGCCGAGGCATCGATGTGCTTGCGCTTGAACGAGGTGGTGTAGCCGATGACCTTGCCGTCGCTGAACAGCGGATCGAAATCCAGCAAGGCCACGAGCTCCCCATCCGGACCGTGCAGGACGAAACGGCGCATATCGACGCCAAGGTGATCGGCAAACGGCCTGTTGAGAAATCTCATCTCCCAGCGCTTGACGATGCGGTCGCCCCGCCAATTCTGGGAGAGCCTGGCAATCTCGTCGAGGAAGACAGTCCCGTTGTCCTCCGCGAAGGAAAAACCCTTCTTCAAGAGCCAGCGTTCGGAATAGCGCACTGTCTCATTGCGCTTTCCGGAAAAGTCGTGTCTGGGCAGGACAAGCCTGGTGTCGACGCCGAGGCGGTTGACCTGATAGCCAAGCCCGGCAAGCACGCGCGCCGTCTGGTCGCCGATCTGCACGAACCACGGGCTGCCGGCAACCTCGATGAAACGTCTGATATAGTCGCGCCGATCGGCCGGGGCAGCCACTGGATCACCGAGCGCGAAATGATGTCGCGTTTTGCTGCCGTAAGCGATGTAGCCCTGGGCATCGCCGAAGTAGTGAAGCCCCTTCTGCACGGCGGTCGAATAGGCAAGGGAAAAATCACCATGGCGACGGACCAGCGCCAGGCGCTCGACATGGTTCAGCTGCAGCCGCGGTATTTTAGGCCCGCGGTTCTCCAGGAAACGATCGAGGCGTCTTCGCAGTGACGGCATGGTCGACTTTCGCGTGCCGGCTAGGCCGATGAAAGAGCTGACGGACCCAAAAAACCGATCATATTGCCGCGAGCTGATCCTTATCTCAGCGCGGCATGTTTACCCGGCCGGAGCCGCCAGATTCGTAGGCGCAATCTGCCCCGGTCCCGCCCCCAGGCGGCAACACCCATTGTTGTCGACGCCCCGCGCCTGACGGCTGGTTGCTGCGCCCTTGGCGACACGAAAATCAATGCCACTTTCGGAAGCGCCCAGGTCACCTGCCAAACACGATGTTCTTATCGAACGGCGCTCTGAGAAGATTCCGCTTGATCGGAAGCCAGGAACTCGTCGCGTTCTGCTATCCACAAATCGGCGTAGTCGACATTCTGCCATTCGGCAAACCACGGGCCGCCGCTGGTATAGTGGACCGCCTTAGGTGTGCCGACCGCAGGCTTTTCATTCCAACCTTCGAGCCAATTCCACTCTACCGGCAATGAGCCCAAATCTTTGTCGGCAACCCACTGCATTCGGTGAAGATAGGCGCCACTTTCCTGATTCACGACCTCTGGCGTGAGCGATCTGACCGAAGGATGCGCGCAATTGAACAGCATCAGCGACGACCAGTTTTTCCGAGGATAGGACGTCTGGACCACACCATCCATCTTGGTTGTGGCCTTCGGCGTATAGTCATGCTGGACGCAATAGACCGCCTTGTCCGAGTCCGTATATTTCAGCAGGCCTGCGACGTCACCAAGCCACAGGAAATCACAATCGCAAAACAGGGCCCAACCCGTGTAGTCGGCGAGAAAGGGCGTGAGGAAGCGCGTGTAGGTGAACTCCGTTGAGGCGAGCGGATCTTTTTCCCGCCAATAGAGCCCGCGGGCACGCATCTCGTCCTGTTTGATCGGAATGACGGAGACAGGCGCCGACGCATGTTTGAGCAGCGAGTGTCGCGCGACGTCGTACGCGATCGGCTCACGGCTGTCCCATCCGATAAATACCCTAAACGCATCAGTCATATTCACTACCCTGGCTTTCGATTTTTACGGTCGTACACTAACTAGTTGGCGATGGCTCGGCAACAATTGCGGTCAACCAAGCCGGTTTCTCACAGATTTGTCCTGGCCTCAGCATTGCTTTTTTGGGTGGACCGGGCCTCGCATTCCCAATGCGACACGGGCCCATTTCTGATAGGTGTAGCTGGCCGAATACGCGGCCACCATCGCACCAATGGAACCGTCCAGAAATCCCAGCCGGAAAATATAGCTGCGCACATAGGCCCAGACCGAGCGCAAAACCGCCTTGCCTATCGAGCTTTTTTTGCCCTCGGCAAGCAGTTGCGCGGCGGACGCTTCTGCGTACCGGCCGATCTTGTCGTGGGCATCTGCCAAGTCGGTAATGGAATCGTGCTCGATCGGCTGGGACAATCGGCTGACCTTCCCGTTCACCAATACCTTCTCGTGCACGGTGTCGTCGCTGAACCGCCCGGAGCGGCGACGGAAGAGCCTGAGCACCAGATCGGGCGACCAGCCGCTATGGCGGACAATGTGCCCGCAAAAGCGCGATCTTCTCGGTATTTCGAAGCCGTCATTGGCTTTTGGGTCGGCGATTGCGGCCCTTATTTCCGCGCCGAGCGGCGCCTCCACCCACTCATCGGCATCAAGCGAGAGGATCCAATCCCCCGTTGCCGCGGCCAGCGCACGGTTTTTTTGCGCGCCGAAACCGGGCCAATCAACGGTCATCAGGACCTTGGCCCCCAGAGCACCGGCAATCTCCCTGGTCCTGTCGCTGCTGTTGTTGTCGAGAACGACGATCTCATCGGCAAAATGGACCGACCGAAGGCATTGCGCGATGGATGCCTCCTCGTTGCGGGTGATGATAATGACCGAGAGCGCCGGCACGGTCAGAATGCTCCGGCATCAAAGCTGCCACTGTCATTCGAATGCATCTGCAGCATCGGCTCCCGGCCCGTTAGCACACTGAGGGTACTAACCTAATTCAACAAAGTCGAAAATCATTTCAGATCAAGGCTTTCATAAAGCGCCATCATTCGCTTGATCATGACATTGAAATCATAGTGTTCGGCCGCCGCTCTCACCCGGGCCGCGGTGTCAGGTCGTGACGACAACCGCAGCGCGTGCGCGAGCGCTGCAGCGAGGTCGCTTTCGCTGGCCGCATCGCAAACGAGCGTCGGCTCGAACCGCTCGACAAGCTCGCGCGCTCCACAGCCGGTGCTTACCACGGCGGGCAAGCCGCTGGCCATCGCTTCGATGACCACTGTGCCGAAAGGATCATAGATGGAAGGCAGCACGGCAATATCGGCCGCGCCGTACCACGGCAGCATGTCTTTCTGCGGCCCCAGCATCTTGAGCCGTGCGCCGAGACCGAGCCTGTCACCGGCCTGCCTGAAGGCGTTGGCGCGCGAATCATGGCCGATGACCCACAATTCAGGCTCGCCATCGAGCCTGGCGACCGCCTTCATCAGTGCAAGAAGTCCTTTTCGCGCAAAGCCCGAGCCGACAAACAGGACGACCGGCCTGTTTTCGTCGACGTCGAGCCGCGCGCGGATTGTCGCCCGATGCTGCTGGCGCAGCTGCGGGTTGAAGCGGTCGAGATCCACCCCGTTGGGAATATGGTGTACATTTTCCGCCGGATAATCGTAGTGACGGACAATGTCCTCTGCCACCATCTTCGAAATGGCAATGACAGCTTTGAGCCTCGGGCTGGCGTAGGTTGCGCGCTCGAGGCGCAGCGTCTGGCGGTGAAAGGGGCTCAGCGCCATTGCCGCCCTGCCAAGCCGCGTCTCGAAACGCCGCCGCTCGGCAAGATAGGCGGCATGAACGCCCTCCCCGGCCCGGAAGACATCGCAGCACGGGAGACGATCGTTGCTCTGCACCAGTGCCGGCGGCATCTCGGCGATCTTGCGGCAGGCGGCTTGAGCAAAGGACGTCGCCCGCAGCGAACGCGGAAACCGGCGGCCGGCACAATGGATGAACTCGATGCCTTCATAACGCGGCCAGTCGCCGGACAGCACGGCCACCCGCCGCTGACGCGCGGCGAATGCGGCCATGATGTTTTCCAACATGATCTCGCCGCCACCGAAAGGCGCATAACGCTGGCGCACGAACAGGAGCGGCCTGTCGAATTGATTTTCGGTGCCACGAATGCCGGCGTGCATGGGCTCTGGGCTCCGGCCTTGTTGCCATCTGACGATGTCTATAGAGGCCAGCTCGCATCGGCAACACTTGGAAAGCTCACCCGCCGGAACTCAGAACAGGCCTGTGTCCATTGTCCGCAACTGCTTGCGATTTGCCTAACGGTGCTGCATGTAGAAATTAACTGCAAACAGCGGATCAGCGCCAGCTCCAGCCGGGCGGTGACCGCCATGAGGGGAATCGATGGCTTGAGCAAAGCAACCTGGCCCGCCATTGTCCGCCGGACGATTACCGACACCGCCATATATCGGCTGAGACACACTTTCGGAAGACGGGCAGAAGTGTCATCGCTGCGGCCGATAACGCCCCTTAAAGCGAATGACCTGCCTTTGATCCTCGTCATCCGCAACGAGGCGGACAGGCTACGCCCGTTCCTGAAGCACTATCGCGAACTCGGCGTCACCAGATTCGCCGTCCTCGATGATCGCTCGACAGACGGAACAGCTGAGCTTCTGGCCGAGCAGCCAGATGTCGATCTATTCAGCTCGCCGATCACCTATTCACAGTCGGACCTGGGAAACCTTTGGCGTCAGCGGATTGTGCAGATCTATGGTCAGCCTCGCTGGTATCTAACCGTGGATGCGGACGAATATCTTGTCTATGACGGTATGGATCAGCATCCGCTCGGTGCGATGGCCGACTGGCTCAAGCGGCGCGGAATGACACGCCTGCTGGCGCCGATGATCGACATGTATCCGAGCGGAAACATCTGGGACGTACCCTTCGATCCCATCGTGCCGCCATGGCAAGTTGCGGACCATTTCGACGGCAGCGGCTATGAGGTGACGAGGAGCCCCCGGCATCTCAAGATCACAGGCGGCCCGAGAACCCGGCTTTTCGCCAGGCAGCACAAGTTGACCAAGTTTCCTCTGATATATGTTGATCGCCAGACGATTTTTACGTCGATTCACTCACCGCTGCCCTACTGGCGAAACTATATAAAGGGATTGGCTGGCCTGCTTCATTTCAAGTTCTTCGCCGATTTCAACGACAAGGCGCAGGTCGCGGTGGCGGAAGGTCAGTATTGGAACGGCGCTTCCAAATATCGCCAGTATCATGAGGTATCGAGCGGTAAAGCCGCTCTCAGCGCGATGAGCGAACAGTCAATGCTGTACGAAGGAGCTCACAGCCTGTTCAAAACGGGTTTGATCGACAAAATTGATTGGTAGACGGCATTTCAAGCAGATGCCGATCATGCATAACCGAATGCTTTCATAAGCTGGGCACCTCGTCCTTGTACCAGGTCCTGTAGCTCGGCGTTTCCAAGTTCGGAGCGCCATCTTCCGCTCCCGTCATAGATCGGCTGATTGACCTGTTGGTTCCGGAGCACCGCATGTGGCGTCTCGCCGCTGGCGTCGGTCGGCTTGAACCACTGCTGCGGGTTCTTGTGATAGTCGAGGAGATCCGGGCTGAAGGTTACATCGAGAAAGCCGCATATCTGCTCGACGACTTTGGCCGGATTCTCGACCAGGTCCTCATAGCGATAGATCAGCACATCCGGCTTTCCCCGTTCCGCAAGAACCAGCGCATTGTCGTTGATCCAGCGGTCGAGAGCCTCCGCTGGGTCGCCAAGTCGTTTGATCAGGGACGCTACGACGTCGCGCCCATCTCGCACCGGCATGACGAAACGCGCGCCGGGCACGAGCCGGCGAATGCGGGCGACACGGCGGATATGCCGCGGTGTTTTTTCAAGCAGCACGTTCTTTCCAGCATCGAGCGCCGCCCGCTTCAGTTTCCAGAAGCGGAACATGGCCAGTGGCGTCCACTTGAAGAAAATGTTGGTTTCCTGGAGCGGCAGGTAGACGTCGGGATGCGACGCAAGGATCGTCGCAATCAACGTCGTCCCGCTATGGCCGCAGCCGCAAATGAATCCGGTCCGCATCACCATGTCGGCAATGCTCCCTAACCCAAGGCGACCCGGGCGCGGTTATCGACGCGAGCGTAGCACAAGCCGTTCGTGCTAAAAACCTTGTCCAGCTTCTCCCAATATTCGAACTTAGCCAACTGCTCGTCACAAAAGGCCACGTCGTCCTCGGAAAGATATTCGCCGTAACCGCCTATCTTGCCCTTGCGCACCTTGAAGCTTTCGGGATCATTCGCATCGCGCGGCTGTAGTATCTTGCCGTATCGATCGGACAGATCACCGGTCGATTCACTCACTTTCATCTTGTCGAACGTTCGGTTGTTCGCCACCTCGACAAGCGTCCGATCGTCAGCCTGCTGGTTCAGGAATCCAAGGATCGCGCGAAGGACACCAGCCGTATCCCGATGCATATCTTCATATTGAAGATACCGGATTTCGCGCATCCGGGGCATGGCCGCGAACCAATGCAGATTAAATCTGATGATCTTTTCAACCCCATGATTGTCGCTTCTGATAAAATCGCTGAACGATCCCGCTGGAAGCATGTGGCGCTTCTGAACCTGAAAGTACCCTGAGACCACCGTATCTCTTGGATCGCGAACAAGCATTATTGTTCTTCTCTTCTTGTATCGAGATTTATTCTCCTTTAGGCCCGATATCGGTCGAAGTAACTTGTGGTCGGTTCCGTCGTGAATGTATTGAACTTCAACTCCGAGATCGTCCAGCATGACACGTAGCCACGTGCGCCCCGATTTTGGAAAGGATACGATAAGAGGAAGAGGCGGCGCTTTGGCCTGGAAAAATTTTAGAAAGGACATGTTTAGAAAGGACATGGAGAGACCTCCTTTAGATTATCAGAGCTGGCGCCCGAACCGCTGCCGGCCAGACCAACCCCATTACTGGGCGCCTAAGCCTACGGCTGATTCGAACACAAGGCAGAAATGCCGGCAAGAATTGCGATCCTCTGCGGGGCGAATTGGCCTTTACTATATCCCGGTTCGGAATGCCTTATGTTTTTTGGCCTGTTGCGACGACTGTTCGACGCGGGCGCTCCGTTCCGCGATCCGGCGGCCGAATCCTTAATGCGCATCGCGTCGAAGCGTATTCAGTGACGCGCTTTCGGACGACATGCATTAGCCACTTACTTTTGTGATCCATGGCGCCAGGATGGCCTCGGCCTCGCCCATCACCACGGACCAGGGGCGTTCCCGTTTCGAGACCAGCACGGCCGATGGATAGTAGGGCGTGCGGTCGCCCTCGACCGGCCAGGAGCGTTTGAAGCCGTCGCCCAGAATGAAAACCGAGGGGATGCCGAGCGCGCCGGCCAGATGCGCTCCGGTATTGCTGATGGTCACCACGGCGTCCATCGCGGCAACCTGCGCGGCGAAAAGATCCATGTCGACGAGCTGATCGACCGATCTGTCATGAAGAATGCGCTCCGGCTCACCGTCGGTCAGGATCTTCAGATCGGTCTCGATCTGGCCGTACTGCAGCGAGACGAACCGGAGGTCCGGTCGGCCGATCAGGTTTCGCCAGGCGGCAAGCGGCGGCAGGTCTTTGCCGGGATTGGAGCTGCCCCATGCGATACCGACCAACGGCCGTCCTTCCTTCCGGTAGCGGGCGCGAAGTTCAGCGACCCGGGCCGGATCCGGCTTAAGGGGCACGAAATGCTCGCGGATCGTCGCCTCGTCGGTTTCGAAAACGGCAGTCAGATGCTGGACGCCGGCGAAGGCCTGCGCCTCGCCATAGGCAGCCTTGCCGTCAGCGCCGACCGGCCGCACATCGGCGGTCGGAAAAGTGCGCTGAAAGAGCGGTACCAGGCGGCGCTCGACCAGGACGATCGAACGGGCGGCGCGCCCCAGCGCACAGCCGACGGAACTCGCATGATGGATCGCGGTGGCCAGACCCTGCTTTTCGGTTTCCATCAGATCGATCAGCAGTGTCTGGCCCGAAATATCCTGGCCCAGCCACTCGCCATCGACGCGGCCGTTGACGATGTGGCGTCGTGCAATCCTGAGTTCGGCGGCTGCGCCATAAGCGCCCATCCGCATCAGCGCCTTGCTGAGCTCGTCGATCAGGTGGACCTCGCCCCTCGACTTCGCAATGGATCCAAGAGCCAGGGCTTTCGGCAGTGCCGCCGGCCAATCGCGGGACTCGACGCTTCGCCGATAATCCGCCATCTGATCGGCAATGTCGCCGTCGCGCCAGCGAAGGAAGAGCTGCCGGCGGTGACGTCGGAACCAGACCTTGTATTTGTAGCCTGCAAGCGCGACAGCGCGGCGCAACCGGCCGAGAAGTAGGCTACCTTCCATCGCCAGCTCCGCTGATGATTTGCATGACCCGTCCGCCTGCTTCCTGCACTGCCGACGCCCAGGCTCGGCCGCCTTTTCGGGCCAGTCGAACGCTCGGATATGCGGCGACGGTCTCGCCGAAGGCAGGCCAGGATAGTCGAAACCCGTCGTCGAGCATGACAATCGTCGGCACGCCGAGCGCTCCGGCCAGGTTGGCGCCGGTATTGCTGATCGTCACCACCGCGTCGAGCGCCGCAATTTGCGCGGCAAAGCGGTCCATGTCCGTCAACTGGTCGACGGAAGCGTCATGGATGATGCGCCCCGGCGCGTGGCGCTCGAACTCGGAGAGGGCCGGCCCGACATCGCCATATTGCAAGCTGACGAGGCGCCCCGGCAGGCTGCTGAACAGCGTCCGCCAATCGTCCAGGGCCGGCAGATCCTTGCTCTTGTTGAGGCTTCCCCAGGCAAATCCGATCAGGGGACCTGGGCCGCCATCGAGATAGGTACCGCGCAGCTCGGCAACCAGTCGGCGGTCCGGCTCCAGCGGAACGAAGGGCGCGCGTGCCGCCGGGTCGTCCGGCCAGAAATGCTTTGCGAGTGTCTCGAAACCGGCAACGACATCGGCGTCCACCGCCGCCATGTCCTCTTCCCCTTCAATCCTGACATCGAGCGCAGGATATGTTCTGCGATAAAGCGGTGCCAGTCGCGGCTCGACGAAGACGATGCATCGACCGGCAGCCGCAGCTGCTGGACCAAGCAAAGACGCGAACTGGAAAAAGATCGCCAGGTCGCCTTCGCGACGATCGACGAGAAGCGTGCGACCCGCAAGATCACTGCCATCCCAATCGGGTCTGCCGCGCTGCTTGCTCGCCGCCATCAACTGCCAGATGCGATTTCCTCCGTCGAGACGCCTCAGTCCGCGCCCCGCTTTCTTGATCAGGCCGAGATCGCCAAGCTGCTCACCAAGCGCGCCAAGCGCCAGTGCATGGTCGCGAGCAGTTTGCCAGTCACCACGCTGCACGCTTTCCTCCATCAGCCTCATATGCCTTTCGGCACTTTCGTCGGTGTGGCGCGAAGGACGTCTAAGAAGTTCCTTTGCCCGCTCGAGAACCTTCTGCAGCCGCTTGCCGACGGCGCCTTGCGGGCGCAGGTCGGCGGTTTTTGCCTTCTGAAGGATGGTTCGTCTGTTCTGCACGGCGATGTTCTATCGTCCCCGGGGAGCGTCGGAAAGCGTCGTCAGGATCGACGAGAGCCGCCGGCCGGCCTCGTCGAGCACCAGCGACCAAGGGCGCCCCTCCTTGCGAATGACAATGCCCTTCGGATACCAGGGTGTCCGGTCGCCGGTCACTGGCCATGCCGTCTGAAAATTATCGTCGATGAGGAAAACAGTCGGCACGCCAAGGGCTCCGGCAAGATGGGCCGCCGTATTGCTGATCGTCACGACAGCATCGAGTGCGGCGAGCTGTGCGGCAAAACGGTCCATGTCGACCATCTGGTCGACGCTGTCGTCAAAGATCAGACGCGCGTCGTTGCCGTTGCGAAGGCGCCGCAACGCCGGCTTGATCTGTCCGTACTGGAGCGAAACGAATGTCGCTTGTGTCTGGGCGATGAACCGTGCCCATTCAGAAAAATCAGGCACGTCCTTGGTGTGGGATTTGCTGCCCCAGGAGAGACCTGCCAGCGGCAGATCCGTCATCGAGCGATAGCGCTTGCGGAATGTCTCGACGAGTTCAGGATCTGCCCGCAGCGGCACGAAGTCGGCAGCAAGTTTTTCGGCATCGCGTCCGAACACCCAGGCGAGATCTTCGAACGTCGCACGTTTGTTGCCGACCACATCCTGCAGCGCCGGGACCACGGTCGCCTTCGGGAACGTTCGCTGCAGAATTGATACCAGGCGCGGCTCGACCCGAATTGTTGCGCTTTGCGCATAGGCAGCGGCAGCGCCGGCCAGTCGCGCGTGGCGGATAACCCGGCCAAGGCTGCGCGGGTCATCCTCCACAAGATCGATCAGCAGTGTATCCGATCCGAGATTCTCGCCGGTCCACTCGTTGGCGCTTTTCCCTTTCCGCAGCCGGCGAGCGGAAAGCCGAAGCTCAGCTGCCCGCGCAAAGTTGCCAAGGCGTTCGAAGGCCTGGCCCGCCTTCTGCATCAGCTCCGGGTCGCGATTATGATCGGCCGTGACAGCCATCTCGTTGGTACCGGCTTCAAGGCCTTTCCAGTCCCTGCGCACGATCAGGGCCTCAACCTTGGCCTGCAGCTCAAGAATGGAACGAGGCTGCTTGGGACTGAAAAACAACCTGCGCACCGCCTTTTTGTACCGGCGCACCTGAAGGCCCAGTCCACCAATCACATACCGGACATAGGAACCGTGATAAAAGCTGGTCATCGGCCTTCAGCGCAATACGCTCTGCCGCAGCTTTTTGCCGCTTTCGACCATCGGATCGGGCGTCTCCAGGTGGAATATCGAACGATATATCTCGCTGTGCTTGGCAAGCTGGTCATGCGTTCCAGCATCGACAAGCTGTCCGGCGTCAAACACGAGAATACGATCGGCCGCCTTGATTGTAGACAGCCTGTGCGCAATGCAGATCACCGTGCGCTGAAATGTGTTGTCGAAGGCTGCCTCCATAACCGCCCGTTCGTTTTCACCGTCAAGCGCGGATGTCGCTTCGTCATAGACGATTACCGCAGCATTCTTGAGCAGGGCGCGCGCGATGGCAACGCGTTGTTTCTGGCCGCCGGACAGGTTGGTGCCGCTTGGCCCGACAAGCGTGTCGAGCCCGTTTTCGAGCGCCGAAGCAAAGCTGGTGACCCGGGCGAGGTTCGCAGCGGACTCGATTTCCTGATCCGTGGCATTCGGGCGGCCGTCGCGAATGTTGTCGCGGATCGAGCCTTCGAACAGGAAGACGTCCTGGGATACCAGTGCGATGTTATCGCGAACGTCGGCCAGGCTGATCTTCGAAATGTCCTTTCCGTCGATCAGGATCCTGCCCTTGTCCGGCTCCATCAGGCGCAGGATCAGATTGACGATGGTGGTCTTGCCGGCGCCGGAGCGGCCGACGATCGCCAGCTTCTCACGAGGTCGCACGTCGAAGGAAACACCCTCGAGCGCGGGGCTGTTGCCGTCATAGGAAAAGGCCACATCTTCAAAGCGGATACCACCATCGACGTCGGTCAGACGCTCGCCCGCGATCGCGAGTCGCCGCTGCTCGGGCGTGTCGATCAAATCATACATCTGCTCGACGGCGACCATTTGCTTCTGGATGTCGACATTGACCCGGGCCAACCGCTTGGCAGGCTCATAGGCAAGCAGGAACGCGGTAATGAAGGCCATGAATTCGCCGGGCGTCTTGCCGTTGCCGAGGGTCTGCCAGCTGGCGTACATAACGAAAAGCCCGATGATCACGCCGCCGCCGGTCTCCATCAATGGGCTCATCAATGCTGACGTCCGATTGATCTGGATGCCACGTCTTTCCATCTTGCGGACGGCCTTTGCAAAGCTGGCGACGGCCTTGTCCTCGAGCTGGAAGGACTTGATGGTGCGGATGCCTTCGACGGCTTCCGTGCCGATCGACTGGACTTGTGCGGCCAATTCCGTCTCGCCCCTCGCCAGCGCCTTGAGCTTCCTGGTTATCGCGCCGACTGACAGGAACAGCATCGGCAGAACCGCCACGGATATCAGCGACATCACCGGGTCCTGCTTGACCATGACGCTGGCCAAGGCAATCAGGGTCAGCAGATCAGAGACGGCGCTGCTCGTGAGGGTGAGAATAACGGTCGCCCCGGCGCGCGCGTTGAACATGATTTTGGAGATGAATTTTGCCGGATGCTGGTTCGCGAAACGGCTGATGTCGAAATACACCATTCGGGAAAATTGCCGGTTTTGCAGGTCCGAAACGATAGCCCGGCGAATCTTTCCCGTGGTGATGGTCTGGCAGTAGGCAGCTATGCCCTTGACCAGGAAAATGCCGATGATGACGGCACTGATACCCGATACAGCGGCAGCGTCTCGCTCGACATAGATGGTGTTGATCATGACTTTCATGATCCAGGCCGCCGCGCCGGTCGCCGCAGCAGCGGCGATCGAGCACAGCAAACCTGTCACATACAGCATCTTGTGCGGCGGCAGATTTTCGCCAATCAGACGCTTGATCAGCGGATATGCTGGGGCCGTTGACACTCGTTTCTTTGTAATCATCTCGTCGCCGCCCGTTGCGATCCCGTCCGGTCTTCGCGTTATCTTGAAGCGCGAGACGGTTTCGATCACCTGTCTGTGGCTTCGTTCCCGACCGCAGTCAATGCCGAACCGGATCCTTGCACGTCATCGGCTTATGACCGTCGGTTCCTCGCATGCGAGCATAGCGGACCCCAGCCACGCGGCTCTTGCGCCATTCGTCGTCGGCCGCGCTATGCCTGGTCAGTGTTTCGCGAGGACCATGAGATGGCTTCCAAGAGGCGATGTGTGATTGCTTTTGATTGAAAAGCCCACATCCGAAAGCACCGCGATCATCTCCTTATCCTTGCCAGGAGGGACGCGGGCAACGATCGTTTGAGCACGCCCGGCGATGTCGCACAGCACGCGTCGCGCCTTGTCCGCGCCGAGGCTCCACTGCATGTGATGGTAGACCGCCAGCAGCATGACGATGTCGTACTGCGGTTGGAGAACATTTTGCAGCTTCCGGCTGCCAAGATCGAGACAATCGAACCGGCTTTGGACCGGACAACCCAGGAAGATCATCCTGGCCGTCTCGATATGCGGCTTGAGAATGTCGATCCCATGGATCGCACTCGGTCCTAGCTTGGATATCTCATAGGCGACAACACCCATGTTGCAGCCAACATCGAGAATGGATTTCCCGGCGTAGTCGACCTCTGCTGAGAATAGGCCGTCCAGTCTGTCGTCCCACGTTCCCTTGAATCTCTTTTGCTTATTTGACCACCACAAATCATTGTTCTCCAAAAACGGCGCCGAACTGGTTTCCTTGACGGAGGGGGACCGTGCGCCCGGCCTAACTCGGTCCAGTTTCTGGCGCGCAAACGACACTGTCGTGAGCGTCCTGTAAACGCAACCGCGGGAGAAAGGAACTCCTGATCACAGCATCCTGCGAAGACGTTTCGGTAAGTTGACGAACACCCGGCCCGACAAATCGACATACTGGTTGGAAATGGCAACGTCGCTTGGCGCCCCCTACCCGTGCCTGCCCTCGAGTTCCTGAAACGCACGATAGCCCGGGCCGGCACACGCAGGGACATAAGTAATGGCCCGTCGGCAAGGCAAGCCATATTTGTTCTTGCTTTGTGCCGGCAGCTATGCTACTAATTCCTCATGGTGCTGATTTGCACCAACGACCGTCTTGCCACGACATGCGGTTTTTCAGCCAGGCTCGATCAAAGCCCGCATCGCCGGGCTTTTTGGCCAATCAAGGTCGAGCGCCGGCCTTTTCGGCAGCTTCCGAGAATGGAAATCGGAAAAGCAGCTTCCGGTTCTCGTCGCAGATTTCGAAGGAAAGGCCTGTCAGGACTGGGCCGCCGCTGAGCAGACCCTCGGCCAGGATTTCCTTCCTGAGCCGCGGACAAACCGTCCAACTCCTGACCTTCGAAATCTTCCGTCAGGCGGCCCTCATTGTTTCGGAAATGGAAAAAATATCTCGGCATGGCTGCTCCGGTCGGTCGGTTTCTCTAATGCATGTCGCGCAAAACTGTGCAGCGGTTTAGCGGCAACGACATGCACAAAAACAAGCACTTAAAGCGCGTCGCATGAGGCCGATCGACGCGATGCGCATTAGTGGCGAGCGCCTCAGGAACAGCGTCGGATTTGTGCACGACAGCACCGTGCGATTTTGGCGTTCGGATTCATGGCGTTTAGGCCTTCATGCGTCAGGTTGATCGAACAGCACCCCCAGCCCGTGTTCGAACGCACATGCCGCAATCATGTCGTCCAGGGCTTTTCCGGAGACCGGGCAATTCGGCATGACAGCCCTGATCGCGATCTCAGCCGCAGCGGTGGAAACCGCATCGTGGCGCCTCTTCCTGGTCTCCATGTATTGCTCGAGCAGAATATTCAGGCGCCGCGCGGCAATCTCGTCAACGACCATCGTTCTCCCTCGATTCGGCACAATGTTCGTCTTCCGGGTCTGTCCTCCGGATGAAGGTCCGCTGCCATTGGGTAGCAGCGGACCACTCGGCTGGGTGAGCCAATAACCCGAGGCGGGGTGTCTCGGACCGCCACCACAATAGCTTCGGCAGGCCACTCGTTCCACAGAACGCTGTCGTTGGTAATTTTCGTACACTGAGCATTGGCACAGACAGTCTGCGACCGTGGGATTTTTGCGCTATGCCCGTACCTGATAACCGGATCAGCTTCGGCTTCGATCGACATAGCTGTAGATGCCCGCGCCGATCGCGACCGCTCCTAGAGTGATCAGAATCGATGGCACACCCATCGACGTGGCGATGATTCCCCAGACAATGGCGACGGCAATTGCGCCGGCCGTTCCCAGCACCAGTCTAAGCCGTTTCGACATTTTCCATTCCCCCAAAAGTGCATCTTTGGCCTTTTCCGGTCGAAATACCGCAATGCGGCACCATTGTCTGCGCTTCGTCCAACTTTTTATGCCGCCCCTGAGCCCCGACCGCTGAGGCGTAAGCGATCCGTATGCGGGCTTGTCGCAAACACCCACTCGACAACGAGGACGCTTGGGCGTGAGCCCGAGAAGCGAGGCGTCAGAAAGCGAGGTATCTATGCAAATTTTCGGAATTTACTCCGGTTCACAATCATGGCCATGGCGGCCACGACAACCGCACTAGTCATCACGGGCCTTACCCCCGTGACAACCGAAGCGACTTTGATTTGCCATGGGTCGGTCTGCCAGAAGGCGAGCAATGAAGGCAGTGCCTTCGGCACCAAATATCAGCGCAAGTGCACCTGCGAAAATGTAAGCGAGGGCGCTAACAACCGTCCCTCTCCACGCAACGTCAACAAGGGGCGCATCGGCGGCTCAAGCAGCAGCGGATCGAGCGGCGCCAGCAGCTCAAGCGGCAGCAGTTCGAGCGGCGCCAGCAGCTCAAGCGGCAGCAGTTCGAGCGGCAGCAGCGGATCCAGTGGCGGCAACGACGGGATAAGCAGCGGCGGATCCAACGGCAGCGGCGGAGTGTAGCGGCTGCTCAAGCGGCTCCGGTGGCGGCGCCACTGCTCGCGCTCAATGCCGTCTACGCACTCCGCGCCATCACCGAGGAACGCCATCTGTCACGCGACCTCGATTACGTCGCCTATTGCGATTACATCGCCGAGAACGGTGCCGTAGCTCAGCTCAAACGACTGTTTGCGAAAGTGCGTCGGCCGCCGATCGGGCGCTCCGGCTGAATGCCAACCCTTGCTCGGACCATCTGCGGCAGCTGGCCTATCGCCTCAAGGCGTGATCGCGATGCCGATCCTCGCCGCTCATCGGCAACGGCCGATCGCCCTCGAGCAGGCGGGTGATCCGGGCGAAGCCGGCAAATGCCTTTCTCGCTTCCTCGGCCGACATCCGGCCGGCCATGGCCGCAGCGCAGCAATTCACGGCGCACTGGTAAACCGGCCCGCGCCGCCCGGCCGGCCATTTTCGCAAGAATGCCATTGCTTCGGCAACGCTGTCGATCTCCTCCACGGGATGTCCCTGTCCGCGCAAAATCCGCACGGGCGAAAAGAATTGCAAACGGTCCATCACTTCCTCCCCGTCGACCGGATGCGTGCGATCGAACCCCACTAAACTCGCGAACCCGACTTTGGTTCCCGGCAAAACAGGGCTTGGCCTGAAAAATGTTGGCTGGACGAGACGAGCAGCGGTGGACGCGCCCGGCAGCTCCAATTGGGTGACATCTTGCCCCAATTGGGTGACATCTTGCCATTGTACGGGAACGTTAGCGCGGCTGATGCATTTCGATGCCACGAGCAGTCTTTTTGAGGGAAATGCCAAAACATGAGAATAGCCCATGTGGCGCCGCTCCATGAATCCGTGCCACCCCGGTTCTATGGAGGGACGGAGCGCATCGTCTCCTATCTGACCGAAGGATTGGTCGAGCTTGGCCATGACGTGACCCTGTTCGCCAGCGGCGATACCAAGACGTCGGCGAAATTGGTGGCGTGTCGCGAGCACGCGCTCCGTCTCGATCCGCGCCCGCACAAATCCGAAACCGCGGCGCATCTCTCGATGCTCGCCAAGGTGAGGAACCGGGCGCAACAGTTCGACATCATCCATTTCCATCTCAGCCACTTCCTGCATTTTCCTTTCTTCGAACACATGCCCGACCGGACGGTGACGACACCGCATGGCAGGCTCGACTATGTCGACTTGGCCCCGGCCTACGAACATTTTCCGCGCTTTCCGATGATCTCGATTTCGCGCAGCCAGAGAACCGGGCTACCCAGGGCCAATTGGCTGGCGACCATCCATCACGGGCTACCGATCAATATGTACGAGCCGACTTTCGAGACGGAGGTGGACGAGCCGTATCTGGCCTTTCTGGGCCGGCTGTCGCGCGACAAGCGCCCGGACCGTGCCATTGAGATCGCCTTGCGCTCCGGGCTGAAACTGAAGCTTGCGGCAAAGATCGGCGACGACGACCGCCCTTTTTTCCACGACACGGTCGAGCCGCTGATCGACGGCGACCGTGTCGACTATATCGGCGAGATCGAAGAGGACAGAAAAGCGGAATTCCTCGGCAAGGCGGCCGGCCTGCTGTTTCCGATCGATTGGCCGGAGCCGTTCGGTCTTGCCGCGATAGAGGCTATGGCCTGTGGCACGCCGGTAATCGCCTGGAAATGCGGTGCCCTGCCGGAGATCATCGACCACGGCGTGACCGGTTTCCTTGTCGATACCGTCGATGCCGCAGTCACCTCGATACCGGAATTGCTGCGCCTCGACAGGCGACAGGTGAGAGCCGTGTTCGAAAACCGTTTTTCTGCCACGAGAATGGCCCACGACTATGTGGCTGCCTATGCGCGCCTGATCGGTACTCCCGGTGAAGCGAGAGCGTCCTGATCGGCGTCATTGTGGACGTTGGAACGAAACGACAGAGCTTGTGACGTATGAATCAACTCGACGAGCGTAAGCTTGATCCCGCCGTAGCCCTTGCTTCCCTCGACGAGGTTGCGCCCCGGGAGCCGCACCGGCTGTTCGCCCTCAAGCAAGCCGACTGCTTCGCGGTGGCCGACGCCTATGGCGACATCCGCGGCGCCGGCGATGGCTTTTTCCGAGACGACACGCGTGTGCTTTCGGAATTCCGGCTGACGGTCGGTGGCCGGCAAATGTCGTTGCTCGGCGCCTCGCTCAGCCAGGACAATGTGCTTTTCACCTCGAACCTGACCAATCTGCCGATCCAGAGTGTCGGTGGCCGCGACATTCCGCAGGGCGCGATCCACATAGAACGCGTCAGGCTGCTTTGGCAGGACCGGCTGTTCGAGCGCATCACCCTTTCCAACTACAGCCAGGAATCGTCGGCCATTCGGGTTTCGTTGCATTTCGCAGCAGATTTCCGCGACATGTTCGAGGTGCGCGGTTCGACCCGGCTCAAGCGCGGAATAGCCCACGCCGCCGAGACCAGTCCGACATCCGTGGTGCTTCGATATGACGGGCTGGACCAGCTCGTGCGCCTGTCGGCGATCTCGTTCTCGCAGGCGCCGGACAATTTGACCGCCAGCCGCGCGGATTTCCTGGTTGCGGTGACGAAGCGCAGCAGCGAGGTCCTCTATATCGAGGTCGGCCCGGAAGTGGCGGAGACACCCGACCGCGACCGTTTTCGGGCTGCCGCCGCCCGCGCTCGCTTCGGCATGCGCGCCAAACGCCGCCACGGCGCGACGGTGCACAGCTCCGGCCGCGTCTTCAACGACTGGATCGAACGCGCGCGCGCGGACGTGGCGTTGCTGACCACCGAGCTTTCAACCGGACCTTACCCCTATGCCGGCATACCCTGGTTCTCGACGGCATTTGGCCGCGACGGGGTGATTTCCGCATTGCAGATGCTGTGGTTGAATCCAGGGCTGGCGCGCGGCGTACTCGCCTTTCTCGCCCAGCATCAGGCGACCGAAACGTCGCCGTTCAGCGATTCGCAGCCGGGCAAGATCATGCACGAGACCCGCAAGGGCGAGATGGCGGCACTGCGGGAGCTCCCGTTCGGCCGCTATTACGGCGGCGTCGATACCACGCCGCTCTACATTCATCTCGCTTGCGCCTATGCGGATCGTACCGGCGACATGGCGTTCGTCGACAGCCTGTGGCCATCGCTCTGTGCAGCGGCGGAATGGACGGAGGAGACAAGCCGCGCGACCGGCTTCGTTACCTACCAGCGCGGCGCCGAGACCGGCCTTGCCAACCAGGGCTGGAAGGACAGTTTCGATTCCGTCTTCCATGCCGATGGCCGCATGCCCAAGGGGCCGATCGCCCTGGTCGAGGTGCAAGGCTACGTCTTTGCCGCGTTCCGTGGGCTGGCGGCGCTCGCCCGCCGCCGCGGCGAGGACGACAAGGCCGATCATTGGGAGGAACGCGCCGAAACCATGCGCGCCGCGGTGGAACGCCATTTCTGGATGGACGATCTCAATTTCTATGCACTGGCGATCGATGGTGCAGGCGAGCTCTGCAAGGTACGGACGTCGAATGCCGGCCATCTTCTCTTTGTCGGGCTGCCCGAGCCGGAACGGGCGCAGATGGTCGCCGATCAGCTGCTCTCTGCGTCGTTCCACTCTGGTTGGGGAGTGAGGACGCTGGCCGACGATGCGATATTCTTCAATCCGATGTCCTACCACAATGGTTCGATCTGGCCGCACGACACCGCCATGTGCGGTGCCGGCCTGGCACGTTATGGCGTGCGCGACAGCGTGGTCCGGCTGATGAGCGGCACGTTCGAATCGGCTGTCCATTTCAACATGCGGCTGCCGGAACTGTTCTGCGGCTTTACCCGGTCGCCGGGCGAAGCGCCCATCGCCTATCCCGTCGCGTGCCTGCCGCAGGCCTGGTCGGCGGGATCGGCCTTCATGCTGATGCAGGCCTGCCTTGGGCTCGAAATCGACGGCTGGAACAGCGAAATCCGGGTCACCCGCCCAAGGCTGCCGATCGGCATCGACACGCTGACATTGCGGCATCTAGGTGTCGGCTCGACAGTGGTCGACCTCACATTCCAGCGTGTCGGCGACCGGGTCGTTGCCTTTCTCGCCGATCGGTATGAGGGGATGGTGCCGCTCATCGTGCGCACTTGATGCCGCCGCGCTGCGGCGCATTGAAAATGACGTGCGGCATTGCAATCGTCCGGAACCGATAGCCTCTTTGTGCGTTGCAAAAATGGGCGGGGAGGGGATGGTGTTGTTGTCATATGGCGGCGAACCAGAAAACAAATAAAAAACGGCTATCGGCCGGCCGGAGGCGAGATCACATTCCATGTCAGATTATACTGTAAACCTGCTCTGGGTTTTGCTGATTGCAAGTTTTGGCTTTTCTGCTTTTGCCATTCTCCTGTCGATATCCCGCCAGCGTCGCGGCCGCGCAACGGCGGCCGCATACACGCCGAGCGAGGATGTCGCGTCGGAAGCGGCACGCAAGGTGCTGCGCGAGTTCGAAAAGAACGGCCAGTCGGCCGATGCGGCACTGGTCACATGGTCGCCCGACACGTTGCGCAAGATCCTGGCCGACGACCTGCCGGACGCACAGGTCATCGTGGTGTCCAACCGCGAACCCTACATCCACAACATCAAGGACGACGGGGTCCAACTTTTGGTGCCGGCCAGCGGGCTGGTTTCGGCACTCGAGCCCATCACCCGCGCCTGTGCCGGCACCTGGATCGCCTATGGCGGCGGCACGGCAGACCGCCTCACCGTCGACAAGGACGACCGGGTGCAGGTGCCGCCAGGCAATCCGTCCTACACGCTGCGCAGGGTCTGGCTGACGGAGGAGGAATATCAGGGCTATTATCTGGGCTTCGCTAATGAGGGCCTATGGCCGCTTTGCCATATCGCCTTCACCCGCCCCGTGTTTCGCGCCTCGGACTGGGACGCCTACGAGGCCGTCAACCGCAAATTCGCCGATACGGTGGTTGCCGAAGCCCGCAACGAACGGCCGATCGTGCTGGTGCAGGACTACCATTTCGCGCTGCTGCCGCGCATGATCCGCCAGCGCCTGCCGGACGCGATAGTCATCACCTTCTGGCATATCCCTTGGCCCAATTCGGAAGTATTCAGCATCTGTCCGTGGCGTGAGCGGATCCTGGAAGGACTGCTCGGCAGTTCGATCATCGGCTTTCATACCCAATTCCATGCCAACAACTTCACCGAAAGTGTCGACCGCTTTCTGGAGAGCCGGATCGAACGGGCAGACGCGGCAATCTCCTATGGTGGGCAGACCACATTGGTCCACGCCTATCCCATTTCCATAGAATGGCCGGCCCAATTGCTGGCAAAACTGCCGTCTGTGGAGGAGTGCCGCGCCAGCGTGCGCGACAGATTCGGCCTGTCTGCGGATACCAAACTATGCGTTGGCGTCGAGCGCCTCGACTACACGAAAGGCATTCTCGATCGCTTCCATGCCTTGGACGAATTGTTCACGAGATATCCCGACTGGATAGGCAAGGTGGTTTTCCTGCAGATCGCCGCGCCGAGCCGGGGGACATTGCCCGCCTACCAGCAACTCCACGACGAATGCCGCCGCTGTGCCGAGGAGCTCAACCGGCGCTATGGCAGCGAGACATACAGCCCTATCCTGATGGTCGCCGAACATCATCGGCAGGAGCAGGTCTACGAGGTCTATCGCGCCGCCGACATCTGTATGGTCACCAGTCTGCATGACGGCATGAACCTTGTCGCCAAGGAATTCGTCGCAGCGCGCGACGACGAACAGGGCGTGCTTTTGCTCAGCACCTTCGCCGGTGCCTCGCGCGAACTGCTGGAAGCACTGATCGTCAACCCCTACGATGCGGCCATGATGAGCGAGGCGCTGTTGCAGGCGCTGACGATGACGCCGGAAGAGCAGCGCGAACGTTTGCGGCCGATGCGCGAGATGGTCCGCGACAACAATGTCTACCGCTGGGCCGGCAGTATGCTGCTGGACGCCGCGCGCCTGCGCAAACGCGGCGATCTCGACAGGGTGACCGGAACCGGCGAGCGCCCGCCATCGAACACCAACAACGTCATCTCGATGTTCGAGCGGGCTCGGAAGGCAGCGTCGTGAAAAGCTTTGAACAACCGCCGGCGTTGAACCTGTCGGAAGGGCAATGGGCGCTGTTCCTCGATATCGACGGAACCCTGCTGGAACACGCTGCCCATCCCGACGCGGTGTTCGTCGGCGAGGAATTGCGCAATCTGCTCGAACGCATCGAGCGGCGGCTGGATGGTGCGGTCGCCTTCATCACCGGCCGATCGATTCCCGCCGTGGACAAACTGTTCCATCCGCTGAAGCTGCGGATCGCCGGACTGTATGGGCTGGAGCACCGGCTGACGCCGAGCGGTCCGATCGATGCCGCCGACGCGCCGGCCGACATCGCCGCCCTTGCGGACGAGATCGAGGCCGAACTGGGCAGCGGCAAGGTCTATGTCGAGCGCAAGGGGCCGGTCCTTGCCGTTCATACAAGAGCAGCACCGCAACTGCTTGCACCCGCAATCCAGCTCGTCGAACAGGCATTGGCCCGGCTTCCGAAGGGTTATCGGGTGCTTCCGGGAAACGCCGGCGTCGAGCTCATGCCTTTGGAAGCCGTCAAAGGTGCTGCCATCCGGCGTTTCATGGACATTCCGCCCTTTGTCGGCGGGCGGCCGATATTCCTCGGAGACGATACATCGGACGAACACGGTTTCGAGGCGATCAATAAAATTGGCGGCATCTCCATCCGCGTGAAGCCGAACGGACCGACGACCGCAAACTATGCCCTCGACGACGTGACCGGCGCAATAGCCTGGCTCGAGGCCAATTTCGAGGCCTTGCCGGTCTCTTGATCATCTGAATATCAACACGCCTTATTCGATCTTGCCGTCCACGATGTGAATGCGGCGATCCATGCGCGCCGCCATGTCGAGATCGTGCGTAACCGCCACGACGGTCTTGCCGCGCTCGCGCACCAGATTCTGCAGGATCGTGAAGACCTGCTCGGAGCTCTTGCTGTCGAGGCTCCCCGTCGGCTCATCGGCGAGGATAAGCGGCGGGTCGTTGGCGAGCGAACGTGCCACCGCGACGCGCTGACGCTGGCCGCCGGAGAGCTGGTCAGGCCGCTTGTCGAGATGCTCGCCGAGTCCAAGGGATGACAGCAACTCGCCCGCCCGTTCGCGCATCACGGGTCGGGCCAGCCGACCAAGCTTGCGCATCGGGATTTCGACATTTTCGCGCGCCGTGAATTCCGGCAGAAGGAAATGAAACTGGAAGACGAAGCCCAGCGTCGAAAGCCGTGTCTGCGCGCGCTCCCTTTCATTCATAGGCTCGCTATCGCGTCCGCCTATCCTCAAGGTCCCGCCTGTCGGCCGGTCGAGCAACCCAAGCAGATAGAGCAGCGAGGACTTACCGGAGCCGGAGGGACCGGTCACGGCGACGAATTCGTTGTCGTTGATCGTGAGTGTGATGTCCTTGACCAGCGTAACGGGGACCGTCTCGGGCAAGATGCGGGTCAGTCTCTCGGTCTCGATGAGTGCGCTCATGACGCGCCTCGGATAATCTCGACGGGGTTCAGGCGCGCCGCACGGCGCGCCGGCAGGTAGCCGGCCACTGCCGCCGAGCCCAGCGCGAAAGCCGACGCGATGACGTAGTGCATCAAGCTCCAAGCGATCGGCAGCCGGGTCATCTCCTGGCCAGTCGCGGCGATCTCGAAACGCACCAGCGACAGTGCATAGGTCATGGAGAAGCCAAGCACCCCGCCGAGCACAGAGCCGGCAGCGCCGATCGCCACGCCTTCCAGCAAAAAGAGCCGGCGCATGTCGGACTCCGGGAAGCCAAGCGACTTCATGATGGCGATGTCGCGCGCCTTCTCGTGCGTGATGGTGGAGATGATGTTGTAGATGCCGAAGCCAGCAACCAGCATGATCGCGCCGACGACGGTGTACATGATGACGTTGCGCACGACGAGTGCTTCGAGGATCGATTCATTGGCCTCCTGCCACGCCACGGCCTTGTAGCCCAGTTCGGCCTCTGCACGATGCGCCACCGCCGGAGCGCGGTTGGGGTCGTCGAGCTTGATGCGGATCTCGTTGATGGCGTTTGGCCGCGCTGAGAGAATCTGCGCGTTCTTCAAAAGCACATAAGCTTCGCCTTCGTCGCGCGCGGTGGTGCCGGTGTGGAAAAGGCCGGCGATCTTGAAATTGCGCGTGAGCCCTTCCGAGGAGACCGCCGTTATCGTATCGCCGAACCCGGCACCGAGCCGGCTCGCCATCGTGTTGCCGATCAGCACGTTGTTGCCGCCCGCGGCAAGTTCCGAAAAGCTGCCTTCGACGAACTCTCCGACGATCGGTGAAACGCCGGTCTCGCGCTGCGGATCGACCCCGATGATAGCTGCGCCCACTTCGCGGCTGGAATAGCGGATCACGCCCTGCGTCTTGAGGCTTGCTGCGAACCGGCCGGGAATCCAGCTCTCCAGCCAAGAGGTCGCGGCGGTCGGGTTGATAATGCCGCGTCGATCGTCGCGTGGCCGGAGCCCCGAGATGGCGGCGGTCTCGAAGTAGTCCTCGGCCGGCTGCCGGCGGGCGGTGCGCTGCTCGTCGGTGATGTCGACATGCGGCATCGTGTCGACGAGCTGCCTGACGAAATCGTCCTGCCCGCCCTGCATCAGCGCCGCCATCGCAATTGAGAAGCCGACACCCACCGCGACGCCGACTATGGCGACCAGCGTCTGGCGGCCGCGGCCGGCGATATGCGTTACGGCAATGTCGACGATCAGCGCCATCGTTGCCTATCTCTCCTGCGCGGCGGCGATGCTCACGCGCGCACCGTCGCCGAGGTCAGCGGGATAGGGCGAGACGATGCTGGCCTTCTCGTCGATGCCTGACCGTACCTCGACGCCATTGGTGCCACGAATGCCCGTGCGGATTTCACGGCGCCCGGCCTTGCCGCCTTCGACCATGAACACATTGTTCCCTTCGATCGCGACGGACGGGATCAGCAGCGCGTTTTTCGAGACGCGGATGACGATGTTCACGTCGGTCGACATGCCTATACGAAGCAGCGTATTGTCCGGCAGGCGGAAGCGGACGCGATAGGTCTTCGTCACCGGATCGCCCTTGGGCGTGATGCTGTCGACCACCGCTTCCAGATTCTGCCGAGGGAACGCGTCGGATTTAAGCAGCGCGCGCTGGCCGATCTCGACCCGTGGAATGTCCTCCTCGTTGACCTCGGCGACCACCAGGAGCGGCTTCGGCTCGCCGACCCAGAACAACACCGTGCCGAGTTCGGCGACCTCACCCACCTCCCCGTCCTGCCTGAGCACGACGCCGGCGCTCGGCGCTCGTAAGACGTAGGTGTCGAGCCGCGCTTTCTGTCCGGCAACCAGCGCTTCGATCTGGCCAAGCTCGCTTTGCGCGCGATCGAGCGCCTGCTGGCTTGCCGCACGCCTTTCGGCAAGCACGGTCAGCCTCCGGAGCTCTTCCTGGGCAAGTGCTTGACGCGCCTCGAGTTCGCCAAGCGCCGCCCGCGCTTCACTGTCGTCGAGCCTGGCGAGTACGTCGCCCTGCCTAACTCGCGACCCCTCGCAATTGCATTGCTCGACGATCCGCTCGCGAACCACGGGAGCCACCTTGGCCCAGGTTCGCGGCTCGACGGAGCCGCTCGCATAGACAATTTCCGCCGCGTCGCCGCGTTGTGGCGTCACGACCGAAACCTTGGCCGGCTGCAACACATACCAAGCGCCGAAAGCAGCAGTCGCCGCGACAAGAACGATGCCGACAGTCCAACGTATCCGTCGCAAGAAGCTCTCCCTCCACCATCGAATGCGAACGTCGGAGCGGTGGCAGACATAGCATTAGACCGACCGTCGGTCTATAAAAGTTGCATAAAGAAACGGTTCGTGCTCCTCTTGCCCCCTGTACTTTTTGAGGTTGATTTTGCCCCGAGTAATAAAGCCGCCGGAGATACGATCCGCCGAGCTCCTCGACTGTGCCCAGCGGCTTTTCTTCGAGCATGGCTACGACAACACGACGGTGAACGACATCATCCGCGAGGCCGGCTTGTCGAAGGGTGCGTTCTATCACTATTTCGCGTCGAAGGAGGCCCTGCTGGAGGCGCTCGCCAGACGTCTCGCACGTGACAGCCTTGCCGAGCTGCAACCCCTCCTCGACGACCCGTCACTCGATGGGATTGGCCGGCTCAATGCGCTCTTTGCCGGCTCGCGACGGCTGAACATCGAGCTTGCCCCGCAATTGCGAAAAACGTTCTTCGTCGTGTTCCGGCCCGAGAACCTTGCCCTCTTCCATCGGGTCGACCAGGCGGCCAGGGAACTGGCCGAGCCGATAATCACAAATCTGCTCAGGAAGGGAAGCGAGGAAGGCATTCTCGACGTGCCCGACCCGCAAGCTTTTGCCGAGATGTTCCTGCAACTCCGGCTGACCTTTCGGGACGTGATGCACCGCGCCCTGCTACAGGCCGAACAGGGTAATATCGACGAAGCAGCGCGGCTGCTCGAGGGCCGATTGCGGCTCTACGGCATCGCAATCGACCGGCTTTTGAAGTTGCCCGATGGAACGATAGAAGCCGTGCAGCCCGGTTTTGCCCGGGCTTTTCTCGAAGCCGGACCGTAAGCCGCTGACAGCGATGGAGGAGAGTTGATGAGTAGGAAATCGCGCGCTTCGACCGATGCCGTTCTCAAGGAACTGCGCGCCTTCGGCCTCACCTATCCGGGCGCCGAGACAAAGAGTCCGTGGCCTGGTCACGACGATCTCGCGGTGAAAGGCAAGACCTTTGCTTATTTGAGCCTGGAAGGCGAACCGTTCAGCATCTCCCTCAAACTCCCCTACAGCGGCGACGAGGCGAGAAAGCTCCACTATGCGTCGCCGGCGGAGTACGGCCTTGGCAAGAGCGGATGGGTGACATTCGAACCAGCACCGGACGAACTGCCACCGATCGGACAACTGAAGTCATGGCTCGATGAGAGTTATCGCGCACAAGCGCCCAAAAAGCTTGCCGCCCTGATCAAGTACAAGGTGGACTCGGGAGCTTAGGTCGAGCGATCGGTGTCACCCCCCGAATCGTCGGCGCTAGAAGCTCAACGACGCCACGCCGATAAGCGCGTTTCTCATTGAATGACTTTAAGCCCAACGCCGGCAAATCGTCTGCTTGCCGGTTCCCCTGCGTCAGGCTTAACCTGCGTGCCATGCGTGGAGGCGCGTGCGGTAACAAGGGGAGGACATAGCAATGACCATACAAGACGCATCACCGGACCTGTACAATGAGGATCTCGCACCGGCGAAGGTTCGAAACTGGGGACCGTTCTCGATCTTCAACGTCTGGACGTCGGACGTCCACAGCCTGTGGGGCTACTATCTCGCTGCCAGCCTGTTCCTGTTCTGCGGCGGCTTCGTCAACTTCATCATCGCCATCGGTATCGGCTCGCTGATCATCTATGCGTTAATGAACATGGTCGGCTATGCCGGCGTGAAGACCGGGGTGCCCTACCCTGTCCTGGCGCGTGCCTCCTTCGGCATCTGGGGCGCCAACATACCGGCGCTGGTGCGCGCCATCGTCGCCTGCTTCTGGTACGGCGCGCAGACGGCGGCGGCCTCCGGGGCGATCGTAGCCCTGCTGATCCGCTCGCAATGGTTCGCCGACTTCAACCAGAGCACCCATTTCCTCGGCCACTCCGGGCTCGAGGTGATCTGCTTCGCCGTCATCTGGGCGCTGCAGCTCCTGATCATCCAGAGAGGCATGGAAACGGTGCGCCGCTTCCAGGATTGGGCCGGACCGGCGGTGTGGGTGATGATGCTGATCCTGGCGATCTATCTTTGCATCAAGGCAGGCACTTTCGCTTTCACCAGCGACATCCCGATGGATGTGCTGCTGGAAAAGACAAAGGACGCGGGCGTGCCGGGCACGCCGGGCTCCTGGACCTCGCTGTTTGCGGTGGCCGCAATCTGGGTGACCTATTTCTCCGCGCTCTATCTCAACTTCTGCGATTTCGCGCGCTACGCCCCGGACAAGGCATCGCTGCGCAAGGGCAACATCTGGGGCCTGCCGGTCAATCTTATCCTGTTCTCGCTGGTCGCAGGCGTTACCACGATCGCCGCCTTCGACGTCTATGGCGAGGTGCTGCTGCATCCCGACCAGATTTCGGCGAAATTCGACAGCTGGTTCCTGGCGGCGCTCGCAGCCCTGACCTTTGCGGTGGCGACGCTCGGCATCAATGTGGTGGCGAACTTCGTGTCGCCGGCCTTCGACTTTTCCAATGTCTTTCCACGCCAGATCGACTTCAAGAAGGGCGGCTACATCGCGGCGCTGATCGCGCTGGTGCTCTATCCATTCGCGCCCTGGGAAGGCAGTGCCGCCTCCTTCGTCAACATCATTGGCGCGACGATGGGGCCGATCTTCGGCGTGATGATGGTCGACTATTACCTGATCCGGAAGGGCGAGGTCGACGTCGAGGCGCTCTACAGGGAGAATGGCGAATTCCGCTTTCAGGGCGGCTGGCATGTCAATGCCTTCATCGCCGCCGGTATCGGCGCGGTCTTCTCCTCGATCCTGCCCAACTTCACCAGCCTGCTGCCGTCCTGGTGGGGCGTCTATGGCTGGTTCTTCGGCGTGGCAATTGCCGGCGTCATCTATTACGTGCTGCGCACGATGGCACTCGGTGCCAGAGCCAGGATAGCCAAGGCCTGAACGGAGTCGGGGGGGCGCGAGCCGCCCCGTTCATTCTGCGATCATTTCGGCCAGGCGGCGCACGGTATTCCAGTTGCGCGAGGTGCCGATGCCGAGACGTTTGTGGCTCACCGCCGCAAGCAGCCGCGAACTCGGCATCTCGCGGGAAAAGACGATCCAGATGTCGCCGCCGACAATCCGCAGCTTCTCGTCCTTGCCGGCATATGCCTCAAGCGCCGCGGCGGTCTCGGCGGGAACGGGCGCTCGCATCACGCGCACCGCCACCTGGTCCGCGGTCTCAGCCGATTCAGCTGGGAACGGATTGCCGGCCGCCAGCCTTAGCCAGCCGTCGTCGCGGCGCACGATGATGTCGACGTGGCGGCCGAAAGTCTTTGCGAACGCCGCCTCCAGCCGCTGCTCCAACGCCGCAAGTTCTGTTTCTTGCGCCTCGAAGACCAGATTGCCGGTCGCTACCAGCGTGCGCGGGTTATTCAGGCCCAGGCCTTCGGCCATCGCCTTCAGATCGGACATGACGACCCGCCGCCCCTCGCCCAGGACAATGCTGTAGAGCAGCGCGACGTAAGTTTGCATGGGCGGCTAGTCTAGACCAGCCGCGACTGCTCTACCGCCGCCTCGATGAAGCTGGCAAACAGCGGGTGCGGATCGAGCGGCCGGCTTTTCAACTCGGGATGGTACTGCACGCCGATGAACCAGGGGTGGTCGGGATATTCGACCGTTTCCGGTAGCACGCCGTCCGGCGACATGCCGGCAAACACCAGGCCGCAATCCTCGAGCCGCTCCTTGTAGTCGACATTGACCTCGTAGCGGTGGCGATGGCGTTCGGAAATCTGAGTATCGCCATAGATCTCGGCGATCTTCGATCCCTTGGCGAGGTCGGCCTGGTAGGCACCGAGCCGCATGGTACCACCAAGGTCGCCGGTTTCCCTGCGCTTTTCCAGCATGTTGCCCTTCAGCCATTCGGTCATCAAGCCGACAACCGGCTCCTCGGTTGGACCAAACTCGGTCGATGATGCGTGCTCGACGCCGGCCAGCGAACGCGCCGCCTCGATGCAGGCCATCTGCATGCCGAAGCAGATGCCGAAATACGGCACCTTGCGCTCGCGCGCGAACTTCGCCGCCAGGATCTTGCCCTCCGAGCCGCGCTCGCCAAAACCGCCGGGGACGAGAATGCCATGGACCTTCTCCAGCCACGGCGCCGGGTCTTCCTTCTCGAATATCTCGCTTTCGATCCAGTCGAGCTTGACCTTGACCCGGTTGGCGAGGCCGCCATGCGACAGCGCCTCGATCAGCGATTTGTAGGCGTCCTTGAGGCCGGTATATTTGCCGACGACGGCAATGGTCACTTCGCCTTCCGGATTGTGGATGCGGTTGGACACCGCTTGCCACCGTTCCATGCGCGGCTTCGGCGCCGGATCGATGCCGAAGGCCGCCAGCACTTCCGAATCCAGCCCTTCATTGTGATAGGCCATCGGCACGTCGTAGATATGCGGGACGTCGAGCGCCTGGATGACGGCGCTTTCGCGGACATTGCAGAACAGCGACAGCTTTCTGCGCTCTTCCTTGGGGATCGGCCGGTCGGCGCGGACCAGCAGTATGTCGGGTGCAATGCCGATGCCGCGCAACTCCTTGACCGAATGCTGCGTCGGCTTGGTCTTCAGTTCGCCTGCCGTCGGAATGTAAGGCATCAAGGTCAGGTGGACGTAGACGGCGTTGTTGCGCGGCAGGTCGTTGCCGAGCTGGCGGATCGCCTCCAGGAACGGCATCGCTTCGATGTCGCCGACGGTGCCGCCGATCTCGCACAGCACGAAATCGTAGTCGTCATTGCCGTTGAGGACGAAATTCTTGATCTCGTCGGTGACGTGCGGAATGACCTGCACGGTAGCGCCGAGATAGTCGCCGCGCCGCTCGCGCTCGATGATGTTCTTATAGATCCGGCCGGTGGTGATGTTGTCTTGCTGGTTGGCCGAGCGGCCGGTGAAGCGCTCATAATGGCCAAGATCGAGATCGGTCTCGGCCCCGTCATCGGTCACGAAGACTTCGCCGTGCTGATAGGGCGACATCGTGCCGGGATCGACATTGAGATAGGGATCGAGCTTTTTGATGCGTGCGCGATAGCCCCGCGCCTGCAAGAGAGCCCCAAGGGCCGCTGCAGCAATGCCTTTTCCAAGTGAGGAAACCACGCCGCCTGTGATGAATACATATCGCGCCATGGGAGTCATCGCTTAACGCGGCCGAATTGATTCCGCCAGAGAAAAAACCGCCGCGAAGGCTTTTTCCCAAGAAGGCGCTCTGGTCGTTGGCGTATCAAAACAAAAGGGCCGGCGAGGCCGGCCCTTTTGGCACGATCTGTCAAAGCGTCAGATGATGACGACTTTGGTGCCTACTTTCACCCGGCGGTAAAGGTCCATGACGTGTTCGTTGATCATGCGGAAGCAGCCATTGGAGGCGCTGGTTCCGATCGACTGCGGCGCGATGGTGCCGTGAATGCGCAGGTGGGTATCTTTCTTGCCGTCGTAAAGATAGATGGCGCGCGCACCGAGCGGATTGTCGCCGCCGCCGGGCATGCCGTCCTTGTACTGGCCATAGTGCTTGGGTTCGC
Organism: Mesorhizobium sp. M0106; assembly: GCF_040322715.1. Classification (NCBI taxonomy): domain Bacteria; kingdom Pseudomonadati; phylum Pseudomonadota; class Alphaproteobacteria; order Hyphomicrobiales; family Phyllobacteriaceae; genus Mesorhizobium; species Mesorhizobium sp. M0106. The sequence continues at coordinate 194,172 of NZ_JAMYUA010000003.1, read as the reverse complement.
GCTTTTGCATATCCAGCGTCGGAATCCAGCGCGGCCATTCCTGCTTGTCGCCGACGGCAACCGTACCCTTGAACTGCAGGCCTTCCCGGCCGACCGCGATGGCATAACGGCGGGCGGTTGACGATGATTCGACGAGGTAGAGACGACGGGCGCTGGTGTCGATGACGATGGTGCCGGGGTTGTAGCCGGTGAATTCGACCTCCTGCGGCACGAATTCCGCCTTGACCTTGAACTGCCGCTTGGCCTGCTTCCTTTCGAGCGCGGCGTCGAGCGCGCGTGTTTCCGGAAGCAGCGACATCGACGAAGAGGATGTGCCGCCGAACAGTCCCGCGAAAAGCCCGACGCTCTGCGGCTTCTGCCCGACCGGTTCGCTGCGCAACTCGCCATTGTTGCCGGTCAGCGCAACGTTCATGGCCTCGGCCGGGATCGGCTCGGCCGACTGGATCGGCGCAATGGGCGTAATCGGTTCGATGATGTTGACGGTCTTCTTCTTGGCCGGCGTGGCGTCAGCCACCTTGGCCGTTGCGAGCGGCTGGCTCTTCTTGGCAAGGAACGCCTGCCGTTCCGCATCGGCTTTGGCTTTCGCCGCCTCACGCATCGCCAGCTTCCTGGCTTCGAGTGCCTTGGCGCGAGCGGCTTCCTTGTCGGCTGCGATCTTGGCTTCGATCTTGCGGATCTGCGCAAGGTCGTCCGGCGTCGGATCTTTCTTCTTCTTGAGAAGCTTCAATTGCGCTGCATCGCTTTTGGCAGCGACCTTGACGACGTCGGTTGTTGTCGCGGCTTTGTGGGCCGAGTTTGCCGTCGGCATGGCCGCGTAAGCGGGCGCACCTAGGCTGAGCACGGCACAAAGGCCGGCAAAAATGAAGCTGCGAAGCTGCATGGGGAAGATCCGATCGTTCAATGCTTGTTGCCCACGGCGTCGCCCGGCGCCCCCCAAGGACGCCGAGAATGCCGCGTGCAACGTATAATCGATTAGCCGGAAGCGCCTCAAGCGTGAGGCGCAGTCGAATCTTCGTGATCATGCGGCATTTGCCGCGACTGTGTTCAAACGACAACAGATCGCGGCATAAGTTGCCCTATTACTGGTTGGGGACCTGCGGCGTGGCCGGCGCGGTGGCGCCGTTTGTCGCTGGCGGCGTCGCCGGAGCGGTTGCCGGCGGCGTCGTTGCCGCGCCATTGCCGGACGGCGGGGTCGGCGCCGTGGTGCCCGAAGGCGGCGTCGGCGTCGTGGTTCCAGGCAATTGGTTGAGTACGCCCTTGCCTGCTCCGTCCGAGGTCGCCGGCACGCGATCGAGAATGTCGATCGGCTTCTCGCCATAGCGCGCAACGATCGACAGTGTCAGCGAAGTGACGAAGAAAGCGGCAGCCAGGATCGCCGTCGCCCGCGTCAGCGCATTGGCGGCGCCACGCGCGGTCATGAAGCCCGATCCGCCGCCGATGCCGAGGCCGCCGCCTTCGGAGCGCTGCAGCAGCACCACGCCGACAAGCGCGAGCACGACCATGAGGTGGACGACGATCAGTACGGTTTCCATAATTTACCCTGGCAAGGCCTTGTGCGGCCGCTGATTTGGAGGCGGCTCAATACAATGCTTTGACGGCATTTCCAAGCCCGTGGCCGGAATATGGGAAGCAATGCGTCCTTTGCAACGATTTCGGCGCCGGCCGTCCGCTCAAATGCAGCAAGCAGCCCTTGTATCAAGCGATGTTTCGATAGGCTTCCGCGATGCCGAGGAAGTCCGCCGCCTTTAGGCTGGCGCCGCCGACCAGCGCGCCATCGACATTCCTGACGCCGAGCAACTCGACGGCGTTGGACGGCTTGACCGAGCCGCCGTAGAGAATGCGCATCTTGGCCGCCGTATTGCCGAGCTTCCGTGCCAGTTCTTCGCGGATATGCGCATGTGCCTCGGCGACGTCGGCGGCGGTCGGGGTCAAGCCGGTCCCAATCGCCCATATTGGCTCATAGGCAATGACGGTGTTGGAACCCGTGGCGTTTGGCGGGACCGAGCCAGCGACCTGGCGCGACAGCACGTCGAGCGTGGCTCCTGCTTCTCGTTCGGCTCTTGTCTCACCAATGCAGATGATGGCCACCAGCCCGGCGCGCCATGCGGCGGAGGCCTTGGCCTGGACCAAGGCATCGTCCTCCTTGCGATCGGCGCGGCATTCGGAATGGCCGACGATGACATGGCTGGCACCTGCATCCTTCAGCATCTCGGCCGAAATGCAGCCGGTATAGGCGCCGCTTTCCTCGGTGTGGCAATCCTCTCCGCCGGCCCGCACCGGCGTGCGCGACAGAATCTCGGCGGCGTGCGCAAGCAAGGTCGCCGGCACGCAGACCACCGCTTCGGTCTCGGCGTCGAGCCCACTCATGAAGCCGTTGCCGATCATCCTGAGCTCGTTGAGCGAGGCGCTAGTGCCGTTCATTTTCCAGTTGCCGGCGACGAGCGGGCGGATTCCAGGCGTCATGGGATTTGTTTCTCCAGGCAATTTCCAGCTGGCCCTCACTATCAAAATCAGGCCACAAAGCAATCGACAGTGGGCAGGAAGGGCGCTATTGCGCTTGTTTCAGACTCGGCGCATGCGAAATGCGCAAAAATCGGAAGTACTCATGCTTGGTATGTTGAGAAGCGCGGCGGGGACCTGGGTCGCTAAACTGCTGCTGTCATTGTTGGTGTTGAGCTTCGCCGTCTGGGGCATCTCGGGCCGCCTGATGGGCGGTCTTGCCGGCCATGATGCCGTGATCACGGCCGGAGGCACCAAGGTCTCGATCAACGAATACCGCCTCGCCTACGATCGCCAGCTCAGCGTCATGTCGCAGCAATTCGGCCAACGCATCAGCCGTGAGCAAGCGACGGCGCTCGGCATCGACAACCAGGTGCTGGCGCAACTCGTGTCGGGCGCTGTCCTCGACGAGCAGGCCCGCAAGCTCGGACTCGGCCTGTCAAAGGACCGGCTCGCCGAACTGACGCGTGAAGACCCGGCGTTCAAAGGGCCTGCCGGAAGCTTCGACAGGAGAACCTTCGAGTACCTGCTTCGGCAGATCGGAATGCGGCCGGAAGACTATTTGAAGAACCGCGCCCAGGTCGCGGTCCGCCAGCAGATCGTCGAGGCGGTTTCGGACGGCCTCAAGGCCCCGGATACTTTCTTCAAGGCGGTCGCGCTCTATCGCGGCGAAGATCGCACCATCGACTACCTGACCTTGCCGAAATCGCTGGTCGAACCGATAGAAGCGCCGTCCGACAGCGCGCTTTCGGCCTATTTCGAGGAAAACAAGAAAACCTACGCCGCGCCCGAATACCGTAAGTTCTCCTATGTCAGGCTCGAACCGGAAGACATCATGGATTTGAGCGCGGTGACCGACCAACAGGTCAGCGACGACTACAATAAGAACAAGGCGCGCTACACCACACCGGAGATGCGCACCATCGAGCAGCTTGTGTTCAAGACACCTGATGCCGCAAAGGCGGCGCTCGATTCGCTCAGGACCGGCGCGACCTTCGACAAGATCGTCGCTGCCGAAGGCAAGACGCCGGCCGACACGCTGCTCGGCACGCTGGCCAAGGACAAGATCGCCGACAAGGCGGTCGCCGATGCTGCCTTCAAACTAAACGTCAATGAGGTCAGCCCGGTCGTACAGGGCGCCTTTGGTCCCGTTCTGCTGCGCGTCACCGAGATCAAGCCCGAAGTGGTGAAGCCGCTGGCCGAAGTGTCCGAGCAGATCCGCAAGGACCTGGCACTGGGCGAGGCAAGCCGCATCTTGCTGGACGTGCACGACAATTACGAGGATACGCGCGCCTCGGGCAGTTCGCTCGCCGAGGCAGCCGCCAAATTGAAGCTGAAGGTCGTCACCATCGATGCCATCGACCGCACCGGCCAACGGCCGGATGGAAGCATCGTCAAAGACCTGCCGGAATCGCCGGCACTCATCAAGGCGGTGTTCGAATCCGAACCCGGAACCGACAATGAAGGCCTCACCACCGCCGATAATGGCTTCGTCTTCTACGACGTGAGCGCGATCACGCCTGCCCGCGACCGCACATTGGACGAAGTCCGCCAGAAGGTCGTGGCCGACTGGACCGCGGCGGAGACCACCAAACGGCTCACCGCAAAAGCACAGGAGCTCGAGAAGCGTCTCAAGGCTGGCGCCACGCTCGAGGTGATCGCCGGTGAGCTCAAGCTCGAAAAGCAGACCAAGCGCGGCGTCAAGCGCGATGCTGACGACGTCGATTTCGGCAAGGAAGGCGCCGCCGCGATGTTCGGCGTCGGCGAAGGCGGCACCGGGCTGATCCCCTCGCCCACGGGCGACGGACAGATCCTGTTCAAGGTTGCCGAGGTATTCGAGCCCGCCGGGGCCGACGCCAGCTCAGTACCCGAGGACGCACAGAAGTCCTTCACATCCGGCATGTCCGACGACCTGCTCGACCAGTTGGTAGCGCAGTTGCAGACGCAATATGACGTCCGCATCGATCAGACGGCCGTAACCCAAGCCCTGGCCAGATGAGCGCGCTGAAGATCCACATCGCCAAGGTCGCCGCCGGCAGCGCTCTTTCTTTCGAGGAGGCGCGCGAGGCCTTCGACATCATCATGTCGGGCGATGCTACCCCCGGCCAGATCGGCGGCTTCTTGATGGCATTGCGCGTGCGCGGTGAGACCGTCAGCGAGATCGCCGGCGCCGTCGCCACCATGCGCGCCAAGATGCTGCGTGTCGAAGCCCCCGAGGGCGCCATCGACATTGTCGGCACCGGCGGCGACAATTCGCACAGCGTCAACATTTCGACCGCATCCGCTTTCGTCATCGCCGGCAGCGGCGTGCCCGTCGCCAAGCACGGCAATCGCGGACTGTCCTCGCTGACCGGCGCCGCCGATGTGCTGATCGCATTGGGCGTCAAGATCGACATCCCTCCGGAGACGATCGGCCGCTGCATCCACGAGGCCGGCATTGGCTTCATGTTCGCGCCGGCGCATCACCCGGCGATGAAGCATGTCGGCCCGACCCGGGTCGAGCTCGGAACCCGCACCATCTTCAACCTGCTGGGCCCGCTTTCCAATCCGGCGAGTGTCAGACGGCAGATGGTCGGCGTGTTCCTGCCCGAATGGATCATGCCGGTGGCAGAAACGTTGAAGGAACTTGGTGCCGACCATGCCTGGATCGTCCATGGCGACGGCTATGACGAGATCACCACCACCGGCGAGACACTTGTCGCCGAACTGGCCGGCGGCGAGATCCGCAGCTTTACGCTGACCCCGGAAGCCGTCGGACTGAAGCGGCACAACAAGGACGAGTTGCGCGGCGGCGACGCCGCCCACAACGCCCAGGCACTGCGCGACATGCTGGGCGGCGCAGCCGGCGCCTTTCGCGATACGGTGCTGATGAATGCCGGCGCCGGGCTGGTGGTGGCCGGCAAAGCGACGACGCTTGCCGACGGCATGGTAACGGCGGCGCAGGCCATCGACAGCGGCCGCGCGCTGAAAGTGCTCGACAGGCTGATCGAGATTTCGAACGGTTAAAACCATGTCCGACATCCTGCGCAAGATCGAGGCTTACAAGCGCGACGAGATCGCGGCGGCCAAGGCGCGCGTGCCGCTCGCCGAGATCAAGGCACGGGCGACGGATGCCGACGCGCCGCGCGGCTTTCTTTCCGCCCTTGAAGCAAAGCGCAAATCCGGCAGGTTCGCGCTGATTGCCGAAATCAAGAAGGCTAGCCCATCCAAAGGCCTGATCCGCGCCGATTTCGATCCGCCGACGCTGGCCAGGGCCTATGCGAAGGGCGGTGCCGCCTGCCTTTCGGTGCTGACCGACGCACCCTCCTTCCAAGGCGCGCCCGAATTCCTCACCACTGCGCGCGCTGCCGTCGAGCTGCCTGCATTGCGCAAGGATTTCCTGTTTGACCCCTATCAGGTCTACGAGGCCAGGGCATGGGGCGCCGATGCCATCCTGATCATCATGGCCAGCGTCGACGACGCGTTGGCAAGAGAACTCGAAGCGACAGCGTTCGGGCTCGGCATGGACGCGCTGGTCGAAGTGCATGACGAGGCTGAAATGGAACGCGCGCTGCAGCTGTCGTCGCGGCTGATCGGAATCAACAACCGCAATCTCCGGACCTTCGAAGCCAGCCTACAGACCTCGGAGCGGCTGGTAGCGATGGTGCCGGCCGACCGCCATCTGGTCAGCGAGAGCGGTATCTTTTCGCGCGACGATTGCCGTCGGCTGGAGCAGAGCGGCATTGCGACTTTCCTGGTCGGCGAGAGCCTGATGCGCCAGCAGGACGTGGCCGCGGCAACGCGCCTGCTGTTGACGGGCAAGGCGCCGGCAGAGGTCGTTTGAGGATGGCGGCCGCCCTCACCCATCTTGGCGCGCAGGGCGAAGCCAACATGGTCGATGTCGGCGACAAGGCTGAGACGGTGCGCACGGCAGTCGCAGAAGGTTTTGTCGCGATGCGGCCCGAGACGCTGGACATGATCCTCGCCGGCGACGCCAAGAAGGGCGACGTGCTGGGCACCGCGCGCATTGCCGGCATCATGGCGGCCAAGAAGACGCATGAACTGATCCCGCTTTGCCATCCGCTGCTGCTGACCAGGATATCTGTCGATATCGAGGCGGACGCCGCGCTGCCCGGCCTGAAGGTGACAGCATTGACCCGCGTCACCGGCAAGACCGGCGTTGAGATGGAGGCTCTGAGTGCCGTCTCGGTCGCTTGCCTGACCATCTACGACATGGCCAAGGCGGTCGACCGCGCCATGGTCATCTCCGGCATCAGGCTGGTTGAAAAGACCGGCGGCAAATCCGGCGACTACAAGATCACCGGAGACGGGGCCACCGAGGCAGGCCGATAATGGCGCTGGTCCCAGTTGCCGAGGCGCTCGAGCGCCTGCTGGACGGCGCAGCAGCGCTGCCGGACGAACGCGTCGCACTGCTGGATGCCGCCGACCGCGTGCTGGCGGAGCCGGTTGTGGCGCTCCGCACCCAGCCGCCGTTCAACGCCTCCGCCATGGACGGCTATGCCGTGCGGGCGGCCGATATCGCGTCCGTACCGGCAAAGCTTTCGGTGGTCGGCATGGCGCCGGCCGGACGCGGCTTTGCCGGAACGGTGCAGCAGCGGCAGGCCGTGCGCATCTTTACTGGCGCGCCGCTTCCCGAAGGCGCCGACACTATCGTCATCCAGGAGAACGTCCGCGATCTCGGTGGCGGCAGCGTCGAAGTGACGGAACCGACGGTGCAGGGGCGCAACATCCGCCGCCTCGGGCTCGATTTCGCCAAGAGCGATGTCCTGCTGCCCAAAGGCCGCCTGCTCGACCCGGCGGCCTTGTCGCTGGCGGCATCGGCCAATCACCCCGAGGTGCGCGTGGTCAAACGGCCGCTGGTCGCCATCATCGCCACCGGCGACGAATTGCTGCCGCCGGGCAGCGATCTTGGCCCCGACCAGATCATCTCCTCTAACGCCTATGGTGTCGCCGCTGCCGCACAGTCGGTCGGTGCGCGCGCGCTCGACCTTGGCATCGCGCCGGACCGCAGGGAGGCGATCGCTGCGCTGGTTGAAAAGGCCGTGAAGGCTGGCGCGAACGTCATCGTCACGCTGGGCGGTGCCTCGGTCGGTGACCACGACTTCGTTCATGACGTACTGACCGGGCAAGGCATGACGCTCGATTTCTGGAAGATCGCCATGCGGCCGGGCAAGCCGCTGATGTTCGGGCGGCTGGGAGACATTCGCTGCATCGGCCTGCCCGGCAATCCGGTGGCAAGCCTGGTCTGCACTCAGCTCTTCCTGAAGCCGCTGCTGGCGCGGCTCGGCGGCCGCGCCTTTCAGCAGGATATACGTCGGGCACGGCTCGGTGCCGCCATGCCGGCCAACGATCTCAGGCAAGATTATGTGCGGGCTGTTGTCATAGATGACGCCGGTACGCTCGTGGCGACGCCGTTCGGCATCCAGGACTCCTCGATGCTGAAAATGCTGGCCGATGCCGACGGGCTGATCGTTCGCACGCCGTTCGCTCCTGCCGCGGCGGCGGGCTCCCCCTGCGACGTGCTGATGCTACGCTGAACCTGCCTCACTCCGAAATCAAGGTCCGGGTCAGCGGATGGTCTGGATCGGCCAAACCGTCGATGATGTTGAAATGATGCCGGTCAGGTTCGACCACCGAGCTGGTCGCGGAACCCAGGCCGATCCAGATGTTGGCCAGCAACGCGCTCTGACGCAGGAATTCGGCGCGCTCGCCGCCGCCGGCCCAGCAGGTCAGGCGGGCCTTGTCCATCGGGCGCAGCAGCACCGGACTTTCGGCCTGCGCCTCGGCCTCATCGATCGCCAGCGTCTCATTCATGCCGGTGCGCATGATCGGGCGCAAATCGTGCACCCCCGAGATCGACACCACATGACGAACGCGCCGGACGACTTCGGGCGCCAGCGGCGTCGTCGCCGTAACCATCCGGCTAACAAGATGGCCGCCGGCCGAGTGCCCGGTCAGCATCAGCGGCCCTGCAACGATCGCCGCCGCCTTGCCGATCGCCGCGCCGACTTCCTTGACGATGCCGCCGATGCGTATCTGCGGACAGAGCGTGTAGGACGGCATCGCCACCGCATAGCCGCGATCAACAGGGCCAGCGGCAAGATGCGACCAGAAATTCTTGTCGAATTCCATCCAGTAGCCGCCATGAACGAACACCACGAGTCCCTTAGGCTTGATGGCCGGCAGGAAAAGATCGAGCCGGTTGCATGGGTTGTCGCCATAGGCCATGTCGAGCCGCGCCCTGCCCTCGGTCGAAAGCACGTCGCGGAAAACCCGCGCGGGCTCGATCCAGGCCGCCGGCCAGCGATCGCTGCCGGCTATGTTGGCGCCGTTGGCATAGGCGTTGTCCCAATCGGCAATGTGACGTTCGAACACCCTGCGCCCTCCCTGGCAATATGGCCTTGCAACGTAGCCGTGAGCATCGCGCGGCGCGCGTCGTCGCCAGCCTCACGATTCCAGCTCTCGCATCAATCTCAAGTGACAGCTGCTTTGATGGCGAAGCGCGCATCCCTCCACGCACCGGTGCGCAGGATGTCCTCAAGCACTTTGACGGCCTGCCAGACATCGGCATAGCCAACATAGAGCGGGGTGAAGCCGAAGCGCATGGTCGATGGCGCGCGAAAATCGCCGATCACGCCACGTTCGATCAGCGCGCGCATGACCTGGTAGCCATGCTCATGCATGAATGAAATCTGGCTGCCGCGTTTTTCCCCATCGCGCGTGCTTTCGAGCGTGAGCCCGTAAGTGCCGCACTTTGCCTCGACAAGCTCGATGAACAGATCCGCCAGCGCGATGCTCTTCTTGCGCACCGCCGTCATGTCGACATCGTTCCAGATGTCGAGCGCGCCCTTCAGCGTGCGCATCGACAGCACCGGCTGGGTGCCGCACAGAAACCGGCGGATGCCGGTGCCGGCCGCATAGCCTGGCTCGAAGGCGAAGGGCCGTGCATGGCCCCACCAGCCGGTGAGCGGCTGCTGGATGTCGGAAAGATGCCGCTCAGCCGCATAGATGAAGGCAGGCGCGCCCGGGCCGCCATTCAGATATTTGTAGGTGCAGCCAACGGCAAAATCGGCGTTTGCCTTGTCGAGCTCGACTGGCATCGCGCCGGCGGTGTGGCAGAGATCCCAGACGATCATCGCCCCGGCTTCCTGAGCCCTGCGCGTCAGCGCCGGCATGTCGCGCAGTTCGCCCGACTTGTAGTTGACGTGGTTGACCAGCACCACGGCGGTGCGTTCGTCGATCAGCTCTTCGATGCTCGGCGCGTCGACCCCCGAGAGGCGCAGCAGCGTATCTTTTCGCGTCGAAACCACACCCTCAGCCATGTAGAGGTCCGTCGGAAAACTATCGCCCTCGGCGACGATGACCTGCCGCTCCGGTCGCATGGCCATGGCGGCGTGCAGCAGCTTGTAGATGTTGACCGATGTCGTGTCGCAGACCACCGTCTGGCCGGCCGCGGCACCGATCAGGCGCCCGAGCTGGTCGCCAAGTTCAAGCGGCATGTTGAACCAGCCGGCCGTGTTCCATGCGCGGATGAGATCATGCGACCATTCTTCGGTCGCGGCCTTGCGCAGTTCATCGAAAGCGGCACGTGAAGCAGCTCCTAGCGAATTGCCGTCGAGATAGACCACTCCTTGCGGCAATACAAAGCGGTCGCGCATCGCGCGCAGCGGATCCGCGGCATCCATCGCCTTTATGGCCACGAGATCGGGAATTCCTGTCATGATTTGTCTGCTCCCCCAAGATCCAACGCAACGCCCGACACGCGTCGACTGTTCTTCCATTCCCTGGTTGCGCGCAGCAAGGCTCCACCGGCGAGAAGCAGCCTGACCAGGCGGTGGAAACCGGGGACTTAACCCGAGGTTGGCGTTTTGAGTTCGTTTCGTTCACGGTGCATCGACCAAACCGCACAGTCGATAGGGGTTCACTTCCGTGCCCTTTGCCGACCGACGGCCGATGTCAATGTGGCCTCCGGGAAGCCAGAAGGGCGCAAACGAAAGCAGAATCAAGGCGATGAGGCTCGCGGCGGTGAAAATACGGTACCCCGGTAGGGACGTCGTTTGTTTCCCGAGCCTTAACGCATTCATTAAACTTTAAACAGTTGCGGAACACAACTGGAACAGATAGTGTTTGTTCTGGGTTTGTTTTTCTGATTCTGTTGGGGGTCGCTATGCTGACACGCAAACAACACGAACTGCTTATGTTCATCCACGAAAGGTTGAAGGAAAGCGGTATCCCGCCTTCCTTCGACGAGATGAAGGAAGCGCTCGACCTGGCTTCCAAATCCGGAATCCACCGGCTGATTACGGCGCTGGAGGAGCGCGGCTTCATTCGCCGTTTGCCCAACCGGGCCCGTGCGCTGGAGGTGCTGCGCCTGCCTGACTCGATCGCCCCCGGCCTCAATGCGGCACGCAAGTTCTCGCCGAGTGTCATCCAGGGCAGTCTTGGGCAAGGCGGTCCTCGGCAAGGCAAGCCGACATCGTCGCGCGTGCCCGCAGCCGGAAATGACGACGATGTCGTCGCCGCCGTTTCGATCCCGGTGATGGGCCGCATCGCCGCCGGTGTGCCGATCGACGCCATCCAGCACCAGACGCATTCGATTTCGGTGCCGCCGGATATGATCATGGGCGGCGAGCATTATGCGCTCGAGGTCAAAGGCGATTCGATGATCGAGGCCGGCATTTTCGACGGCGACACGGTGATCATCCGCAATGCCGATACGGCGAGCCCCGGTGAGATCGTGGTGGCACTGGTCGACGAGGAGGAAGCGACGCTGAAGCGGTTCCGCCGCAAGGGCGCCTCGATCGCCCTGGAAGCCGCCAATCCGGCCTACGAGACGCGCATCTTCGGACCAGACAGGGTCAAGGTGCAGGGCAAGCTCGTCGGACTGATCCGCCGCTACTGAGCCCCGCCCTTGGCGCCGGCTTTGGGGTTGTCGGCCCTGCGGTATGGTGGCAGGCCCCGTGCCGCGCGTGAAAATTTCCGCTGCACGTGCCAGGGCCGGTATGATTTTTCGACCGCGAAACGGATTTCGGCGCGCGTTGCCGCTTGTGGATCGAAGTAGACGGCGGCACTTCCCGCGCGCGCCAGTTGCCGTTTGGTGACGACGAGGACCAGCCGGTCGTAGTAGCAGGGGTTATGCGCGGTGGCGTCGTCGATGACGATCAAGCTGGCAAAGGCGCAGGCTGGCCGCGCAGTATCGCGGTCCTTGGCTTGCGCGATGATCGCGCCGGATGGATGCCTGGCAAGGCAGAGGCCGTCCGTGCAAATGAACGGCATGCCCGGCGGTAGGTCGGCCGGATCGGCAATGTCGAATTGCGGGTCGTTCTTTGCAGGTGTTTCCGGCGCGACGATAGTCTCTGATGTGAGCGCGCGTTTCCAGTTGTCGATGGTGAACTCATTCGGGCGTGCCCGGTTGACCGCGAGTTCACCGCTGCCGATCGGCAGCGCGACCAGCCGTGCGTCCTCCGAGACCAATACGTCGGGTATGCGTGTCTGCGTTGTCGTCAGCAAGCCGGCGAGCGCAAAAGGAAGTGCCGCCAGCCGCAACCAGGTCGTCGCCATGCTGGCAATGACGAGGGCGATCGTCACCAGAAGGACGGATCTCAGCGAAATCAGCCCGACCGCATCGATCGGCGAGCGCTCCGAGATCCACCCGGACAGGGCGATCATCGCCGTCAGCCCCTTGCCCATGACATAGAGGAAAGGGCCATCCGCACCGAACGGCATCGCCAGCGCGCTGAGAACGGCGAAGGGCATGACGACCAGTGAGACGATGGGCATGATGGCCAGATTGGCGAACAGGCTGAGCGGCGCCACGCGCTGGAAATGCCATATGGCGAAAAGCGCCGTGGCGCTCCCTGCAATGATCGAGGTCATCGCCAGACCGCACATGCCCAGCAGGACCTTTCGAGTGGCAAAGCGTAGCGGCGACAGCCGCGGCGGCGGCATGGTGGCCCTGCCGGCGCGGTAATCGGACCAGCCTGCATAGGCGCCGACAAGGGCCGCCGTCGCGGCGAAGGACATCTGGAAACTCGGACCGACCACCTCGTGCGGCGACACCAGGATGACCGCGATGGCCGAGATCGCCAGGTTGCGCATGGTGAGCGCGGCCCGGTCGAACAGCACGGCGATAAGCATCACCGCCAGCATGATGAAGCTGCGTTCGGCCGCCACGACAATGCCGGAAAAGACGAGGTAGGCCGCAATCGAAAAAAGCGCGGCGGCCGCGGCATATTTCTTGACCGGCCGTCGCGATGAGAAATCGGGAAACAGCGCAAAGGCACCCCGCAGCAGCGCCATGATGGTGCCGGCGACCAACGCCATATGTAGCCCCGAGATGGAGATGATGTGGTAGATGCCGGTGCGCCGCATCGCTTCGTTGATCTCCTCGGGAATGCCGGCGCGCACGCCGACGATCAGCGCAGCAGCAATCTCGCCCTCGGCACCGCCGATGCGGCTGCGGATATGGTCGGCGATGGATTCGCGCGCGTCTTCGATCGCGGAAGAAAGCTGCGCGCCAAGCGGCATGCTGCCCGACGACACGACTTTCGGATTGCCGAGAAAAAAGCCGCTGCCGCCGATACCGGCGAAATAGCTGTCGAAGGAGAAATCATAGCTGTCGGGCCGCACCGGGCCGGTCGGCGGCAGCAGCCGCACATAGCCGGTGATCTCGGAACCGGCGGTCAGCTCAGCCGGTATCTTCATCGCCGAAACGCGGACCCGTTCCGGCATGTAGCGCAGTGTCGGCCTGGCCGTTGAGATCACATCGATTGTCAGCCTGATGCGGCCGCTTGCCATGGGCTCGTACGATACGACGCGACCCGTCAGCCGCGTCGAGATTTCGGAGCCGAGCATATGCATTCCGACACGCCATGTCTCGAACTTGGCGGCAAGTACGCCAAGCGCGCAGAGCAGCGCCACCATGAAGCACAGGCGCGTCCTGGGCCATGACCGCGAGACGACGGCACAAAGGGCCGCGAGGAGCGCGATTGCGATCGGCTGTGGAAAGGCCGGCTCCACCGACAGCCCGAAATATACGACCACCCCGCATGCGAGGAACACCGGCACCAGCAGGAAGGCAATGCCGCGGTCAAGTTCCAGGCCGGCTGCCGTGGTTACGCTGTTGCGGATACGGGACGGTGACGGGAGGCGGAAACGCCTGGGCAGGCGTACGATGGGCTCGCCCGCGGGCACGAGAACCGCTGCTCGGTCGCTGGCCGGCAGCGACGGAGCATCGAAGCGCGGAGCAGGTAGCAATGCCGGTGCCGGCAGGACAGGCGGGGGAGCGGCAAACAGCAAGCGTTCGCTGACGCCGCTGCCAACGTCCTCGCCCTCGCCCGTACCACGGCCTCGCACAGCCATCGGGTCTGCCCCTTGCGCCCTCGACCTCCTATGCTACATGAACGCGCAACGCGCGAAAGTCCGCAAACCCACTTCCTTCGCCCGCCTGAGAGTTCCATGCCCGATAAGGTCGTCACCCGTTTTGCCCCCTCGCCCACCGGCTACCTGCACATCGGCGGCGCGCGGACGGCGCTGTTCAACTGGCTGTATGCCAAGCACACAGGCGGCACGATGCTGCTGCGCATCGAGGACACCGACCGCGAGCGCTCCACCGATGCGGCAAGCGCGGCCATTCTCGACGGGCTTTCCTGGCTTGGCCTGACATGGGACGGCGAGCCGGTGTCGCAGTTCGAGCGTGCGCCGCGCCATCGCGAGGTGGCCGAGGAGCTCGTTCGTATGGGCAAGGCCTATTATTGTTATGCGACGCCTGCCGAGCTAGAGGCAATGCGCGAGAGCGCACGGGCCAAGGGGCTGCCTCCCCGCTATGATGGACGCTGGCGCGACCGCGACCCGTCGGAGGCGCCGCCCGGCGCCAAGGGGGCGATCCGCATCAAGGCGCCGACAGACGGCGAGACGGTGGTGCATGACCGCGTCCAGGGCGACGTGCGCTTTCCCAACAAGGATCTCGACGATTTCATTATTCTGCGCTCGGACGGCAATCCCACCTACATGCATGCCGTCGTCGTCGACGATCACGACATGGGCATCACCCACATCATCCGCGGCGACGATCATTTGACCAACGCCGCACGCCAGACCGTAATCTATCAGGCCATGGGCTGGAAGGTGCCGTCGATGTCGCATATCCCGCTGATCCACGGTGCCGACGGCGCCAAGCTGTCGAAGCGGCACGGTGCGCTTGGCGTCGAAGCCTATCGCGCCATGGGCTACCTGCCGGAGGCGCTGCTCAACTATCTTGCGAGGCTTGGCTGGAGCCACGGCGACGATGAGATCATGTCGATCGCCGACATGATTGCATGGTTCGACATTGGCGATGTCAACAAGGGCGCCGCCCGTTTCGACTTCGCCAAGCTCGAGGCGCTTAACGGCGTGCATATGCGCCGGATGAACGACGCGGCGCTGCTCGACATCTTCATCGCCACTCTGCCCTATCTTGAAGGCGGCCCGGCAATCGCCGCGCGCCTCGACGACAGACGCAGGGCGCAACTGCTTGCCGCTTTGCCGGGCCTGAAGGAGCGCGCCAAGACGCTGGTCGAACTTGTTGAAGGGGCTGCATTCCTTTTCGTCGAGCGGCCGCTGCCGGTCGACGAGAAGGCGGCGGCGCTGCTCAGCGGTGAGGCGCGCGCGATCCTGCGGGGCGCTCATGCGGCACTAGCCACGGTTTCGGAGTGGTCTGCCGCCTCAGCCGAAGCCGCGATCCGCGACTATGCGCAGGCCGCCAGCCATAAACTCGGCGCCGTGGCCCAACCTTTGCGCGCCGCGCTCACCGGCAAAAGTACCTCGCCAGGTGTCTTTGATGTGCTTGCCGTGCTTGGCCGCGAGGAAAGCCTGGCGCGGATCGCTGATCAAATCGATTAGCAAACTGGCCCAAGAAGATTGGCATTGAAAGGTGTGTTTCGCAGTGCAACATTGGGTCTTGGCCTAATCTGCCGCGCAGATTCAATTGCGGGCGCAAATGTGCGTATTCCGATGCTTTTGACGTGTTGGGTTCAGATATTTTGCCTTTGCCGGCCTGAGGAAACAAAAAGGAGTTTGCTATGACCGAACCTGCGACAAAAATGGAATTTGGCGGCAAAACCCAGGCATCGACGGCCAAGCTGGAACTCGGCGGCAAAACCCATGAATTCAAGATACGAAGTGGTTCGGTAGGACCTGACGTCATCGACATCGGTTCGCTCTACAACACCGCCGGCGTCTTTACCTACGATCCCGGTTTTACGTCGACGGCGAGCTGCGAATCGGAAATCACCTTCATCGATGGCGATGCCGGCATTCTTTTGCACCGCGGCTACCCGATCGACCAATTGGCCGAGCACGGCGACTTCCTCGAAGTCTGCTATCTCTTGCTCTATGGTGAACTCCCGACCAAGGCGCAGAAGGACGATTTCGACTACCGGGTGACGCGCCACACCATGGTGCATGAGCAGATGTCGCGCTTTTTCACCGGCTTCCGCCGTGATGCGCATCCGATGGCGGTGATGTGCGGCGTGGTCGGCGCGCTGTCGGCCTTCTATCACGATTCCACCGATATCTCGGACCCCTATCAACGCATGGTCGCGTCAATGCGGCTGATCGCCAAGATGCCGACGATCGCGGCGATGGCCTATAAATACCACATCGGCCAGCCATTCATTTACCCGAAGAACGAGCTGAATTTCGCAGCCAATTTCCTGCATATGTGCTTCGCCGTGCCTTGCGAGGAATACAAGATCAATCCGGTGCTGGCCCGCGCGATGGAGCGCATCTTCATCCTGCACGCCGATCACGAACAGAACGCCTCGACTTCGACCGTCCGCCTGGCCGGCTCGTCGGGCGCCAATCCTTTTGCCTGTATCGCTGCCGGCATCGCCTGCCTGTGGGGTCCCGCACATGGCGGCGCCAACGAGGCAGCCCTGAACATGCTGGGCGAGATCGGTCATGTCGATCACATCCCGGAATTCATTGCGCGCGCCAAGGATAAGAACGATCCGTTCCGATTGATGGGATTTGGCCACCGCGTTTACAAGAATTACGATCCGCGCGCCAAGATCATGCAGAAGACCGCGCACGAGGTCCTGGGCGAGCTCGGCATCAAGGACGATCCACTGCTCGACATCGCCATGGAGCTGGAAAGGATCGCACTGACCGATTCCTATTTCATCGAGAAGAAGCTCTATCCGAACGTCGATTTCTATTCCGGCATCACGCTGAAGGCGCTGGGCTTTCCCACCACCATGTTCACCGTGCTGTTCGCGGTCGCCCGCACCGTCGGCTGGATCGCGCAGTGGAAGGAGATGATCGAGGACCCGCACCAGAAGATCGGTCGCCCGCGCCAGCTCTATACCGGCGCGCCGGAACGGGACTACGTGCCAATCGCGAAGCGGTGAAGGTGGTGAATGGTGAATGGTGAATGGTGAATGGTGAATGGGAGTAGCGAAGCGTCGCTCCCTGTCCATAGAAACCACTATTCACAATTCACTATTCACAATTCACTCACTTCCTCCCCATCCCCATCACCACACCCGCGGCAATCTCGCCTGACGGCTTGGCGGTTGCCATACGCCCGGCAATGTCGGCAAAACCGTGCTTCTGCCAGGTGCGGTAGGCGGTATCGGAGAACAGCGCTTCCAACTGCCGCGCCAGATAATGCGGCCGCACATATTGATTGTAGTGTTCCGGCACAACGGGCCGGTCGGCAATGAGATTGGGCAAGGCTGCGCTCCATACTTTGATCAGCGGCTGCGCCATGCGCATGACCGGATCGAGCCGGTAGCAGGAGATCATCGGCACACTCGCCAGTGCCAGTTCCAGCGATACTGTCCCCGATGCGATCAGCGCCGCATCGGCCTTGCCGAAGGCCTGCCATTTGCGTTCGGCATCGAGTATGATCTCCGGCTTCTCGTCCCAGCTCGCGACCGAGGTCCTGACCAGATCGGCGACGTGCGGCACCGTCGGCAACAGCAGGCGCAAGCGGTGCCCGCGCGCCCGCAGGATCGACACCGTCTCGCCGAACGGCCCGACCATGCGTCGCACCTCACCACGACGCGAACCAGGCAGTACAAGCAACGTTTTGACGTGATCTGCGGACAGGTCACGCGGCTGCGCCTGCGCCCTGGCGGCACTGATTATGCCCGGATCGTGTGCAAGGCGATGCCCCACATAGGTGCCGGGCGGCCCGCCCAGGCGAGCGAGTTCCTTCACCTCGAACGGCAGGATGCAAAGAATGTGATCGACATATGGCTTCATCGCTGCCGCCCTGCCCGGCCGCCAAGCCCACACGCTCGGGCAGACATAGTGGACGATCGGGATAGTCGGATCGGCGGCACGCACCTTCTTGGCGACGCGCAGCGAGAAATCCGGACTGTCGATGGTGATAAGGCAATCGGGCTTTTCACCGGCAATCGCGTTTGCCGTCTGGCCGATCCGCCGCATCAGGCGCGGCAGGTCGTGCAGGATGGCGCTAAGCCCCATCAGTGCGATCTCGCTGCCGTCGAACAATGGCGCCAGGCCGAGCGCCTGCAAATGGCGGCCGCCGATGCCGACAAGCCGAACTTCGCGCCCGGTCATGCGCTTGAGCGCCTGCACAAGGTCGGCGCCAAGCAGGTCGCCGGACTCCTCGCCGGCGACGACGGCTATCTTCAACGGCCGCTCATTCGCCATGCGCCGGCTCCGCAGCAGGCAGGCCGATTACGAACAGGCCGAGCGCATTGGCACGTCCGATGGTGGCGGGACCTTCGAGCACTAGCGAGCGACCGGCTTCGACGGCAATGCCGGCCAGTCCGGCGGCATGCGCCGCCTCGACGGTCAGCGGGCCGATGGAGGGCAGATCGGCACGCAGTTCCTGACCGGGCTTGGCGCATTTGACCAGAACACCGCGGCTCCCGCCGGCCAGCCTGCCGTGCCCGCGCAACTCCCTTGTCCGCTCGAGCAGCCCGTCGGTGCCTTCGACGCCTTCCAACGCAATGGCGCGGCCGCCGACCGCAACAGCCGCTTGGCCGATATCCAGCGCGCCGATGGCTTTTGCCGCCGCGTGCGCCGCCTCGATGTCGCGCCAGTCGGATTTGCGTGGCGCCGCCTTGGTCAGCAGGCCTTCGGCGGCGACCAGCTCCGGCACGATCTCGTGAGCGCCGACGACCTTGATGCCGCTGCGCTCGATCCTGCGCACGAACAGTTTCAGCACCGTATCGTCCCCCCGCGTTACACCGACGAAGAGGCTGGGTAGCCACGCGAGCAGGCCCAAATTGAGGCGCATGGCGCTCAGCCTGGGGCGTCGCGTGATATGACCCGCGGTTACGAGATGCGTAACGTGATGCCGCTTAAGGATCGGCAGCAGCGAGCCGACGTCTTCCAGCCTCAAGGTTGCCTGCTCATAGGGCTCGAAATCGGCTATGCGATCGACCTCGCCGGCCGCCATCACGACGAAGGGCAATTTGCCTTGCCGGGCGAGCGCTCGGGCAATTTCGACCGGGAGACTGCCGCCGCCGGCGATGATGCCGACCTTGGCATCTGGCGCGAGATCAAGGCCCTTTCCGGCAGCCTCAATTTTCGTCATCTGCCCTCAGTCTTCATCATCGGTATCGTCGCCGTCGCTACCCTTGAGCGACGGCACGGCGTAGTGCCGCTTGCCGCGACCGGCGATGAAGTCGACGATCTTCATGGCAATCGGTGACGAGGCGAATTCCGCCTTGGCGAATTCGATGTTTTCGCCGACAGTCCGGGAGCGATCGAAGATCGTCTTGTAGGCTTTGCGCAGCAAGTGGATCTCCGAACGCGGCAGGCCGGCGCGCTTCAGGCCAATGATGTTGAGGCCGCGAAGGCTGGCACGGTTGCCAACGGCGATGGCGTAAGGAATGACGTCGCCGACGATCGCCGAGCAACCGCCGAGAAAGGCGTTATCGCCGATGCGGACAAACTGATGAACCGCGGTAAGGCCGCCGATGTAGACATTGTCACCGACTTCGCAATGCCCGCCTAACGTCGCTTGATTGGCGAAGGTGGCGTTCTTGCCGACCACGCAGTCATGGGCAATATGGGCATAGGCAAGGAAATTGCCGTTGTCGCCGATCGTCGTCTCGCCGCGGCTGGAATCGGTGCCGACATGCATGGTGACACCTTCGCGGATCGTGCAGTTCTCGCCGATCACCAGCGTGGTACGGCCGCCCTTGTGCTTGGTGTTCTGCGGCGGCCCGCCCAGTATCGCCATCGGATAGACCTTGGTCGATGCACCGATGGTGGTCGCGCCAATCACCGAGACATGGCTGACCAGTTCGACGCGGTCGCCGATCACGGCGTCGGGGCCGACGTGACAGAAGGGCCCGATGCGGGCGCCTTCGCCGATTTGGGCGCCTGCCTCGATGACCGACGATGGATGGATGACTGTCTGGATTTTCATTAGCATTCGTTTGTCAGCCGCTTGCGACCATCATCGCCGAGATCTCGGCTTCCGCCGCCTTGGCGCCATCGACGAGGGCCTCGCAAGCGAATTTGAGAAGATTGCCGCGTTTCTTGATTTTCTTCACATGAATTTTCAGCTGGTCGCCTGGAACGACCGGCTTGCGGAACTTGGCATTGTCGATGGTCAGGAAATAAACCAGCGACGGCTTTTCCGTACCAAGGCTGCGGATGCAGATGGCGCCGGCCGTCTGCGCCATCGCCTCGATGATCAGCACGCCGGGCATGACCGGCTGGTCGGGGAAATGACCTTGGAAATGCGGCTCGTTTATGGTGACGTTCTTGATGCCGATGGCGGATTCGTCGCCATCTATGTCGACAATACGGTCGATCATCAAGAACGGATAGCGGTGCGGCAGGAGCTTCATCAGCCGCATTATGTCAACCGCTTCGAGCGTCGCCGCTGCGATGTCAGCCATTTCCCCCCTCACCCTGTTTGCGCGTCCGTGCAAGTCTGCGCAAGGCCGCTATCTCGCGCATGGCTTCCGCCATCGGCTGCGCCGGATATCCTCCCCAAATCTCACCGGCAGGCACATTGCTCATAAACCCGCTTCTTGCCGCAAGCTTGGCCCCGGACCCGATGGTCAAATGATCCGCAAGGCCGACACCGCCACCCATGGTGACGTTGTCGCCTACCGTCACGGAACCGGAAATACCCGAAAGCCCGGCTATTATGCAATTGCGGCCGATGCGAACGTTGTGCGCGATCTGCACCAGATTGTCGATCTTGGTGCCCTGGCCGATGATCGTGTCGGACATGGCGCCGCGATCGACGGTCGTATTCGACCCGATCTCGACGTCGTCCTGGATGATGACGCGGCCGATCTGCGGAACCCGCTCCGGACCCTTGGCGCCGGCCACGAAACCGAAGCCATCCTGGCCGATCCTGGCACCGCCATGGATGATGACGCGATTGCCAATCAACGCATATTGCACGCTGGCACCTGGACCGACATAGCCGTCGCGGCCAATCTGCGAAGACGGACCGATGACCGCATGCGGGGCAATGACGGTCCCGCTGCCGATGGCAGCGCGAGGTCCGATGATCGCACCCGCTTCGATGATCGCGCCAGCCTCGACATGGGCGGTCGCATCGATATGGGCGTGCGGCGAGATACCGGTTTCGCCGGTCATCGGTCCAGGCGTTGCAGCCGCCGGAAAAAGCAGACGCCCGACCATTGCGAAGGCCTGCTGCGGGCGCGGATGCACCAGCACCGCGATGCCCGCCGGCGCCTTGCCGGCAAATTCGGCAGGGCAGAGAACCGCCGCCGCCCGCAGTGACTGCATCAGGGCGAAATTGCGCCTGCCATCGACGAAGACAAGGGCGTTCTCGCCGCCTTCGTTGGCGGGCGCCAGAGCCTCGATCGATACGTCGGAGAGACCGGAATCAACAAGCGTCGAGCCGGTCAGATTCGCGACTTCGCCGGCCGTATACCGGCGTGAGGGCGCGAAGAACACCGGATCGGTCATTCCAGAAGCAATATCCAGCTAGCGCATGACCCCGAAAATCGGAAATCGACCCTCGGAAAGGATCATGCGCAAATCAAAGTGCTACAACGTCCTTTGCGCGTCCGATAGGACGCGCTGCGCTGTAGTGTCGGATCACTGCCATCCGGACCCAAACGAGCCGGAAGCATCATTGCCCGCACATCAGAAGCGGGTCGATATGCCGAAGTTGAATTCCTGCACGTCGTCGGTCTTTTCCTTCTTGACCGGGATCGCATAGTCAATGCGGATCGGGCCGAAAGGCGATGCCCACATCAAACCGACACCGACGGAAGCGCGCCATTCCATGCCGGTTGTCGAAGAATTGACAAGGCCACTTGCGATTTTGCTGCCGTAGAGCGTTGCCGCATCGGCGAACACAGCGCCACGCAAACCGAAGCTTTCGGGGATGACCGGCAGCGGGAACTGCGCTTCCGCCGAGGCATTGAAGTAGGTGGTGCCGCCGAGATGGTCATTGCTGTTGTCCGAAGCAACCGGGCCGATGCCGCCATATTCGAAACCGCGGATCATACGGTCGCTGCTCTGGAAATGGTCGAAGACGCGCAGATCGCCGTTGCCATAGCCTTGGACATGGCCGGCGCCGCCCGAAATGAGGCCCACCAGGTCCAATTGTTCGGACAGCGTCTGATAAATGCTGCCGCGCGCCGTGACCTTGATGAACTTGGCGTCGCCGCCGAGGCCGGCCACTTCCGTGCCGACATTGGCATAAATACCGTCATGCGGGTTCTTCATGTCGTCGATGGTATTGTAGATCAGGCCGAGACTGACCGAAGACTTGAGCCATGGGCTCTCGTTAACGCCGTTTTGGATCGCCTGGGACACGTCGCAACCGGCCGCTGGGTCGCAGCCCTCATCGAACTCGTACTTCTCTTGCGCAATATTATAAGCGAGTTGCGTCGAGATATTGTCTGTGATCGGCAGGCCGAAGCGAACGGTCGCGCCTGTCGTGTCGCTGTCGTAATGGTCGTAGTTTCGGCTCTGCTTGTAGATGTCGAAGCCGGCCGCGATGCGGCGGCCGAGGAAATAGGGTTCGGTGAAAGAGAAGCTGTAGTCGCGCGAGTTCTTGCCACCGCCCGCCGCCACCTTGATGAATTGGCCGCGACCGAGGAAGTTGCGCTCACTGATGGAGCCTTCGACGGACGGACCTGACGTTTCACCGCCGCTCGAATAACCGGCGCCGACCGTGAACTCACCGGTCGATTTCTCGACCACATCCACCACCAGCACAACCTGGTCCGGCTCAGAACCCGGAACGGTGGAAATTTCGACTTTTTCAAAATAATCGAGTGCTTCCAGCCGCCTCTTCGCGCGCTGGATGAGGACCTGATTGAAAGCGTCGCCTTCGCTGACATCGAACTCGCGGCGAATGACGTAGTCGCGCGTCCGATCGTTGCCGCGAATCTCGATGCGCTCGATATAGGCCTTGGTACCCTGGTCGACCGTATAGACGACCGAGATCGTGTGGTTCTCGAAGTTGCGGTCGCCGCGCGGCGTCACCTGGGCGAAGGCATAGCCGGATCCAGCGACCTTTTCGGTCAAGGCGATGATCGTGTCCTCGACGTTCTTGGCGTTGTAGACATCGCCCTTGTGGGTCTCGACCACCGATTCAAGCGACTTGGCGTCGACCTCGGGGATCGTGCTTTCGACGCTGACATCCCCGAACGTATAACGCTCGCCCTCCTGCACCGTGATGGTGACGGTGTATTTGTTGGTTGTGTCGTCGAGTTCGCCGACAGCCGAGACGACCTGGAAGTCGGCATAGCCGTGATTATAATAGAAGCGGCGCAGCAGCTCCTGGTCGGCGCGCAGCTTGTCCTCGTCATAAACATCGTCGCGCAGCACGAACGACAGGAAGGACGAGCGCTTGGTGGAGATGATGTCCGACAGCCGGCGGCTCGAATAGGCGCTGTTGCCGACGAAATTGATCGCGGCAATCTGGGTGCGGCCGCCTTCGTTGATGTTGAAGACCACGTTTACCCGGTTGTCGCCGAGATCCATGATCTGGGTGGTCACGGCGGCATCGTCGCGGCCGATACGCCGGTATGCGGCCTTGACCGCCTCGACATCGGCATCGAGTTGCTGTTGCGAGAAGGTGCCGCGCGGCTTCAATTGCACCGCGGCCTCAAGCGCGTTGTCCTTGAGCTTCTTGTTGCCCTGGAACAGCACCTGGTTGACGACTTGGTATTCCGACACCTTGATGACCAGCGTCGATCCGACCTGGTTGATCTGCACATCCGAAAACAGCCCGGTGCCAAACAGCGCCTTGACCGCATCGTCGATATCCGAACTGGAAAACGCCTTGCCGGGCTTGATCGTCACGTAATTGCGGATGGTGTCCGCGTCGACACGCTGATTGCCGGTGACTTCGACTCTGGAGACGACAGCCGCCTCGGCGGCCGATGTGGCAACGAACTGCACTGCGAGCGCGCCTGGTACAACCAGAGCGGCGGACATAGCCACCGCGGACGCGGCGCTCAGAAACTTGGATGCTGCCTTCATCGGGCTTTTGTACCTTTTCTCGAAGTCCCCACGGCGAGAAAACCGGACGTGCGGTAATTTCCCCTACCGTATTAACCGGATTTTCCCTACACGCAAGGCTTCTGGTTAATTTGTATTTACTTAACCCTGCGGCGTGGCTTTCGCGTCACGCATATCCCCACGCATGGTAAACGGCGTCTCAACATTGCTCGTGCCGAAGCCAAATTCCTTCATGATTTCAGCACCCAAACAGATCGTTCCAGAAAACAAAGCCCATGAACCCGAGCACCAATATGAGTCCGCTTCGGTAAGCCATTTCCATCATGCGTTCGGACACCGGCCGCCGGATGACAGCCTCCACGCCGTAGAACAGAAGATGCCCTCCGTCGAGGGGGGGAATCGGCAAAAGGTTGAGAATCCCTATCCCGACTGACAGGAATGCAACAAGCTGCACGAGCCATTCAAAGCCGAGCTTTGCCGCCTGACCCGACATCTTGGCGATCTTGATGGGCCCGCCCAGCTGGCACTTGTCCTCGCGACCGACAACGAAACGTTGCAGGAACTGGCCGGTACGCTGGATGACGTGTCCGGTTTCCTGGACCGCTGCCCCGACCGCCCCGGCCGGACTATAGGTGATCAGCCGCGGCTGGCCGAGTTCCTTGTTGTTGACGACGCCGATCACGGCCACCTGGACCTTGTTGCCCAGTGCGTCTTGTTGTTCCATCAAGCGCGGCGTCGCCGTGACGGTGATTTCCTTGCCGCCGCGTAGCATGACGAAGGTGATGCTGTCGCCGGCGCGGCCAGAGACCAGACGCTGGACGTCGGCAAAGGTCTCGACCTTGCTGCCGTCGACGCTGACGAATCGGTCGCCGGGCATGATGCCGGCCGCGGCGGCCGGACTGCCGACGGTGACCTCAGCCACCATCGGCTCCAGCACGGGCCGGCCATGGACGGAAAACAGCACGGCAAAGACGGCGATCGTCAGCAGGAAGTTGAACAGCGGCCCCGCCACGACGGTCGCCGCGCGCTTCCAGATCGGCTGCGTGTGGAAGGCCACCTTGCGTTCTTCGTCGCTCAGTGCCTCGATCTCCTCCGAGCTGGGCTGGCTCGACGTCGCGTTCATGTCGCCGACGAACTTGACGTAGCCGCCGAGCGGTATGGCGCAAAGCTTCCAGCGCGTGCCGCGGCTATCGTTGAAGCCGATGATCTCTGGGCCGAAACCGATGGAAAAGGCTTTTGCGCCGATACCGCACCAACGCCCGACGAGGTAATGGCCCATTTCGTGGACAAAAACGACCACGGTCAGCACGAACAGGAAAGGCACCAGCGTGCCGAGGACAAAGCCCTCTGTGCTGAAAACCGCGTGAAAAATCTCGTTCAATTCATGCCCTCAAATTCATCCACGGCACAGATCACGCCGCGACTGTGACATCAATCCAGGCGAATCCATGACGCAGCCCCGCGTCGGCCCACCGACGATGCCGTTCAAACCGGAAACAGCCCCTGTG
This sequence comes from Mesorhizobium sp. M0106, assembly GCF_040322715.1. NCBI lineage: Bacteria > Pseudomonadati > Pseudomonadota > Alphaproteobacteria > Hyphomicrobiales > Phyllobacteriaceae > Mesorhizobium > Mesorhizobium sp. M0106. The sequence goes on along the minus strand of NZ_JAMYUA010000003.1, from coordinate 168,730 downwards.
CCGGATGGTCGGCGGTCGCGGAAATCCAGCCGATGACGTATAGGGCGAAAGCCGCCGCGACAAGCCCATCTACCCGATCCATGATGCCGCCATGGCCGGGTATCAGCGTGCCGGAATCTTTACGGCCGTGGCGTCGCTTGACCCATGATTCGAACAGGTCGCCGGCCTGCGCGACAATCGAAAGCACCAGTGCGACCACGCCAAGCACGACGAGGTTGCCCGTTCCGGCTACGGCGGCCAGAAGCAGCCCGGCCACTACGCCGCCGACCAACCCACCGAGCGCCCCGCTCCGCGTCTTGCCCGGCGAGATCGACGGCGCCAGCCTTGGACCACCGATGGAGCGGCCGACGAAATAGGCAAAGATATCGGTCGCCCAAACCACGGCGAATAGGAACAGAATGGCCAGCAGCCCTGAATGGTCGCCGTCACGCAAGAAGGCCAGCGACAAGCCGGACACGGCCGCATAGGCAAGGCCGGATGCTTCCCACGGTCCTGCCCTGCGCATGGAAGAAGCGACGGCAGTGACAGCAACCAGAGCCGCGACGAGCGGCAGCAGCAAAGACGCAGGCAGGCCGGCGACGAGGGCACCAATAAAGACCACGATCAGCGCCTCGGGCAGAAAGCCGAGACCTGCCGTAGCACCAGCACCTGCCGGGGCAACGGGGCGGCTCATCCGCGTCCACTCGTAGAAGATCACCGCCGCCATGGCGGCGCAAAGCAACCGGAAGGACAGTCCGCCGAGCCAGGTCAGGGCAAGCGTGACGATGGCAAGCACGACGGCCGAAATGACCCGGAGTTGGAGGTTGCTCATTCCTCAGCCTGAGGCGACATCTTGGGCGGCAAGTCCGCCGAAGCGGCGCTCACGGCCGGCGAAATCGCGCAGTGCATCGGACAGGTGCTCGCGACTGAAGTCGGGCCAGTAGCAAGGCAGGAAAACGAGTTCGCTATAGGCGGCCTGCCATAACAGGAAGTTGGACAGCCGAAGCTCGCCGCTGGTGCGGATGACCAGTTCCGGGTCCGGAATGCCCTCTGTATCGAGCGAGCTGGCAAAGGAATCGGCCGTGATCGCCTCGCTCTCGATCTCACCGCGCGCCACCGCCGCTGCGAGCTTGCGCGCGGTGCGCACGATCTCGTCGCGCCCGCCGTAATTGAAGGCAATGACCAGTGTCAGCGCCTCGTTGCCGAGAGTGAGCGTTTCGGCTTCCTCGAGCAGCCCCCTTATGTCGGGCTGCAGCCCTGCCCTGTCACCGATGACCCTGATCCGCACCCCACTCTGGTGCAGCTCGGCGAGGTCACGTCGGATGAAAAGCTTCAGCAGGCCCATGAGGTCGCTGACTTCGGATTTCGGCCGTGACCAGTTTTCCGACGAAAAAGCGTAGACGGTCAGGAAGGAGATGCCGAGGCCGGGGGCGGCGCGCACTGTCTTGCGCAGCGCCTCGACGCCGGCGCGGTGACCGGCCAGCCGCGGCAAGCCGCGCGCCTTGGCCCAGCGTCCGTTTCCGTCCATGATGATCGCGACATGCGCGGGCGTTGCCATATTCTCGCTTCCGGGCCAGGCGTGGCCAGACCCTAGACCTGCATGATTTCCGCTTCCTTGTCGGAAAGCAGGTGGTCGATGGTGCTGATTGTCTCGTCGGTCAGTTTCTGAACCTGGTCGGCCCGTTTGCGATGGTCGTCCTCACTGATGTCGCCGTCCTTTTCCGCCTTTTTCAGAAAGTCCATGCCGTCCCGGCGAACGTGGCGTGCGGCGACGCGGGCATTCTCGGCATAACCGTGCGAGATCTTGACCAGCTCCTTGCGGCGCTGTTCGTTGAGCTCGGGCAGCGGAATCCTGAGATTGGTACCGTCGACGATAGGATTGAAGCCGAGATTGGCTTCACGGATGGCGCGGTCGACTGCGCTGACCATCGACTTGTCCCAGACCGAAACCGAAATCATGCGCGGTTCCGGCACCGACACTGTTGCCACCTGGTTGATCGGCATGGTGGTGCCATAGGCCTGCACCTGGACGGCATCGAGCAGGTTGCTCGACGCGCGGCCGGTGCGCAGCGAAGCCAGATCATGCTTGAACGCGGCGATCGCCCCGTCCATGCGCCGTTTGAGATCGTCGTACTCGCCACTCATCATCGTCTCCTCGACCCGTTAACCCGGGTTCACTGCTTAGGCCCTGTTCGAGCCTCATCCGCAACCGGTCCCTTTCGGGTTCATGGTCCGGTCAATCGTCTGCGACAACCGTGCAACGGCCGCCGCCCCTCAGGATATCGCCGAAGCCACCCTTCTCGTGGATCGAATAGACGATTATCGGAATGTTGTTTTCGCGCGCAAGTGCAATCGCCGCCGTATCCATGATCGAAAGCCCGCGTTTGATGACTTCGTCATGGCTGATCCGCTCGAAACGTGTCGCATGCGGGTCCTTCTTGGGATCAGCCGAATAGACACCATCGACCTGGGTGCCCTTGAACAGAGCATCGGCGCCGATCTCGGCGGCGCGAAGGGCTGCAGCCGAATCGGTGGTGAAGAACGGATTGCCGGTGCCGCCGGCGAAGATGACGACCTTGCCCTGGTTCATGTAGGCGGTCGCCTGACGCTGCGAAAAACTTTCGCAAAGCTCGGGCATGGCGATCGCCGACAGCACCACGGCGTCGACGCCGATCTTGTTGAGCGAGGTGCGCAGCGCCAGCGAATTGATAACCGTGGCAAGCATGCCCATATGGTCGCCGGTGACGCGGTCTCCGCCTTTTGACGCAACCGCGACGCCACGGAAGATGTTGCCGCCGCCTATGACGACACCGACTTCGATGCCCAATGCGCGGGCCTCGGCGATGTCGGCGGCGATGCGGTCGACCACCGATACGTCGATGCCGAAATGCTGCTCGCCCATCAACGCTTCGCCCGACGCTTTCAGCAAGACACGTCGGTAGAGGGGCTTCACCGTCATCTGGTCCTCGTCATCGTGCGTGTGACGCGTTTCGGTGCGCCCCGAAACACTGGGCGTTCCGATACACGAAGGGCGCCGCGATGTCACGCGGCGCTCGAGCCGGAAAGTTGAGATCGTGGACCGGGATAGCCGTCAGCTCACGCCGGCAAAAGTGCCTCGCATGAGCAGATCCGGCAGATAGCTTGCCGGCTTACCGCCAACCGCCTGCCCACCGGTCAGGCCGGCTTGTATTTCAGGGCCGAAGAACGAATACGGAAAGGGCGTGACCGGCCGGCTCACCGCATCGAGCCGTGCCCGAAGATCTTCGGGAATGTCGAAATCAAGCGCGCCGAGATTGTCCTTGAGCTGGTCAAGCCTGGTGGCGCCGACGATGACGGACGCAATGCCTGGCCTGTTTGCCGTCCAGTTCAGGGCGACCTGGGCCATGCTGCGGCCGAGCTGGCCGGCAACCCTCTCCAGTTCGGCGACGATTTGCCAGTTGCGATCGGTGAATTTCTGGAAACCGGGATTGGTCGAACCACGCATTGTCTCCAGCCGGCCACCATCCTCGACGATTGTATCGAAACGGTATTTTCCGCTGAGCAGGCCGCTGGCCAATGGACTCCAGACCATGATTCCGGCGCCATAGCGCGTGCCGAACGGCACGAACTCGTGCTCGATGTTGCGCTCGGCCAGCGAATATTCGAGCTGAAGCGCCGAAACCGGTTCATAGCCGCGATGCTCGGCGACGGCCTGCGCCCGGCTTGCGTACCAGGCCGGCACGTCGGACAGACCGACATGCCGGATCTTTCCGGCGCGCACCAGATCGTCCAGCGTCCGCATCACCTCCTCCGGCGGCGTCAGCCTGTCCCAGGTATGGAGGATGTAGAGGTCGATGTAGTCGGTGCCGAGCCGCTTCAGCGAACCGTCTATCGCCCGCAGGATGTTCTTGCGGCCGTTGCCCCCGGCGTTCGGGTTGCCCGGTTCGGCGTTGTAGGTGAATTTGGTACTGATCACCGCCTTGTCGCGCAGCCCACGCTCGGCGATGAATTCGCCGAGCCAGGTTTCGGCCGTGCCACCGGTATAGAGATCGGCGGTATCGAAGAAATTGCCACCGGCTTCGACATAGGCATCAACCAAGGCGCGCGCGGTCTCCTTCTCCGCGCCCCAGCCCCATTCCGTGCCGAACGTCATGGTGCCGAGCGCCAGGCGGGTGACACGCAGCCCGCTGTTGCCGAGCGTGTAGTAGGACATGGTCATGGATTTCTCCTGAAGTTTGAAAAGCGGGATTGAGGTCTTGCCTGGGATACGCAGTCAGGCCTTGGCCAGCGCATCGACCACCACCTGGAAGCGGCGCGGATCGAAATAATCGTGGTAGGCGCTGATCAGACCGCTCTTGAAGTGGAAAATCGCGATATTGCTGTTGGTGTATTCAGTGCCGCCGATCAGCACCGCGCGGTTCTTGTACTCAACGACGATCGCGTCCGAATCCGCTGCCGGATAGATGGCTGTCAGCTGCGAATCGAAGGATTCGAAATTACCGAAGAGGCCTCGGAAGGCCGCCAGGATCGCGGCCTTACCATCGATGCTGTTTCCAAATCCTGCCGGTGGGTAGAAGACAAGTATACGGCCATCTTCAGCCCAAAGGTCGCCCCATGACTCAATGTCGTTGCGGTGCATCAGATCAAAGAATTTACGCACGGTCTCGAGATTACGGGTTCGTTCGGAATCGAGGTCGGTCATTAGACGTCTCCTTAGCTGCTCGGCGATTGCCGTGTGATGCAGCCAAAGATGCGCCCTCCTTTCCCCACCGATAAGATTTGCATTATCCGAATGGACTATGCGATATCATGCATGAATGGACCGCGATCTGCTTAGCCACCTACCTATAATCGTTGCCGTCGCGCGGCGTGGCGGCTTCGCGCCGGCAGCCGCCGAGCTCGGCATGAGCCCGTCAGCGGTCAGCCATGCGGTTCGGCTGGTAGAGGAGCGAATCGGCCAGCCGTTGTTTGCCCGCACCACGCGCAGCGTCTCGCTGACCGAGGCTGGCACCGCGCTTGTCGCTGCGGCGGAGCCGGCGCTGGAAGACATTGCCGACCGGATCGAACGTATCCGCTCTGTCAAAGGCCGGGCAAGCGGACTGCTCAGGATCAACGCGCCGCGTTTGGCGCTGCCTCTGGCGCTGATGCCCATCCTGACGGCGATGGCGGAACGTTACCCTGACGTGACGGTGGAGATCGTCACCGACGAACGTCTGAGCGATATCGTCGGCGAGGGTTTTGACGCCGGCATCCGGCTGGGCGAGATGATCGCCGAGGATATGGTGACGGTGCGACTGACAGGGCCTTTCCGCAGCATCATCGTTGCCTCGCCGGCCTATGTCGCCCGGCGCGGGCGGCCATGGGCGTTGGCCGATCTCGCCGCGCACAACTGCATCGGCTATCGGCTGCTGCGATCACGTGCGCTCTATCGCTGGGATCTGTCCGATCAGGGCAAGGATATCAGCGTCGAGACACGCGGCAGCGTGGTCGTCAGCGATCCGCTGTCGGCAAGGGAAATGGCGCTTGCCGGTATCGGCCTCGCCTATCTGTTCGAGCCGCTTGTCAAGCCCGACATCGAGGCAGGCCGGTTGGTCGAAGTCCTTGGCGAGGTATCGATCGAGGAACCGGGACTGTTCCTCTATTTCCCGCGCCGCGCCTCGATGGCCCCGAAGCTCCGCGCCTTCATCGACACCGCGCAAGAAATCGGCCGGGCATCCTCGCGGATACCCGGCCGAAAAAGCCTTTCAAACGAATAGTTACTTCTTGACCGCTGCCGCGACTTCCGCCGCGAAATCGGTCTCGTCCTTCTCGATGCCCTCACCGAGCGCGAAGCGCAGATAGGCAGCGATTTTGGCTGGCGCGCCGATTTCGCTTTCGGCATCCTTCAGCGCCTTCTCGACGGTAATGTCGGGATTGAGCACGAAAGCCTGCTTGAGCAGCACGACCTCTTCATAGAACTTGCGCAAACGGCCTTCGACCATCTTCTCGATTATCGCTTCCGGCTTGCCGGACTGGCGCGCCTGGTCGGCGAAGATCGCCTTCTCGCGTTCCACTGCGGCCGGATCGAGCTCTTCGGTGGTCAGGGCCATCGGATTGGTGGCAGCGACATGCATGGCAACCTGACGGGCGAAGGCGTTGGCGGCATGCGCGTTGCCTGTCGTCTCGATGGCCACCAGCACGCCGAGCTTGCCAAGGCCGTCGGCGACCGCATTGTGAACGTAGGTTGCGACAGCGCCGTGCTCGACGGTGAGCTTGGCCGAGCGGCGGAAGCCCAGATTCTCGCCGATGGTGCCGACAGCGTCCTTGATGGTCTCGGCGACCGACTTGCCCGAGCCCGGATAGGGAGCGGCGGCAACGGCCTCGGTCTTGCCGCCATAGGCAAGCGCGACCTTCGCGACATTGGCGACGATCTCCTGGAACGCAGCATTGCGGGCAACGAAGTCCGTCTCGGAATTGACCTCGACGATCGCTGCCTCGCGGACGCCGGAATCTACGCCGATCAGGCCTTCGGCAGCGGTACGGCCAGCCTTCTTGTCGGCCTTGGAAATGCCCTTCTTGCGCAGCCAGTCGATGGCTTCTTCCATATTGCCGTTGGTCTCGTTCAACGCCGCCTTGCAGTCCATCATGCCCGCGCCGGTCAAGTCGCGGAGTTCTTTGACCTGTGCAGCCGAAATGCTCATTGTCGCCTCTTTGTCTAAATGCACTGACGCACCATCGATTTTCGATGATGCGCCTGGTGCCGGTAGCGCTTACCGCGCCAACATATTGGAAAGATGAAGGCCGCGGCCGCCCTTCGCTACTATGCTTCCGGGGTCTGGGCTGCCGGGCTCTCGGCGGCCGGGGTCTGATCGAGCGCCGGCTCGACCGGAGCCTCGACCGATGCGCCGATATCGACACCGAGCGCGCCCTGCTGACGGGCGATGCCGTCGATAGCTGCCTTGGCGATCAAATCGCAATACAGCTGGATGGCGCGGGCCGCGTCGTCATTGCCGGGGATCGGGAAGTCGATCTTGTCCGGGTCGCAGTTGGAATCGATGATGGCAACGACCGGGATGCCGAGACGCTTGGCTTCGAGAATGGCGATCGCTTCCTTGTTGGTGTCGATCACGAACATCAAATCGGGCGTCGAACCCATATCCTTGATGCCGCCCAGCGCCTTGTCGAGCTTCTCACGCTCGCGGTCGAGGTTGAGGCGCTCCTTCTTGGTCAGGCCCTGAGCCTCGCCGGCCAGCATTTCGTCGAGCTTGCGCAGGCGCTGGATGGAATTCGAGATCGTCTTCCAGTTGGTCAGCATGCCGCCGAGCCAGCGCGAGTTGACATAGTACTGGGCCGAGCGCTGCGCGGCATCGGCGACGATGTCGGAGGCCTGGCGCTTGGTGCCGACGAACAGCACGCGGCCGCCCTTGGCAACAGTGTCGGAAACCTGCTTCAGCGCCTGGTGCAGCAAAGGCACCGTCTGCGAGAGGTCGATGATGTGTATGTTGTTGCGGGCGCCGTAGATATAGGGCGCCATTTTCGGGTTCCAGCGGTGGGTCTGGTGGCCGAAGTGAATGCCAGCTTCCAATAGCTGGCGCATGCTGAAATCAGGCAGAGCCATTCTTATTTCCTTTCCGGTTAGCCTCCACGGACACAGGCATTTTTGGACTTTGTCCTCGAACGCCACCGGAGGTTTCAGCCGGATTTCTCCCGGGCAGACACCAAAGTCCGTGTGTGGAATGAGCGCGCATATAGAGGGGAAGCGCGACAAACGCAAGCGTTGTGGCGTCTGTGTTTCAGCGTGCGGCGATCAGCGCACCGGTGTCATCGCCGCATCTTCCCCTTCGGCACCCGCACACGCCGGAAAACAGCGACGATCTCCTCGCGGGTGCATTCGATGGCGCCTAACCGCACTGCGCGGTCGCGCTCGAACCCGGTTATGTCATAATGCGGTGCCGATGTCTTCGGCGGTCCTTGGTAGGACGCGCGCTTGATGCCGAGCTGCCCGGCAAAGCGATGCAGCTCGTCGGTGTCGTCTGCCAGCAGATGACACCAGCGGTGGCCGACCCATTTCCAGATCGCCGCATCGACATAGACCGCCATGAGGCTTGCCGCACTCCTTCATCTTGCGCCGACCAACACATCGCTAACGATGATAGAAGGGATTGGCATAGAAAATGAAGCCGCCGCCAGCCTCGAGTTGCGTCATCATCTTGGTGACGGTCTCCTGCATCCGGTCGTGCAGTTCGGCGAGTGCCTCCTCGACGGAGCCTTGATAGGCGTGCAAGCCTAGCGGCTCCGGTACCCGGACATAGGCGCGGCGTGGGCCTGCCGGCTGCGGCACGAAACGGTTGATCGTATCGCGCAGCGTACCCTTGCAATAATCGTTGCGGATCCGCTTCAAATGTTCGGCGATCTCCTCCTGCGTGATGCGCGGGTTGGCTGAAGCCCACCGCCCGACACGCTGCACGCGCTGGATTGTATCCGCCAGCATTCGGACCTGCTTCTGGCTTCCGCTGCCATCCGTGTTTTCCCGCAGCCAGCGCCGCGAACGGCGCAAAAGGTCGGCATTGTCGAGCGTGCCGGCGTCGACCGAGACAAGTTCGGCAAGCCGACGGCCGAGTTCGGTCAGCAGGTCCTTTTGACGTGCGTCATACGAAGCCCGCTCATCGGACCGCAGGCCATATGCAGCCTCATCGCGCGACAGCAACGTCGCATAGATATGATGGATGCGCTCCGGCAGCGAATCGGCGGCACGGCGTTCGATCTTCAGGCTGTGCTCGACATAGGCGTATTCCTTTGCCAGCGCTGCCTCGACATTCCCCGTGAAAGCAAGCTTCCAGATCACGGGCGCGATCCAAACCTTGAAATCCGGATCCGTCAGACGGCCGCGCTTCAACGCCTCGAACCCCATTTCGACCACGCCCGGCAGCAGCGGGGCAATGATGTTGGCATGCCAGCCGACACCGCCTTCGGGATGCAGGAGCACGCCGTGCCCCTTCAGCGCCCAGGCCACCGAATGTTCCTTGGCGGCCGCGCTGTTGCCCGGGATTTGCGCGATCAGATTGTTGGCCAACCAGAATTTCTGCATCAGCCGGCCAAGCCCGTTGACGACGCCGTGCGTGGCCCAGGATGCCGCCAGCGGGCTCACCCGCGAGACGACCTCCTTGTCGATCATCCAGTCGGTAAAGAATTCGGGATGGTTGGGCGTGATGAACGTCGCCTTGCCCGCGCCGCAACAAGCCTTCAGCCTTTGCCGGTCATCCTCTGGAAAATCGATGTGGCGGACGTTGGCGACGCCGCGCAAACCGGCCAGACGGTTGAATGGCAACAGGTCGCGAAAGCCTGGAATGCCGTGCAGCATGACAATCCGGTTGACCAATGTCATAGCGTTGATCAGCGTCGCATTGGGCCGCGGCGCCACAAAAACGTCGATCCTGCTCAACCTGCTCCCCCGCGGCGCATACCGTCATAAGACGTTGATAGGCAATTGCGGCATGCTCAAGTCGATGCGACTTGCCCCGCAAGATTAAGCGCTACTATCCCGGATAGCGGCCGGCGGCTTGCCGTTCACTCGAGCTTATTTAGACGGGCAGGTCTTAGGCTGATCGAACAGTGACAGATTGACCAATTTGCCGGTCATCGAGAACTCGCCATAGTCCATGACGAGATCGCGCGTGATGCCGTTCTTGTGCAGCTTGAAGCTGATCCGGTATTCCGGCACCTCCTCGCCCCCTTTGTCGGCATCATCGAAATAGGCGATGTCGACCGGCCAGTATTTGTCGGTGGCGAGCTTGGCCAGCGCCGGCGCTTCCGGATCGGCATTGTCGGCATCGGCTTGCTTGCCGACGACGACGGTGGTGGTCACCACCTTGTTGGCGTCCTCAGAGCCGTCGAACAGGTTGGTTTCGTAGAAACGCTCGCCCTTTTCCGCCTTGCCGATCATTTCGACCATTTGCTGGGTCGGGAACTGGGTCGGCGCGAGTTCCAGGCTGTTCTTCTCGGGCTTGTCGATATCGACCTTGAGACCGTTGGCTTCCTTCGTTGCGGTACCCTTGACCTCCTTGTCGAGGTTCTGGTCGACAAAGGATTTGTTCACGAAGGAGAAGGTCTTGCCCTCGGCATCCTCGAAGGTGGTCATCTGCTGGTCGGTCAGCCTTGTGTTGTCGCTGGTTACGATCTGGGTCACCAAACGGAACTTTACCGTATAGCCCTCGCAAGGCGAGCCGTTGAACTCGTAGACCATGCGGCCGGTGATGCCGGTAATGCCGGAACGGTCTGAAGCCTTGTCGAGTGAAATGTCGTAAACAGCACGATGCGCCTGCAGCGCAGGCACCGCAAAAGCGGGAGCCGCCCAGGAAGCCGCTGTCAAGAGAACGGCGTTGAATGCGAGGCGCGTTGCGCGCATGGGGTGCTCCGATCATCGCGGCTAGTGGCAAGCCGCATGGAAAGATGGTCCAGCTTAAAAAAAGTCGTGGCGGAAGCGAGGCAAAAATAGCAATTTCGGCCCGGCCTGCGCGGCACCTTCAAGCAATAGGGAAATAGCATGAGCGAAACAATCGAAAAGCGGCTAAGCGATCTCGGCGTGACGCTGCCGGCCGCCGCCGCGCCCGCCGCCAATTACGTGCCCTATTGCCGGACCGGCAATCTGCTGTTCACCGCCGGGCAGTTGCCGCTCAAGGAGGGCAAGCTCCAGGCGAGCGGACTGCTTGGCCGCGATGTCGACACCGCGACCGGCAAGGAAGCCGCAAAATACTGTGCGATCAACATATTGGCCCAGGCTCAGGCGGCACTTGGCGATCTCGAGAAAATCCGTCGCTTGGTGAAGATCACTGTCTTCGTCGCCTCGGCACCGGATTTTGTCGAACAGCATCTGGTTGCCAACGGCGCCTCGGATTTTCTCGCCGCCGTGCTCGGCGATCGTGGCAAGCACGCTCGCTCCGCCGTCGGCACCGCCTCCCTGCCGCTTAATGCCGCAGTGGAAATCGAAGCGATCTTCGAAGTCGAATGACCGGGACTGCAACCATGACCGATCTTTCCTGGCTGACCGCCCGGCCCGTCGCCCATCGCGGCCTCCACGACATGAACAAGACGCGCTGGGAGAACTCCCTTTCCGCCTTCGCTGCGGCGGCCGAGCGCGGCTACGCGATCGAATGCGATGTGCACCTGTCATCCGACGGCGTCCCCGTTATCATCCACGATGGCGATCTGCGGCGGCTGACCGGCGAGGACGGCTTCGTCTGGCAGCGTACGGCTGCAGAGATCACGGCGCTGAAGGTCGGCGGCACCGCCGACCATTTGCCGACGCTGCAGCAGGCGCTTGATCTGGTCGACGGCCGTGTGCCGATGGTTGTCGAACTGAAAGGTGCTGCCGGGCATGACGAAGGCCTGGTCGAAAGCGTCGGCAAGATGCTCAAGCATTACAAGGGCAAGACCGCGATCATGTCGTTCGACCATTGGCTGATCCGCGAGTTCCCGAAATATGCACCCGGCATACCCGGCGGGTTGACCGCCTACGGCAACGACAACCACCTGATCGAGGCGCATTTCGCCATGCTGGCGCATGACATCGCCTTCACCTCCTACGCTGCCGGCGACCTGCCGAACCGGTTCGTCTCCTTCGTGCGAGAGAGACTCGGTATGCCGGTGATCACCTGGACCGTGCACGACCAGCCTGCCGTCGACCTGACCTTCAAATATGCCGACCAGATGACGTTCGAAGGATTCGAGCCCGATCTGGTACGGCTTGCCTGAGCGGGCTTGTATGGGTCCGCAGCGAGCTTAAGTAAGCCTCATGGATCAAGGGGACGACTGCGAAAGACAAACGGCGAATGCGGAGCTGTCGATCCGCATCGCCGCGGGCATCGGCGCCTTTACCAGCGCTGAATGGGACAGCCTCGGCGGCACTACACGCGGCGATGCAGAATACGGCTACAACCCGCTTGTCTCATTCGCTTTTTTGAGCGCGCTGGAAGATTCCGGCTGCGCTGTTCGGCGCACCGGCTGGCAAGGCCATCACCTCAGGCTGGAAACCGCGCGAGGCATGTTGCTCGGAGCGGTCCCCTGCTATCTGAAGTCGCACAGCCAGGGCGAATATGTCTTCGACCATGGCTGGTCGGACGCGTTCGAACGCGCCGGCGGGCGCTACTATCCGAAGCTGCAATGCGCGGTGCCGTTCACACCCGTCACCGGCCCTCGCCTGCTGGTCGGCAGGGGCGAGGACATCCCCACCGTCAAGGCCGGTCTTGCGGCCGGCCTGAAGGCGGTGACGGATAAGCTCGGCGTGTCTTCCGCGCATGTTACTTTCGCGCCGGAGGACGACGTCCAGGTATTGGCGGCGGCCGGCTTCCTGCATCGCACCGACCAGCAGTTTCACTTCTTCAACGAAGGCTTTTCGAGCTACGACGATTTTCTCGCAACGTTAGCCTCGCGCAAGCGCAAGGCAATGAAAAAAGAGCGGCGCGAGGCCCTCGCCGACGGCATCTCGATCGACTGGCTGACCGGCAAGGATCTGACCGAAAAGGCCTGGGACGACTTTTTCGCGTTCTACATGGATACCGGCAGCAGGAAATGGGGCCGGCCCTACCTCAACCGCGATTTCTTCTCACTGATCGGCGAACGCATGGCCGACGACATCCTGCTGGTCATGGCCAAACGCAACGGGCGCTACATTGCAGGTGCCATCAACTTCATCGGTTCAGACGCGCTCTACGGCCGCAATTGGGGCTGCATCGAGGACCACCCGTTCCTGCATTTCGAGGTCTGCTATCATCAGGCGATCGATTTCGCCATCTCGCGCAAGCTGAAGGTGGTTGAAGCCGGTGCGCAGGGCGAGCACAAGCTGGCGCGCGGCTACCGGCCCGTGACGATGCATTCGGCGCACTACATCGCCCATCCAGGTCTGCGCAATGCAGTGGCCGACTACCTCCAGCGCGAGCGGCGCGAAGTCGAGCGGATGAGCGAATATCTGGAAGAGCACACCCCGTTCCGCAAGGACATGGCGCAGTAGAGCAGCGAGACCCCACTTGCTCAGCCACACGGGCCGCATGGCCGATGTCGGCCGATCGTCTTGCCCGCCCGGAATAGCTTCGCTACACGAGACAGCGAGCCAAGAACCGGAGCGCGCGCCATGGCCGAAGCAACCTACGACAGCAGCAACATCTTCGCAAAAATCCTGCGCGGAGAAATCCCTTCGCACCGCGTCTACGAAGATGACGCGGTCATCGTCTTCATGGATGTGATGCCGCAAGGACAGGGTCACACGCTGGTGGTGCCGAAAGCGCCGTCGCGCAACCTGCTTGACGCGGATCCGGCGGTGCTTGGCCCGCTCTTCGTTCACGTCCAGAAAGTTGCGCGGGCCGTAAAGAAGGCCTTCGATGCCGATGGCGTCACGGTTATGCAGTTCAACGAACCAGCTTCGGGGCAGACTGTCTTTCACCTTCACGTCCATGTCATTCCGCGCTTCGAGGGCATTCCCCTGAAACCGCACAGCGGACAGATGGAAAAGCCTGAAGTCCTGGCCGAGAACGCCGCCAAGATACGGATGGCGCTGGCAAGCTGAACCGGCGCAAACCGCTCCGGCGGGCGCCGGGTGCTTAACCGGAAGGTGTCACAAAAAAAGCCCCGTTTCCGGGGCTTTTTTACTGGCTGGTTCGTCAGTTCTTACGCGGCAGTTGCGGCACAAGGCTGCGCTTGCCGCCGTCCTTACCTTTGGGCTCCGGCTTCTGCGCCACCGCCTTTTTTGCGGCGGGCTTTTTCGCCACCGCCTTCTTGGCCTTCGGCGCGTCGTCCGGCTCTTCCTTCTTCGGCTTCACCGGCGCCTCGTCGGCGAGCGATTCGAGCTTCAGGCCGGTCTCGCCGGTTTCCTTCTTCTCGACGGTGACACGCACCGTGCCGCCCTTCTTGAGCTTGCCGAACAGCACCTCGTCGGCCAGCGGCTTCTTGATGTGCTCCTGGATGACACGGCCAAGCGGCCGGGCGCCCATGCGCTCGTCATAGCCCTTATCGGCCAGCCATGCGATTGCATCCTGCGACAAGTCGAAGGTCACGCCACGCTCGGAAAGCTGTGCTTCCAGCTGCATGACGAACTTCTGCACCACCTGATGGATGACCGGCACCGGCAGCGAGCCGAACGGAATGATCGCATCGAGACGGTTGCGGAACTCCGGCGTGAACAGCCGGTTGATCGCCTCGACATCGTCGCCTTCGCGCTTGGTCGAACCGAAACCGATGGCCGCGCGCTGCGCGTCGGACGCGCCCGCATTGGTGGTCATGATCAGGATGACATTGCGGAAGTCGATCTGCTTGCCGTTGTGGTCGGTCAGCTTGCCGTGGTCCATGACCTGCAACAGGATGTTGAACAGGTCCGGATGCGCCTTCTCGACTTCGTCCAGCAACAGCACGCAGTGCGGATGCTGGTCGACGCCGTCGGTCAGAAGACCGCCCTGGTCGAAGCCGACATAGCCGGGAGGCGCGCCGATCAGCCGTGAAACGGTGTGGCGTTCCATATATTCCGACATGTCGAAGCGGATCAGCTCCACGCCGAGCGAGGCGGCGAGCTGCTTGGCCACTTCCGTCTTGCCGACACCGGTCGGACCCGAGAACAGGTACGAGCCGATCGGCTTTTCCGGTTCCCGCAGGCCGGCCCGCGCCAGCTTGATGGCCGAAGTCAGCGCGGTGATCGCGGTGTCCTGGCCGTAGACGACGCGCTTCAACTCGATGTCGAGACCTTGCAGCACCTTCTCGTCGTCGGCGGAAACCGTCTTCGGCGGGATGCGCGCCATGGTGGCGATCGTCGCTTCGATCTCCTTGATGCCGATGGTCTTCTTGCGCTTGGCTTCCGGCACCAGCATTTGCGAGGCGCCGGTCTCATCGATCACGTCGATCGCCTTGTCCGGCAGCTTGCGGTCGTTGATGTAACGCGCCGAGAGCTCGACCGAAGCCTTGATCGCCTCGCTCGTGTAGCGGACCTTGTGGAACTCCTCGAAATAGGGCTTGAGGCCCTTCATGATCTCGATGGCGTCCTCGACGGTCGGCTCGTTGACGTCGATCTTCTGGAAGCGCCGCACCAGCGCGCGGTCCTTCTCGAAGAACTGACGGAACTCCTTGTAGGTGGTCGAGCCGATGCAGCGGATGGCGCCGGACGACAGCGCCGGCTTCAACAGGTTCGACGCATCCATGGCGCCGCCGGAGGTGGCCCCTGCCCCGATCACGGTGTGGATTTCGTCGATGAACAGCACGGCGCCGGGATAATCCTCGAGCTCCTTGACGACCTGCTTCAGCCGCTCCTCGAAATCGCCGCGATAGCGGGTGCCGGCCAGCAGCGTGCCCATGTCGAGCGCGAAGATGGTGGCATTGTGCAGCACTTCGGGAACGTCGCCCTCGACGATGCGCTTGGCGAGGCCTTCGGCGATTGCCGTCTTGCCGACGCCGGGATCACCGACATAGAGCGGGTTGTTCTTGGAGCGGCGGCACAGCACCTGGATGGTCCGGTTGATCTCGCTCTCGCGACCGATCAATGGATCGATCTTGCCGGCCTTGGCCTTGTTGTTCAGGTTGACGCAATAGGCAGTCAGCGCGTCCTGCTGCTGCTTCTTCTTGCCGCCTTCCTCTTGCGGCTCGGCCCCGCTCTGGCTGCCTTGCTCGTCGTCGGCGCCGCGCGGCGTCCGCGTCTCGGAAGCGCCGGGGCGCTTGGCGATGCCATGCGAGATGTAGTTGACCGCGTCGTAGCGGGTCATCTGCTGTTCCTGCAGGAAGTAAGCGGCGTGGCTCTCGCGCTCAGCGAAGATGGCAACGAGCACGTTGGCGCCGGACACTTCCTCGCGGCCTGACGACTGCACATGGATCACCGCGCGCTGGATGACGCGCTGGAAACCGGCAGTCGGCTTGGAATCTTCATCGTAGCCGGTGACGAGGTTGTCGAGCTCGGTGTCGATATAGGTGAGGACCGTATGCTTCAACTCGTCGAGATCGACGTTGCAGGCACGCATGACGGCCGCCGCCTCGGTGTCGTCGATCAGGGCGAGCAGCAAATGTTCAAGGGTTGCATATTCATGGTGCCGCTCATTTGCGAGCGTCAGCGCTTGGTGAAGCGCCTTTTCCAGGCCTTGGGAGAAAGCCGGCATGTTACCTCACTTCTTCTCCATCACGCATTGCAGCGGATGCTGATTCTGTCGGGCGAAATCCATGACCTGAGCCACTTTGGTCTCGGCCACCTCGAATGTATAGACCCCGCACTCGCCCACCCCATGATTGTGAACATGAAGCATTATGCGTGTGGCGGCTTCGCGGTCCTTCTGGAAAAAGCGCTCCAGCACGTGGACCACGAATTCCATGGGTGTGTAGTCGTCGTTAAGAATGAGGACCCGATACAGACTGGGCTTCTTGGTCTTGGTTTTTGTGCGCGTGATGACGGCCGTGCCGCGACCGGCCTCATTGCCGTTGCTGCCGTTCTGCATTCGCACCACGTAGCTCGTGGCAGTCAAACCTGTAGTCACGTAGTCCTGCCTCTTTCGAATCCTCATGCATGCTCGACATGTAGGTGTTCGATGGACGATTTTAAGCCCTTCTGTTTAGCTGACAATATGGCTAGGTGGCCAAACTTGACCGATTTTTCAAATCGTGAAGACCGCAGGCCCCCGATTTCGAGCTGGCATGAAAAAACCCGGCCGCGCGTTCGCGACCGGGTCTGTCTTTGCAAGCCCAGGGGCCGGCTCGGAATGTTCGTCGAATTTACTTCGCCTTGGCGACGATCGATTCGAACGGCTTGTAGGCTTCCTTGGCGAGTTCGGCATAGAGATCGCCAAGCTTGGTGGCTTCGGTGACGAAGCTCTCATAGGACTGCTTGGCATAGTCGGACTGGATCTCGATCGCCTTGTCCAGCGACTTGGCGGAAAAGAGCTTCTCGACAGCGGCGCTACCGGCTTCGAAGCTTTTCTTGGTGTAGTCGCCCGCCTCGGCGGCGATAGCCTGCGCACCCTTGGACAGCGAGGCGAAGCTCTTCAATCCGGTGTCCGCAAATTCCTTGCCGTATTTGCTGAAATCTTCATAGGTCTGGGTCATTTCACGCATTCCCTTGAACGGTTGCCTTGGACGATAGACGCGGCTTGTCCGGGCCGCGTTGTGCAATGCATGTAAATATATTGTGCAGTGCACAAAAGTCAAGATTCCCGCGGCAATGCGCATCGTGAGCTGCCGGCAATCGCTAAGATTCGAATAAAGAGAAGCTCAATCCCACAGAAAATGGTGAACGTGGCGGTTACCATAAACGGATTGGTAACGCTGCCCGCGTTAGCGTGGCCGGAGGTGAGGCAGGACCCTTTGCCGCCTCCAAGGCAACGGAAATTCAAAGGAACTATCAGTGCGTAAGGCGTTGTCGGGCTTCGTTTCCAAATCCGCGTCCCCCCTCAAAACGATCATGATCCTCGCTATGGCGATGAGCTTCGTCGTCGCGGACGCGGCCTCATCCATGGCGGCCAAGTCGGCGGCCATCGTCATCGATGCCAAGACCGGCAAGGTGCTTTATTCGTCGGACGCCGATGGCCGGCGCTATCCGGCGTCGCTTACCAAGATGATGACGCTCTATCTGACGTTCGAGGCGTTGGCGAAGGGCAGGATCAGCAAGAATTCCCCGGTCGTGTTCTCGGCCAATGCCGCTGCCGAACCGCCGACGAAGCTCGGCGTCAAGCGGGGCGGCTCGGTCACGGTCGAGACCGCGATCCTGTCGATGGTGACCAAATCGGCAAACGATTCCGCAACAGCGCTTGGCGAGATGCTCGGCGGCAACGAAGCCAATTTCGCCCGCATGATGACCGCCAAGGCGCGGGCGCTGGGCATGAGGGGAACCGTTTTCCGCAACGCCAACGGCTTGCCTGATCCCGGCCAGTTCACGACCGCGCGCGACATGGCGATGCTCGGCATCGCCCTGAGAGAGCATTTCCCGCAATACTACGGCTATTTCTCGCAGCGCTCCTTTCTTTACGGGCGGCAGCGCATCAACGGCCACAATCGTCTGCTCGGACGCATCAAGGGCGTCGACGGCATCAAGACCGGTTACACCCGCGCCTCCGGTTACAATCTGGTCTCCTCGGTCTCGGATGGCGATCGGCGCATCGTAGCGGTGGTCATGGGCGGCAGGTCCGGCGGCAGCCGCGACAGCCAGATGGCCGGGTTGATCAATGCCTACATGCCGCAGGCGTCGTCGCGCGGCGGCGGCGTGCTGATTGCCAAGGCCGGCGGCGGCAATCCGATTTCAGCCTTGGCCAAGGTGCTTCTACCGAAGCATGACGCGCCGACACCGGACAGTAAGCCGGACGACGATGCCGTTGCCTCTCTTGTCGAGGAAAATGCGCCCGTCGTTGAAGAGACCGCTCCGGTCGTTCAGGCCAAGAGGGTCAAGACGACGGCTGTGTCGACGGTGGACGACGTGGCGACAGCCCGGGTCGCCGCAGCCTATGCCGAACCGGCGGCAGAGGTCGATCCGGTTAGCACGGCGTCGGTGCCATCCGGCTGGGCAATACAGGTCGCCTCTTCGCCAAAACAGGCCGAAGCGAAGGCTTTCCTCGACAAGGCGACGAAGCAGGCGCCCTCCGTTCTGACCGATGCCTCCGGTTTCACCGTCGCCTTCGACAAGGACGGTGTCACCTACTACCGCGCCCGGTTCGGTGGTTTCGGTTCGAAGACGGCTGCCTGGAAAGCCTGCAACGCTTTGAAAAAGAAGAAGATCGAGTGCTACGCCGTCCAGCAGTAAGCGGCGCGCGAAACGATATCTTTCCCGAGGTTCTGCGTCGAAGGAGACTAGTTGTGATTGGAGAGCAAGACGTCCTTGGCTTCATTGATCCGCGCCGCCAGGAAAGACGTGCCACCGATATCGGGGTGCAGGCGCTGCATCAGGCGGCGGTGCGCCTTGCGGACATCCGCCGCGGCAGCCCCCGCTTCAAGACCAAGGATCTTGTAGGCCTCCTCCTTAGTCATGGCGCCAGAACCTGGCGCAACACCCAGCCCTTCGCCACCATTCGCATCAGCGTCTTTGCGCCAGATGGGAAATCGGCCGTCAAGATACGTCTCTAGCAATTGGCGGCTCTCCGGATCGCCGGAGAGTTCGCGATAGAGTTGCTGCAATTCGGCAAGCCCCATCGAGCCAAGCATCTTGCCTTCATGGCGCCCGGCCAGCACAAGGCCTTCGAGGCCGCCGGTATCGTGATCGAGTTCCATCTCAAGCGCCGCCGTACGAACTGTCGAACGCTTGCCTGCCGCCAGTTTGGCTGCCGGCCGATTCATGCGCATGGAGCCGTACCAGGCGAGCGCAGCCGACAGGATCAAGCCGCCGATGCCCTCGCGCCCGACCAGCAGCACGGCGACGCCGACCAGCCCGAGCAGCACAGGTCCAAGCGTCCTCATGCCGCCTGCAAGCTTCGCCGGATCGGCGCGCAGGAAGATGGTGAGCATGCCGAGAAACACCAGAAGCAATGCTACGAAAGCGATAATCGCGCCCATCAGTTTCCGCCGCCCCGCATATGCTCGATCATCAGCCGGTCCTCCGGCCTGCCGCGGGCCTCCAGTGCCTTCAGCCCGCCGGTCGCAAACACGGCGACGGACGAAAGCAGGCCGGCCAACGTCGCGGCAGCCCGCCGATCGAACCGGAACCAGGCCCCTTTCGACAGCCGCGCAATTTCCTTGAACGCCTTTTCCGCAGCGGCATCATGGCCCTCCTGAAAGACGAAGACAGGAACGCCGTGCAGACCGAGGCTGCCGGCCTTTTCGGCCAGATCATCTATGTTTTCTTCCATCGCGTCGCCGATATAGACCAGCGCGTTGACCTTGGCCGCCGCCGTCTGTTTCAGCGCATGGGCGAGCACCTTGCCGATTTGGGTATGGCCGCTGCGGCAGTCGATGCGCGTCATCAGCTGTTTCAGAGCTGCGGTATCGGTGACGAATGCGGACGAGCGGCACTCGCCAAGGCCGCGAAAATAGACAAGTTGAACCTTGAGCGCCCCGGCCTTGCCGACGGCGTCGAACATCTCGGCCTGCAGCGCACAGGCGAGATCCCAGGTCGGCTGGCGGCTCATCGTCGCGTCGAGGGACAGGATCAGCCTACCTGAACCGGTAGCGGATGCAGCGAGCGTCCTTGCCTGACGGAGAAACGCGTCGATCTCGCCGGTGCTCGATTGAGACTCGACCGGCGCAGGATTGGCCTTTGCAGACACGGGCTGCTTCTTGTCGCTCATGACATTCAAGATGTGGCGTTGTTCCCCGGCTTGCAAGCCCAGATGAGGCGACCTGGAGGACCTGTGATGATGGCACCTGCGGACGACGCTTCGGCTGGTGGTCCTGGCGTTGCGTTTCTTGGCGTCAGAGCAGGCCGAGATCGGCAAGCTCACGCCTGAGCTTCGGCGGCATCTCGATCAGCCCAGCTTTGCCCTTGCCGAGATCGGCCGGCGCGTCCGCCTGCTTCAGGTAGCGCCACCCCTGGAATGCACGGCGCGGTTGCCAGTCAGTGCGCACGACCTCGGGATCGAGGATCAGATGGCAACGGCCGATGCCCTCGTCATCGGTGAAGGGCCGGATTTCGGTGATCAACTGGCGGCATTGGACATTGCCCTTGATCACCCAGTAGAGCGAGCCGCCGTCGGCAATCTCGGCGCCGCGCGTCGGCACCATGCGGGTGGTGTGGTAGTGCTCGGCCGGTTCGCCGGCGCGGCGGCGCTCGTCGAGACGGAAGGCAATCCACTCTTCCAGATCCTCGACGCTGTCACAGCCGACGCAAAGCTTTATGAGATTGAGAGACATCGTTTAAGGTTTAGTCCAGCACGCGAACGCGTCAACGGCCTGATCGACTTCTCCACAGTGGTGGTCCATGCCGCCAGATTGGCGCTCAGCACTCCACGACATTGACGGCCAATCCGCCAAGGCTGGTTTCCTTGTACTTTTCGTTCATGTCGAGGCCGGTCTGGCGCATCGTCTCGATCGCGGCATCGAGCGGCACGAAATGAACGCCGTCGCCCTTGATGGCCAGCGAAGCGGCGGTCACCGCCTTGACGGCACCAAGCGCGTTGCGCTCGATACACGGCACCTGCACCAGGCCGCCGACCGGATCGCAGGTCATGCCGAGATGATGTTCCAGCGCGATCTCGGCAGCATTCTCGACCTGCTCGGGCGTGCCGCCCATGACGGCGCACAATCCCGCCGCAGCCATTGCCGAAGCCGAACCGACCTCACCCTGGCAGCCGACTTCCGCCCCCGAGATCGAAGCATTGGTTTTGATGATGCCGCCGACGGCCGCCGCCGTCAGCAGGAAATCGCGGATGCTGGGCTGGTCGGCTTCGGGATGGAAATGCAACCAGTAGCGCAACACCGCCGGCAGAGTGCCGGCCGCCCCATTGGTTGGCGCGGTGACGACACGGCCGCCGGCAGCGTTCTCCTCATTGACCGCCATCGCATAGATCGACAGCCAGTCATTGGCGAGCAGCGGGTTGGGCCGGTTCTGCTGCCATTGCTCCTGCAGCTTGTCGTGCAGCATCCGCGCACGGCGGCGCACCTTGAGTCCGCCCGGCATGATGCCGTCTTGCGACAGGCCGCGCTCGATGCAGCCCTTCATGGCGCTCCAGATGCCGTCGAGGCCGGCGTCGAGCTCCCCGCGCGACATCTGCGTCTCCTCGTTGACGCGCTTCATCTCGGCGATGGAAAGCCCGCTTTTCGCTGCCATGGACAGCATTTCGACGGCGTTCTTGAACGGATACGGAACCTTCTTGCCTTCGGTTGTCGCCGAGCCCCTCGCCTTCATCCGCTGCAGTTCTTCCTCGGACACTACGAAGCCGCCGCCGATCGAATAATAGACGCGCCTCAGCAGCAACCGGTCGCCGGCATCATGGGCAGAGAAGGCCATGCCGTTGGCGTGACCCGGCAGCGGCGTCTTGCGATCCAGCACAAGATCCGTTGCCGGGTCGAAACGGTAGGACGGATGGCCGGGCGGCGAAATCCGCTTCTCGGCGGCGATGCGAGCGACGATGCCGTCTGCTAGGTCGGGATCCACCGTCTGCGGCGTCTGGCCGGCGAGGCCGAGCACCACGGCACGATCGGAGCCATGGCCGATGCCGGTATAGGCGAGCGAGCCATGCAGGCTGGCCGCGATCCGGTCGACCTTGGCGCCGGCCGGGCGCGGCCAGTCGTCTCCCGCAATCTCGTCGAGAAACCGCCGCGCGGCCGTCATCGGCCCCATCGTGTGCGAACTCGATGGGCCGATGCCGATCTTGAACAAGTCGAAAACCGAAAGGAACACGTGGGCGTTTTCTCCTGGGACCCTGTTGAGGTCTACATATAGGAATTCCCATGATGTTTTCCGCTGTTTTAAGGACCGCCGCGCTGCGCCTGCCGACCTCGTTTGCTCCGGCAGCGACATTCCAGCTTCGACCATCGAAGCGCCCCCTCCGCCTGTGGTAAAAGCAACGCATGAGCGATTCCTTTCATCTATCGATGGCCGACCTTGCGGCGCTGGGGTTCTTCCTTGCCGCGTGGGTGCTGCATACGCTCGCCGCGGACGGAATGCTGGTCAGCCGCGTGTCGCTGACGAGGGCTATGAACGCGCAGCGCGAGGCCTGGATGCGGACCATGGCCGAACGCGAGATCCGCATCGTCGACACCGCTATCATGAGCGGGCTGCAACAGGGGACCGCCTTCTTTGCCTCCAGTTCGCTGATTGCGATCGGCGGCTGTTTTGCCCTGCTCGGCGCTTCCGATCAGGTTCTGACCGTGCTGAGCGACCTGCCGTTTGGCGCCACGTCCTCACGCGCGGCCTTCCAGACGAAGGTGTTCGGGCTGGTGCTGATCCTGGCCTTTTCCTTCTTCAAGTTCGGCTGGGCTTACCGGCTGTTCAACTATTGCTCGATCCTGATCGGCGCCGTGCCGATTCCACATGGCGAGGCGTCGCGCAATCCGGTCACCGAAACGGCGGTGTGGCGTGCCGCGCGCATGAACATGCTGGCCGGAAAGCATTTCAATTCGGGCCTGCGCGGCGTGTTCTTCTCGATCGGCTATCTCGGTTGGTTCGTCGATCCCACCGTCTTCGTGCTATCGACGCTGCTGCTTCTGGCGGTACTGGTGCGCCGCCAGTTTTTCTCGGCGGCGCGGCAGGCGGTGCTCGGTCAGCCGCCCGGTCCGGGGAAAGGCCGATCGATGCGGCCCGACAGCCAATAGGCGGTGAGCCCTATCCATTCGCGGATCGCAACAGTGGTGACCTCCAGCCAGTCGCCGGGATAAGGCAAGGTGCCGATGCTTTCCTTGCCGGAAGTGCGATAGTCGACCGGCCACGGAACGGTCGAAAAGCCGGCTTTGTCGAACAGCGCCTTGGCGCGTGGCATATGGAAGGCCGAGGTCACCAGCAACCAGGTTTCGCCCGGTTTCGGCGTCACCAGTTCCCTGGTAAAGACAGCGTTCTCGTAGGTGCTGCGGGATTTGTTCTCGAGGATCAGCCGATCGGCCGCCACGCCGAAAGCGGCAAAAAGACGCGGCGCGGTATCTGCATCGCCTTCGCCGCCGCGGAACGTTTCGATGCTGCCACCGGAGATAACGACTTTCGCTGTCGGAAAGCGCCGCGCCAGCACGACCGCCTCGACCATCCGGTCGCCGCTGGAGTTCATTTCATAGCCGCCACGCACCAGATTGACGGCGCCATCCAGACTGCCGCCAAGCACTATGATACCGTCAACCTTTTCCGGCAGCGGCGACCTGGGGAAGCGTTCCTCCAGCCGATTGAGCATCATGGGGCCGAGCGGGCTCCATGTCGAAACCGCCAGAATGAGGAAGGCAAGAGCGCTGCCGGCGGTCGCCAGCCGTCGCCGCCCGAACATCGCCGCGACCAGCCCCGCCAGCAGCAGGAAGATCGCGAGATTCAACGGCTCGACGAAGAACCCGAGAACCTTGGAGACATAGAAGAACATCCCTCACCCCCCTCAGATGAGAAACGATCTTACCACCATTTTTCCGGCTGAAATGTGCCGGCCGCCTTTTCGATGACATGGGCGGTCTGGAACAGCGTTTCCTCGTCGAAGGGCCGGCCGATCAGCTGCAGGCCGAGCGGCAGCCCCTTGGCGTCGAGCCCGGCCGGAACCGCTATGCCGGGCAGGCCGGCCATGTTCACCGTCACCGTAAAAATGTCGTTGAGATACATCTTGACCGGGTCGGCGGCCATGTCCTCGTCGGCGATGCCGAAGGCGGCGGAAGGCGTTGCCGGCGTCAGGATGACGTCGACGCCTGCTGCAAACACATTTTCGAAGTCACGCTTGATCAGGGTTCGAACCTTCTGCGCCTGTAGATAGTAGGCATCGTAGTAGCCGGCGGAAAGCACATAGGTGCCGATCATGATGCGGCGCTTGACCTCCCGCCCGAAGCCGGCGGCGCGGGTCTTTTCATACATATCGACAATGTCCTTGCCGGGCACGCGCAAGCCATAGCGGACGCCGTCGTAACGGGCGAGGTTGGACGAGGCTTCGGCCGGCGCCACGATGTAATAGGCCGGCAGCGCGTATTTGGTATGCGGCAGCGAGATATCGACGATCTCGGCACCAGCATCCCGCAGCCAGGCAATGCCTTTCTGCCACAGCGCCTCAATCTCCGCGGGCATGTCGTCGACACGATATTCCTTGGGAATGCCGACCTTCATGCCCCTGATCGTGCGGGCCATCGCCGCCTCGTAGTCCGGCACCGGCAGGTCGACGGACGTCGTGTCCTTCGGGTCGACCGAAGCCATCGACTTCAACAGGATCGCGGCATCGCGCACGTCGCGCGCGATCGGCCCGGCCTGGTCGAGCGACGAGGCGAAGGCTACGATCCCCCAGCGCGAGCAGCGGCCATAGGTCGGCTTGATGCCGACTGTGCCAGTGAAGGCGGCGGGCTGGCGGATCGAGCCGCCGGTATCGGTGGCGGTGGCGCCGGCGCACAGGAAGGCCGAGACCGCTGATGCGGAGCCACCGGACGAACCGCCCGGCACCAGTTGGGCATTGTCCAACGCGCGCGCGGTCCTGGTGCCGCCCGCCGAAACGAAGCCGCCCTCGCCCTGATGTGTCATCGGCATCACCACCGTGTCGAGGCGCGAACGCCGCCACGGGTTGATGACCGGCCCGTAATACGAGGTCTCGTTGGACGAGCCCATGGCGAACTCGTCCATGTTGAGCTTGCCGAGCATGACGGCACCATCCGCCCACAGATTGGCGGTGACCGTCGATTCGTAGCGCGGCTTGAAGCCGTCCAGCACATGGCTGCAGGCCTGGGTGTGGACGCCTTCGGTGCCGAACAAATCCTTGATGCCGAGCGGGATACCCTCGAGCGACCCGCCCTCGCCCTTGGCCAGTTTCGCGTCGGAGGCCTTGGCCATGTCGCGCGCCTTGTCGTCGGTGACCACCACGTAGGCATTGAGCGCCGGATTGGCTCGCTCGACCGCCGATAGATAAGCCTCGGTGATTTCGGTGGCGGTGATCTCCCTGGAGCGCAATTTGGCGCGGGCCTGCGAAATCGTCAGCTGGGTAAGGTCGCTCATCAGGCAAGGCTCTTTTCGTAAAACACCGACCACTCGGAATCGGGATAGTCCAGTACCGGGCCGCAACGCGAAAAACCGGCGCGTTCGTAGACGGTCCAGGCGGCGGGATGACGGTCGCCCGTCTCCAGCACCAGACGCTTAAGCCCTTCTTGGCGCGCCAGCGCCTCGATACGCTCGACAATCTTCGCGCCGATCTTGTGGCCGCGATGCGAAGGTCGCGTATACATGCGCTTGACCTCGCCGACGACAGCATCGTGGCGCTTCAGTGCGCCGCAACCGATGGCAAGGCCGTTGTCGCGGGCGATGAAGACGGTCGTGTCGCGGTCCGCCATCTGCTCGACCGTCAAATGGTAGCAATGCTCCGGCGGCGTCAGCTCCAGCAATGTGGCGTTGAGCTCCTCGACCAGCCCACGCACATCGTCCTGCAGCGGCGTCTCAGCCGCGATGTCGATTGCCATCGGCCTGCTACTCCACGACCTTCGGCACAAGGAAGAAATTCTCTTCGGTCGCCGGCGCGTTGGCGACGATGTCGGCTGCCTTGCCGCCGTCGGTGACGACGTCCTGGCGCTTTTTCATTGCCATCGGCGTGACCGACGTCATCGGCTCGACGCCGGAAACATCGACCTCGTTCAACTGCTCGACAAAGCCCAAAATGGCGTTCAATTCGCCGGTCATGCGCTCTGCATCCTCCTCGCTCACCGCAATACGGGCAAGATGCGCGACGCGCTTCACGGTTTTTATATCAACGGACATGTTTGTGCCTCGGGGAAAACCAGCGCTATAGCGGCGCGGCGCGTGCCGCGCAACATGCATCGTGCCTTCAACTGCCCTATGGCATCGCCACGCCGTCGCAGAGGAAATAACTGCCGCCGTTGCCGCTCTGCTCGCCTTCGTCGGCGGCAGGCCGAACCGATACCAGGTCGATCTGCTTCGGGCTCATCTGTGTCAGTGAGAGAACATCGGGAAAGACGTAGCCCGGCTCCTGGCATATAGCGGTCACCGCCCAGCTTGGTGAGCGTGTCGCTTTGGTGATCTGCAGGAATTCACAATTATATTCGATGCTTTCCAGGCCATTTGCCGACAGCACGATATTGCCGCCCTCGATCACCGTCTGCAGCGTATCCTTTTTGGCCTGCGCGCAGAGGTCCTCCGATTGCAGATAGACGCCCTCGATGAAATTTTCCGCGCCCAGCGTCGGCGACGCGGCAACCAGCATGGAAATGCAAAGAGAATTTCTCAAGCGCATCGTATCGTTCCGGACCGGCTTTCTTTACAGCGTAATCGTCTCGCCGATCTTCGGCAACGCAACTTTCACACCCGATCCATCCAGCCCGGCCACGAATTTGTCGGCGGTCTGATCGATCATCGGAAATGTGCCGAAGTGAGCGGGAACGACCGTCTCGAACTTGAAGAAACGCTGGCAGGCAAGGGCTGCTACCGCGCCACCCATGGTGAAGCGGTCGCCGATCGGCACGATGCCGATCTTCGGTTCGTGCAACTCGTTGATCAGCGCCATGTCGGAAAAAATGTCGGTGTCGCCCATATGATAAAGCGTCTTGTCCTCGGGAAAGTGCAGGACGAGCCCACCCGGATTGCCGAGATAGGTATTCTGGCCACCCTCGCCCGGAAAGGACGATGAATGCAGAGCCTGAACGAAGGTGGTGGTGAAGCCGCCGCAATCGACGGTGCCGCCGATATTGCCGGGATTGATCTGCTTGTCACCGACGCCCTTGCCGACCAGGTACATGCAAATCTCGAAATTGGCGACCAGCATCGCGCCGCTCTTCTTGAGCACTTCGATGGCGCCGCTGATGTGGTCGCTGTGGCCATGGGTGAGCAACACGTGCGTGATCCCTTCGGCCGGCCCTTCCCAGCCGCCCGTCCATGATGGATTGCCGACCAGATAGGGGTCGATGAGGATTTTCGCGCCTTCGATTTCAATTCGGAATGCCGAATGTCCGTACCAGGTCAGTTTCATCAATGCTTTCCTCGATTTTTGCTTCGGTAGAGGATAGAACGCCGACGGCGAAATTAAAGTGCCACGCACGCTTTGCGCGTATAGGACGTGCGGCGTCGCGGTCAAAGGAAAAGCCGTTGGGCATCATCACCATCGAGGAGTTGCCGGCCCGGCTCGGCGGCGGCAAGACCCTGGCCGGTCTCGACCTCGGCGACAAGACAATCGGCATGGCGGTTTCCGACCGCGGCTTGTCGTTCGCCCACCCGCGCCCTGTCATCATGCGCAGGAAATTCTCGCTCGATGCCGCAGTGCTGCTCGCTCTGCTACAGAAGGAAAATGCCGGCGCCGTGGTGATCGGCCTCCCCATCAACATGGACGGCTCCGAAGGCCCGCGCGCCCAAAAATCCCGCGCTTTCGTGCGCAACATGGCTGGATTGACCGATCTGCCCTTCCTCTTTTGGGACGAACGGCTGTCGACGGTGGCGGCCGAGCGGACGCTGATCGAGATGGATTTTTCCCGCAAGAAACGCGCCGGCAAGATCGATTCTGCGGCGGCCGCTTTTATCCTCCAAGGTGTTCTCGACCGGCTTCAGGCGCTCGGCGTCGATGCCTGGTCGAAATAGCGGTTGCGCATCGCCGTGATCCAGCCACCAATCGCCTTGCGGCGGCGAAATGCCCAGAACGCCACCAGCAGCAGCCCATCGAACACGCAAGCTTTCGCCACCATGCCCGGAATAAGCGCCGGATCAACGCCGAGCATCTGTCCATAGAGCTGGAAGACGAGATCGTGTAATTGGCGGCTCAGGATGACATAGCCGAAATTGATGTCGTTGAGCGACAGAAAGAACCAGCCCCAAAACAAGAGGAGCGGAGCCGCCCACAGCGCGAACAAGGTGCGCATCAGCGGTCATCCCTCGAATCCAGCCGGCCGGAAATGCGGGCAAGCGAGGAATTATGCGCCGCTGCCTTGGCCATGACATGCGCGGCCGCTCGGATTTCGCCGGTCCCTGGAACTGCCGCGGCAACGGTCGACCGCCGCTCCGCGAGCATCGCGACATAGGACGCCAGAAGTGCCGCCAATTGCACCGCGACAATCATGAACAGCCCATTGATGCCTTGCGCGGCGCCGCCGATGACGATCAGCGACAGCACGCCCAAGGCGGAAATGAAGGCGATTCGCATGACGCTGTCGGCGGGATCCGGGTTGGTCGTGTCGCTGGTCAGTGCTTCAACAAAGGCCCAGCAGAACAGCACCGCGACGACAAGCAGTGCCACGGCGAGCGGCGCCACGACGACGGCGTTTTCGAGATCGGCAAATCGAGTGTTCTGGACGGGAACGCCCAGTACGCTAAGGGCCGTCGCCACGCCTCGATTCCCGTCGATGCAAATGAACGCCAGCAGGGCGAAAACGGCCGCCCAATGCAATGCCAGAAAAGAGCTCAGAATATGCCGCATGACGCTCCTGCTTCGCAGGGCAAAGCCGCTCAAGCTGAACAATCCTTGCCTTAACCATAACACTGGGCTTTGCCACCGGCCGCCGCAATGGAAACCATTCGTTAAGGTTAACGGCCATCCACAGGGTCGCGAGAGCGGCAGCGAATTGGGCGACGGCCCTTAGTTGATCGGCGGGTAGAGCGTATCGATGATCATGCGCGCATCATGGCGGGAATCGATCATGCCATAGGTATTGCGCCACTGGCCGGCGAGGCGCGTTTCGACGAAGGCGTCGGCGATCCGCCCTGCCCCCAGCCTGCGAAGCTCTGCTGCCGCCGCCGACAATGCCAATTGCTCGGTCAAGAGCCGCGCCGAGCCCTCGTCGGTTGCAGCGACCTGCATTGCCGCCTTGAGCACGCCGACGGTGCCGCGTCCGCCGGCGCCGAGATCGCGGTCGATGCCGGCCAGCACGTCATCGAACAGGCCGGGTGCACGCCCCAGCACACGTAGCACGTCGAGCGCCATGACGTTGCCGGATCCCTCCCAGATCGCGTTGACCGGAGCTTCGCGATAGTAGCGGGCGAGCGGCCCCTCCTCGACATAGCCATTGCCGCCGAGGCACTCCATCGCTTCATAGAGCAGCGGCGGCGCAATCTTGCAGACCCAGTATTTGACGACCGGCGTCATGGCGCGGGCGAAGGCCGCCTCGCCGCGGTCGCCGGCCGCCTCGTCGAAGGAGCGCGCCAGCCGGAACGACAGCGCGGTAGCGGCGGCAACGTCGAGCGCCATATCGGCCAGCACACGCTGCATCAGCGGCTGCTCGATCAGATTGGTTCCAAACACCTTGCGGTGGCGCGTGTGGTGGACGGCCTCGGCCAGTCCGGCCCGCATGATCGCCGATGAGGCGACGGCACAGTCGAGCCGCGTCAGGGTCACCATGTCCATGATCGTCTTCACGCCCGCGCCGGGCTCGCCGACCATCTCGCCGATGGTATTGACGAATTCCACCTCCGACGAGGCATTGGATCGGTTGCCGAGCTTGTCCTTCAGCCGTTGAAAACGGAAGCCGTTGCCGGATCCGTCGCCGAGCAGGCGGGGAACGAGAAAGCACGACAGTCCCTCCGGCACCTGTCCGAGCACCAGGAAGGCATCCGACATCGGCGCCGACATGAACCATTTGTGGCCGGTCAGGCGATAAAACCCGCTGCCCGCGCGCTCGGCCCTGGTGACGTTGGCACGGACATCAGTGCCGCCTTGCTTCTCGGTCATGCCCATGCCGAGCGTCAGCCCGGCTTTTTCGACCGGAGGCTTTTGGCTTTGATCGTATTTGCGCGTCGTCACCCGAGGCGCCCATTCGCGAAACAGCTTCGGGCTGGCCATCAGCGCTGCCAGCGAAGCGCTGGTCATGGTGATCGGGCAGAGATGCCCGGTCTCGAGCTCAGCCGTGAGGTAAAAGCGTGCAGCGCGCACCTGGTGGCGGCGGCCGATCTCGGCGTCGCCATTCTCCCAGACCGACGAATGCAGCCCGTTGGCAACAGAGCGGCGCATCAGCGCGTGATAGGCGGGATGGAACTCGACCTGGTCGATGCGCCGGCCCTGGCGGTCATGGGTCCTGAGCTTCGGCATCTCGACATTGGCAAGACGGGCCAGTTCCTGCGCCTCATGGGTCAGAACGAAACGGCCAAGCCCGTCGAGGTCCTTGCGCACCGGATCGGAAAAGCGCTCGGCAAGCTGGATCAGCAACGGATCGCCCCGCCAGGCGTTACCGCCGGCCAGCGGCGGCGGCTGGTTGGTCACGTCGTCAGTCACGCTTCGTCCTTATCACCTGAAGGCTGCGAATCCAAAGCCAAGGCGGTTTATAGCCTATGGCCAGCGGCGCGCGACGAAAATACCGGGGAGAACCAATCCAATCCCAAGCCGGTGCTTGCAGCCGCGGAGCCTCCCCCCTATAGCAGCGACTTGAGATGACCGACGCATCGTCCCTGCCGCTTTATCCCCACCGCCATCTTCTGGGCATCCGCGATCTTTCCCCTGCCGACATCGAGCTTCTGCTCGACCGGGCGGACAGGGCCGTTGCCATCTCGCGGCAGTCGGACAAGAAGACATCCACGCTGCGCGGCCGCACCCAGATCAATCTCTTCTACGAAGCCTCGACCCGTACGCAATCGTCATTCGAGCTGGCCGGCAAACGGCTCGGCGCCGACGTCATGAACATGTCCGTAGCGAGTTCGTCGGTGAAAAAGGGCGAGACGCTGATCGATACGGCGATGACGCTGAATGCCATGCGTCCCGACATATTGATCATCCGCCATCAATCGGCCGGCGCGGCAGCACTTCTTGCCCAAAAAGTCGGCTGTTCGGTGGTCAATGCCGGCGACGGCGCCCATGAGCACCCTACCCAGGCGCTGCTCGACGCACTAACCATCCGCCGCGTCAAGGGTCCGTTGTCGAAGCTGATCGTGGCGATCTGCGGGGACATCCTGCATTCGCGCGTGGCCCGCTCCAACATCATCCTGCTCAACGCGCTTGGTGCCCAGGTCAGGGTCGTCGCCCCTTCGACGCTTTTGCCCGCCGGCATCGAGAAGATGGGCGTCATCGTCACCCGTTCCATGGCCGAGGGTCTGAAGGACGCCGACGTGGTGATGATGCTGCGCCTGCAGCGCGAACGCATGGAAGGCGCTTTCGTACCGTCGGTGCGCGAATATTTCCGCTATTTCGGCCTCGACGCGGAGAAGCTGAAGGCGGCCAAGGACGGTGCGCTGGTCATGCATCCCGGCCCGATGAACCGCGGCGTCGAGATCGCCTCCGAGATCGCCGACGGCCCGCAAAGCGTTATCCAGGAACAGGTTGAGATGGGCGTCGCCGTGCGCATGGCGGTTATGGAAGCGCTGCTCGACCCCCGTCGAAATCACGAGGGCCGCGCCTGATGAGCATAACGGTCTTCCGCCGGGCCCACATCGTCGACCCGTCGCGCGGCGTCGATGAGGTCGGCACCGTCATCGTCGAAGGCCGCAAAATCGTTGCCGCCGGCAAGGCGGCCTTGAACCAGGGCGCGCCCGACGGCGCCACCATCATCGACTGCGCCGGCAAGACTATCATCCCCGGATTGATCGACGCGCGCGTCTTCATCGGCGAACCCGGCGGCGAACACCGGGAGACCATTGCTTCGGCGAGCATCGCTGCGGCGGCCGGCGGCGTCACCTCAATCGTCATGATGCCCGATACCGACCCGGTGATCGACAATGTCGCACTGGTCGAGTTCGTGCTGCGCACCGCCAAGGACACCGCAATCGTCAACATCTTGCCGGCAGCAGCGATCACCAAGGGGCTGGAAGGCCGCGAGATGACCGAATTCGGCCTGCTGCGCGAGGCCGGCGCGGTCGCCTTCACCGATGGCCGGCATTCTATTGCCAGCGCGCTGGTGATGCGCCGCGCGCTGACCTATGCGCGCGATTTCGGTGGCGTCATCGCGCATGAAACCCAAGACGCCGACCTCGCTTCGGCCGGCGTGATGAACGAAGGCCTTTACGCAAGCTGGCTTGGCCTTGCCGGCATTCCGCGCGAAGCCGAATCGATCCCCCTGGAGCGCGATCTCGCGCTGGCTCGGCTGACCGGCGGCGCCTATCACGCTGCCAAGATTTCGACGGCTATGGCGGCAAACGCGGTAGCGCGCGCAAAAGCCGATGGCGCCAACGTCACCTCAGGCGTGTCGATCCACAATCTGTCGCTCAACGAGAATGATGTCGGCGAGTACCGCACCTTCTTCCGGCTGACGCCGCCGCTGCGCGCGGAGGAAGACCGGCTGGCGATGATCGAAGCGATCAAGGACGGCACCATCGATCTCATCGTCTCCTCGCACGACCCGCAGGACGTCGACACCAAGCGCCTTCCCTTTGCCGATGCCGCGGCCGGCGCCATCGGCCTGGAAACGCTGCTAGGCGCAGCGCTGCGGCTCTATCACAATGGCGACGTGACGCTGCTCCGCCTGGTCGAGACACTGTCGACCGCGCCGGCAAGATTGTTCGGCCTGCCCGGCGGCACGCTGAAACCGGGGGCATTGGCCGACCTTTCGCTCGTCGATCTGGACGAGCCATGGGTCGTCAGCGAGAGCGGCATCCGCTCACGCTCGAAAAACACCTGTTTCGAAGGCGCGCGACTGCAAGGCAAGGTCTTGCAAACAATGGTGGCGGGCCGCACAGTGTTTTCGGCCTAGGACGAAAACAGGCGTCACGGCTTAAAATCCGCTCAGCCAAGGAAAGTTCGGGGGAACAATGGCTTACAGTCCCGTCTTGGCATTGGTGTTCGGCTATCTTCTCGGCTCGATCCCGTTTGGCCTGCTGATCACCCGTGCCGCCGGCCTCGGCGACGTGCGCAACATCGGCTCCGGCAACATCGGCGCCACCAATGTGCTGCGCACCGGCAACAAGAGCTTGGCCGCGGCCACGCTTCTGCTCGACGCCCTTAAAGGCACCGCGGCGGTGCTGATCGCAGGCCGCTTTGCGCCCGAGCTCGGACTTTGGGCCGGCTTCGGCGCGTTTTTAGGTCATCTCTTTCCGGTCTGGCTCGGCTTCAAGGGGGGCAAGGGTGTCGCCACTTACCTTGGCGTGCTGATCGGCCTTGCCTGGCAGGCGGCGCTGATCTTCGCCGTCGTCTGGCTGGCGGTGGCTTTCCTGTTCCGCTACTCCTCGCTCGCCGCGCTGACGGCAGCAGTCGTGGTGCCCATGGCACTGTATTTCCTGAGCACGCCGCAGATTGCCGGGCTTTTCGCGGCGATGAGCCTAATCGTCATTGTAAAGCACCGCGGCAACATTGCGCGGCTGCTTGCCGGCACCGAGGGTAAGATCGGGGCCAAGGAGTGAGCGAGCCCGACGCTGGGCCGCGCCTCAGCGACCGACAACGGCTGAGCTGGCTTCGTCTGATCCGCACGCCGAATGTCGGCCCGGCTTCCTTTCGCGACCTGATCAACCGGTTCGGTTCGGCCGAAGCAGCGCTATCGATGCTGCCCGAGCTGATGATTTCGGGTGGCGCCAAAAAAATCGTCCGCATCCCGTCCGTTGCCGAGACCGAGGCGGAGTTGGAGACCGCCCGGCGGGCTGGCGCCCGCTTCGTCGGCATCGGCGAAGCGGATTATCCGCCGCTGATGAAAAGCATGGATCATCCGCCGCCGCTGCTCGCGGTCAGGGGCAATAGCGCGGTGTTCCGCTTGCCAGCGGTCGCCATCGTCGGCGCTCGCAACGCATCGCTGGCCGGCATCAAGATGGCGCGGATGCTGGCGGCGGATCTCGGCCGCGACGGCTATGGCATCGTCTCCGGCCTGGCGCGCGGCATCGATACGGCCGCGCACCAGGGCAGCCTTGCGACTGGCACAATCGGCGTGCTCGCCGGCGGCCTCGATTTGCCCTATCCGCCCGAAAATGCCGGCCTGTGCGACGAGATTGCCGAGCGCGGCGGCGCCATCATCTCCGAAATGCCGTTTGGCTGGCAGCCGCGCGCGCAGGATTTCCCGCGCCGCAACCGGCTTGTCGCGGGTGCTGCATTAGGGCTGGTGGTGGTCGAGGCCGCACAGCGCTCCGGCTCACTGATCAGCGCCCGGCTTGCCGGCGAGATGGGCCGGCTGGTCTTTGCCGTTCCCGGTTCGCCGCTCGATCCGCGCGCTGCCGGCGCCAATGGCCTGCTCAAGGACGGCGCAACCCTTGTCACCGAGGCCGCCGATATCACCAGTGCGATCGCCCCGCTGGTCGGCGCCTGGGCCCCAAGGACATCGCCGCTTGAGGAGCCGCCCGACTTTTCGGCAACGCCGCCGCCGCGCGAGGACGACCGCGACCGCGTCGCCGAGGCGCTCGGCCCGACGCCAGTGGCGGTAGACGAGATCATCCGCCACACCGGCCTGCATCCCGCTCAAGTGTTCATGGTGCTGCTGGAGCTCGACCTCGCCGGACGTCTCGAACGCCATCCCGGCGGCAACGTCTCACTGATCTGACCGAGAGCTTGCGCATGTCACGGCAAGCAATCCCGACGTGATCCCGATGGCCGATCCGAGCAACAAACCAAAGCAGACGCTGTTCACTCGTACGACGGCCCTCGTCTGGTCAGCGCTGAGCGTCATGCTGGCGCTGCAATGGTCCGCCGATCTCGGCATGCTGGGTTTTCCTGATGGCTACATAACGCCCTTCGCAAGAGCGACCAGCACGCTTCTGGGCATTCTGACCGCAGCCTGCATGGCCCAGGGTCTCTACTTTTTCCTGGCCGGCGTGTTCGGCAGAAAGGTAAGCGCCGTCGGTCTTTGCCTGCAAATCCTTGCCGCAGCAGTTCTCACCGTGGTGCCAGTGCTTACCGTGAAGGATTGTCCGCATTCACAGCTGTGCAGCAGAGCCTACGAGGCACTCACCGGCACAATGATGGACGATGGGGCGGGCGGCTAAAGCCACTGCATGCGTTCGGCACGAGGTTGTCACCCATGTCTTAGGTACAATCTGTTACCTATGTCTCCGGGTTGGACAATCTTGATTTTGGTGAGCGCGATGGGATTCGAACCCATGACCTACTGATTAAAAGTCAGTTGCTCTACCGGCTGAGCTACGCGCTCCCGCGGGCTCAGAAAGGCCGCCCTCGAAATTGCGCGGAACATAGGGAGAGTGCCTCTGCCGGTCAACCGGAAAAAGACGGCTCGCAAACCGGACTGTCCTGCAGTGTCATCATGCCTTGCGGAGCGCTTCGGCGTCGACGGAACGGCCTCCCTCTCGCGCAAGGCCGAAGCTCGCGCTTTGCGGGACAAGCGCAAGCAGCGAATCGAGAGAACCTTTGCAGATCAGCAACTTGGGATTTTTGGCGGAACAATTTGCGCAGCCTGTCCGTTTTTCCGCGACAAGGGACACGCGTTTCAAGGAGAAGATCATGAATAGGATCATGTCGGGCCTGCTGGCGACCACCCTTTCGATCTCATTCGCTGCCGCGGAGATCGTGCCAGTCAACGCTCAGCCCAGCTATGCGCCCCCTGCCCAGGGGCTCACCTCGAATGTCCAGACCGTCCAGTACGAGCCGTGGCGGAGGCACCGGAATTTCAATCGCGATTTCTCGCGTCGCGATTTCCGTCGCAATTTTTCGCGTGACGACGGCATGTACTGGCGTGGCCATCGCGGCTATCGCGAATATCGTCGCGGCTATCGCCGTCACGGCGATTTCTGGTTCCCGCTGGCTGCGTTTGCTACTGGAGCGCTGATTACCGGCGCGATCGTCAACCAGAATCGTGTCTATCGTGGCGATGCCCACGTGCAGTGGTGCTATGACCGTTATCGGAGCTATCGCGCTTCTGACAACACTTACCAGCCCAACTACGGTCCGCGCCGGCAGTGCCGGTCGCCTTACTGAGTCCCAGATTAGAGGCTGCAAGCCCGCGCCCGAAACGGCGCGGGTTTTTCATTAGTGCGAATCCGGTGGCATCCCTGCCTGCGTACTTAGCGTCCTGCGCACAGCGTGGCGCCAACCGGCCAGCTTGGCCGCACGTGTCGAAGCATCCATGTCCGGCTTGAACCGGCGCTCGAGCGCCCAACTCCTAGCGAATTCCCGCGCCTTCGGCCAGACACCGGCCTTCGAGCCGGCCAGCCATGCCGCACCAAGCGCGGTCGTCTCGAGAATTGTCGGCCGGTCTACCGGCGCATCGAGAATGTCGGCCAGCCGCTGCATGGTCCAGTCCGACGCCACCATGCCGCCATCGACCCTGAGCACGGTCTTGGCCGAGGCGGCCTTCCAGTCCTTGCGCATGGCGTCAAGCAGGTCGCGTGTTTGGAACGCAACGGATTCCAGTGCCGCGCGGGCAAATTCCGCCGGCCCCGAATTGCGGGTCAGCCCGAATATGGCGCCGCGCGCTTCGGCATCCCAATGGGGCGCGCCGAGCCCGACGAAAGCAGGCACCAGATAGACGTTCTGCGTCGGATCGGCTTCCGCTGCCAATTTGCCGCTATGCTCGGCCTTGCCGATTACCTTGATGCCGTCGCGCAGCCATTGCACGGCGGCGCCCGCGATAAAGATCGAGCCTTCCAGAGCGTAGGTGGTCTTGCCGTTCAGCCTGTAGGCGATGGTGGTCAAAAGCCGGTTCTTCGAACGAACCAGATCGCTGCCGGTGTTGAGCAGCGCGAAGCAACCGGTGCCGTAGGTAGATTTCATCATGCCTGGCTCGAAACAGGCTTGGCCGATCGCCGCCGCATGCTGGTCGCCGGCCACACCGAGGATTCTGATCTCTGCACCAAACAGGCTTTTGTCGGTGATTCCAAAATCATCGGCACAATCTTTCACCTGCGGCAGCATTCTTGCAGGTATGCCGAAAATGGCCAGCAGCTCGTCGTCCCAAGCGTTTTGTTCGATGTTGTAGACCAGTGTGCGCGAGGCATTGGTGGCGTCAGTCGCGTGGACCTTGCCGCCAGTCAGGCGCCAAATCAGGAAACTGTCGATGGTGCCAGCCAGCAGTTCGCCCCTCTCGGCGCGTTTTCTGGCGCCCTTCACCTTGTCCAGCATCCAGGCGATCTTGGTGCCGGAGAAATAGGGATCGAGCAGCAGGCCGGTCTTTTTCGTGAATTTCTTCTCCAGCCCCAGCTTCTTCAGTTTCTGGCATAGCGGCGCGGTGCGGCGGTCCTGCCAGACAATCGCGTTGTGGATCGGCTTGCCGGTCTCCTTGTCCCAGATGACGAGGGTTTCGCGCTGGTTGGTGATGCCGATCGCGGCGACATCCGCCGCATTGCGGCCGGCTGTCTTCAGCGCAGCCTCTACCGTTTCCACGACACTCGACCAGATCTCCTCGGGATCGTGCTCGACCCAGCCGGAGGCCGGATAATATTGGGTGAATTCCTTTTGCCCGCTGCCGACGACCATCATCTTGTCGTCGAACAGGATCGCCCGGCTCGATGTCGTCCCTTGGTCGATTGCAAGGATATATCCGGTCATTCTCTCTCCCGTCGAAGCGAATTCAAGGTGCTGCGATGTCTCGACGCCAGATGGCGCGGAGCCGTTCACGCAAACAGGGGAGACGGCAACATGCCGCCTCCCCTGAGCATGGCGATGCGGGCGCGGACGCCCGCATCAAACGGTCCTATTGCTGCCAGCTCTTCACCAGCTCGTCGTAGTTGATGGTGACCGGCTTTTCCTTCTCGTTCTCGATCTTGAGCTGAGGAGCGAGATTGCCCTTCTTGACCGCGTCCGCATTCCAGTAGGCGAGGTCATGCTCTTCGGCCATCTTCGGGCCAATATCGCCCTGGACGCCCGACTTCTCGATGCGGCTCATCACCTTTTCCTGCTCGCCGCAGAGCGAGTCCATCGCTTCCTGCGCGCTCTTGGCACCCGACGAAGCATCGCCGATCGCCTGCCACCAGAGCTGTGCCAGCTTCGGATAGTCCGGCACGTTGGTGCCGGTCGGCGACCACTGGACGCGCGCCGGCGAGCGGTAGAACTCGATCAAGCCGCCGAGCTTTGGCGCACGTTCGGTGAAGCTCTTGTCGTGGATCGTGCTCTCGCGGATGAAGGTCAGGCCGACATGGCTCTTCTTCACGTCGACCGTCTTCGAGGTGACGAACTGCGCGTAGAGCCAGGCGGCTTTGGCGCGGTCGGTCGGCGTCGACTTCATCAGCGTCCAGGAACCGACGTCCTGATAGCCAAGCTTCATGCCGTCCTTCCAGTAGACGCCATGCGGCGACGGCGCCATGCGCCACTTCGGCGTGCCGTCGTCGTTCAGCACCGCCTTGGCGCTGGCGTCGACCATGCTGGCGGTGAAGGCGGTGTACCAGAAGATCTGCTGGGCAACCGCGCCCTGCGCCGGAACTGGCCCCGATTCGGAGAAGGTCATGCCTTGGGCTTCCGCCGGTGCATAGGCCTTCAGCCAATCGAGGTACTTCTGGATGGCATAGACAGAAGCCGGACCATTGGTGTCGCCGCCGCGCGCCGTGCAGGAACCGACCGGACGCGAATTCTCGTCGACCTTGATGCCCCATTCGTCGACGGGCAGACCGTTCGGAATGCCCTTGTCGCCATTGCCGGCCATCGACAGCCAGGCGTCGGTGAACCGCCAGCCGAGCGACGGGTCCTTCTTGCCATAATCCATATGGCCGTAGACCTTCTTGCCATCGATCTCACGCCCGGTGAAGAACTCGGCGATGTCCTCATAGGCCGACCAGTTCACCGGCACGCCGAGGTCGTAGCCGTATTTGGCCTTGAAGTCCGCCTTGTTCTTCTCGTCGTTGAACCAGTCGTAACGGAACCAGTAGAGGTTCGCGAACTGCTGGTCGGGAAGCTGGTAGAGCTTCTTGTCGGGCGCGGTGGTGAACGAAGTGCCGATGAAATCCTTCAGGTCGAGATTCGGGTTGGTGACATCCTTGCCGTCGCCTGCCATCCAGTCGGTCAGGTTGCGCACCTGCTGGTAGCGCCAGTGCGTGCCGATCAGATCGGAATCGTTGACCCAGCCGTCATAGAGGTTCTGGCCGGTCTGCATCTGGGTCTGGATCTTCTCGACGACGTCGCCTTCCTGGATGACGTCATGCGTAACCTTGATGCCGGTGATGGCCGTAAAGGCCGGCGCCAGCACCTGCGATTCATACTGATGCGTGGCGATGGTTTCGGAAACCACCTTGATATCCATGCCGGCGAAAGGTTTCGCGGCATCGATGAACCATTGCATCTCGGCTTCCTGGTCGGCGCGCGAAAGCGTCGAAAGGGGCCCGATTTCCTTATCGAGGAAGGCCTTGGCCTCGTCCATTCCGGCATAGGCATTGCTTGCCCCGAGCAACAGGACAAGCGCAGTTGTTGATGTCAAGAATTGCCGTCGCATGTATTTCCTCCACTGTTAAAGTTCAAAGTGCGATCTGGATCGGCGGCCGGCACGCCGCCGTTCCAACAGTTTCCCCCTCTATACGTAGCGGAACACGCCGACGGCGTAGACCACGGAGAGAGCGAGAGCCCACCACAGATTGGGTCCGACTAGACCCAGCCAAGCGAGATGGATAAAGGCGCTGCCAAGCAGCGACAGGAACAGGCGGTCGCCACGCGTCGTTTCGAACCGCAGCACGCCGACGCGCGGATTGCCGCCCGGCGAGACGTATTCCCACACCGCCATGCCGCAAAGCAGCAGAAAGATGGTTCCAAAGAAGGCCGCGGTCGGCCACGTCCAAGCCATCCACGAAAAATCGAGGTTGGACGAGAGGTTAAATCCCCACAGGCGGATATTAGCCGGATCGCTGAAGCCTACCGTTATTGCCACGAAATCGATTTGAAGTGCCACCCAGGCCACGACGACTATGGCGAGAAGCAGCACGGCCCACCACCATGGGCTTCTGTCGACCTGCTCCATCATACCCTCCCCAGGGCAAAGCCCTTGGCGATGTAGTTGCGCACAAACCAGATGACGAGCGCGCCAGGAATCAGCGTCAGCACGCCGGCTGCGGCGAGCAGCCCCCAATCCATGCCGGCGGCCGAAACGGTGCGGGTCATGGTCGCGGCGATCGGCTTGGCATCGGTTGTCGTCAGCGTACGGGCGATCAAGAGCTCCACCCACGAGAACATGAAGCAGAAGAAGCACGCCACGCCGATGCCGCTCGCAATCAGCGGCATGAAGATCTTGATGAAGAAGCGCGGGAACGAATAGCCGTCGATATAGGCGGTCTCGTCGATCTCCTTGGGTACGCCCGACATGAAGCCTTCGAGGATCCACACCGCCAGCGGCACGTTGAACAGGCAATGCGCCAGAGCCACGGCGATGTGGGTGTCGATAAGGCCGAAGGCCGAATAAAGCTGGAAGAATGGCAGCGCGAACACCGCCGGCGGCGCCATGCGGTTGGTCAGCAGCCAGAAGAACAGATGCTTGTCGCCGAGGAAGCGATAGCGCGAAAAGGCATAGGCAGCAGGCAGTGCCGCAGCCACCGAAATCACCATGTTCATAACCACATAGGTGATCGAGTTGATGTAGCCCGAATACCAGGACGCGTCGGTGAAGATGGTGCGGTAATTCGCCAATGTCGGTGCGTGCGGGTAGAGCGTCAGCGACGAGACGATCTC
Organism: Mesorhizobium sp. M0106; assembly: GCF_040322715.1. Lineage (NCBI taxonomy): Bacteria > Pseudomonadati > Pseudomonadota > Alphaproteobacteria > Hyphomicrobiales > Phyllobacteriaceae > Mesorhizobium > Mesorhizobium sp. M0106. Next base: position 127,844 of record NZ_JAMYUA010000003.1, on the reverse strand, counting down.
GCCATTGGTCTTGAAGCTCATATTGATGAGCCAGTAGATCGGCAAAAGCAGAACGATGATGTAGAGCGTCGGCACGATCCACCACCAACGCGACTCCTCGCCGCGACGGCGCATCAGCCGTGCGATCTCGTCCTGCCGTAGCGTGCTGGCGAGCCCTTCCGAAGCTGTCGTCTCGCTCACCCTATCGGCTCTCTCTTCGGTGCGGCTCATCTCAGCGCTCCGCGTCGTAATTGGTCATCACGGTGTAGAACACCCATGACAACAACAGGACGATAAGGAAGTAGACCAGCGACATCGCCGCCGCCGGGCCGAGGTCGAACTGGCCGAGCGCGGTCTTGACGAGATCGATCGAAAGAAAGGTCGTCGAGTTGCCGGGTCCGCCGCCGGTCACCACGAACGGTTCGGTGTAGATCATGAAGCTATCCATAAAGCGCAGCAGCACGGCGATCAGCAGCACGCGGTTCATCTTCGGCAGCTGGATGTAACGGAACACCGCCCAGCGCGAGGCACCGTCGATCTTGGCCGCCTGATAAAAGGCATCCGGGATCGAGACCAGGCCGGCGTAGCAGAGCAGAACGACGAGGCTGGTCCAATGCCAGACGTCCATGATGATGACCGTGACCCAGGCGTCATATGGGTCTTGCACATAATTATAGTCGATGCCGAGCGCGTTGACGTAATAGCCGAGCAGGCCAATGTCGTTGCGCCCGAACACCTGCCAGATGGTGCCGACGACGTTCCACGGGATCAGCAGCGGCAACGCCATCAAAACAAGGCAAACAGGCACGCCCCAACCCTTCTTCGGCATATTGAGCGCAATGAAGATGCCGAGCGGCACTTCGATCGCCAGGATGATGAAGGAGAAGACAAGGTTGCGGATCATCGCCTGCCAGAAGCGGCTGGAGGAAAGCAGTTCCTCGAACCATTCCGTGCCGGCCCAGAAGAAGACGTTATTGCCGAAAGTGTCCTGCACCGAATAATTGACGACCGTCATCAGCGGTATGACCGCCGAGAACGCCACCAGCAGCAGCACCGGCAGCACCAGGAACCAGGCTCTGTTGTTCCAGGTCTTTTCCACTTCAGGCTCCCATCTCGACGCGCCAGGAATCGGCATAGATGTTGATGCCGGCCGGGTCGAACCGCACCTTCGGATCAGCCGGAACTGTCTCGTCCTCGCCGATGACGGCGGCGATCTCGCGTCCTTCGAGATTGGCACGGACCACCTTATGGCGGCCGACGTCCTCGACCTTGCTGACCCGGACGGCCATGCCCTGGCTGCCCAGGCGCACATATTCGGGACGGATGCCGAGCTCGATGGCGCCGCCGCCCGCCTTGGGCACGCCCGCCAGTTCGATCTGCTGCGAGCCCAGCTTCGCTGTCTTGCCGTCGATCGCCACCGGCATGACATTCATGCCGGGCGAGCCGATGAAATAGCCGACAAAAGTGTGGCGCGGGCGCTCGAACAGCTCCGCCGGTGTGCCGATCTGCACGATTTCGCCGTCATACATGACGACCACCCTGTCGGCGAAGGTCAAGGCCTCGGTCTGGTCGTGCGTGACGTAGACCATGGTGTAACCGAAGCGGCGGTGAAGCTGCTTCAACTGCGAGCGCAGCACCCATTTCATATGCGGGTCGATGACGGTCAAAGGCTCGTCGAACAGGATGGCATTGACGTCGGAGCGCACCAGCCCACGTCCGAGCGAGATTTTCTGCTTCTGGTCGGCGGTCAGTCCGCGCGCCTTTCGTTTGGCCATATCGGCCAGCCCGGTCATCTCCAGCGTCTCGCGCACCTTACGGTCGACGTCGGCCTCCGGCACGCCGCGATTGCGCAGCGGGAACGCCAGATTGTCGTAGACGGTCATCGTGTCGTAGATCACCGGGAACTGGAAGACCTGGGCAATGTTGCGCTCTTGGGTCGACAGATTGGTCACGTCCCTGCCGTTGAACAGCAGCTGGCCGTGCGAGGGATGCAGCAATCCCGAAATGATGTTGAGCAGCGTGGTCTTGCCGCAGCCGGATGGGCCGAGCAGCGCATAAGCGCCGCCATCCTCGAAGGTGTGGTGCACTTCCTTCAGCGCGAAATCGGCATCCGTGCGCGGGTTCTGCAGATAGGAGTGGCGGATATGATTGACGTCGATGCGCGCCATCGCTTCCTCCTAAGCCGCCAGCTTCGGCGCGGCCATCGCGCGGCCGTGCTCGTCGAAGACCATGATGTGGCGCGGGTCGATGAACACCTCGACCTCCTCGTCCGGCTCGAAGTCGCGAATGCCGTGGGTCAGCATGACCCAGCGCGCATCGGCAAAATCGAGATGGATGAAGCTTTCCGATCCGGTGATCTCGGTGATCGTCACCTTTGCGCGCACCGGCACTGCGGCGGCGTTGGGCCGATCGAGGGACAGATGATGCGGCTGGAAGCCGATCGTATAGATCGCATCGGCGACGCCGAAGAGTTCCGCCGGCACCGGCAATTTCACGCCGCCCTCGAGCAGGAAATCCAGGCCCTTCTTGGCAAGCACGATGGTGTTGAGCGGCGGATCGGCGAAGGTTCTCGCCGTCACCAGATCGACCGGTTTGCGGAACACTTCGATGGTCGGCCCGAACTGGGTGATGCTGCCCTCGGAAAGCGTTGCCGTGTTGCCGCCGAGCAGCAAGGCCTCGTGCGGCTCGGTCGTGGCATAAACAAAGATTGTACCGGCGGCCGCGAAGACTTTCGGCAGTTCCGCGCGTAATTCTTCACGCAGCTTATAGTCGAGATTGGCGAGCGGCTCGTCGAGCAGCACGAGGCTGGCATTCTTGACGATGGCGCGGGCCAGCGCGGTGCGCTGCTGCTGGCCGCCCGACAGACTGAGAGGCGTCCGGTCGAGATAGGGCGTTAGTTTGAGAAGGGCGGCGGCATTGCGCACCTCCCTGTCGATCGTTGCCTGATCCGTGCCGGCCACCCGCAGCGGTGAGGCGATGTTTTCGTAGACCGTCATCGCCGGATAATTGATGAATTGCTGGTAGACCATGGCGACGTTGCGCTTTTGCACCGGCATGCCGGTGACATCCTTGCCATCGAACCAGACCGAGCCCGAGGTCGGCACGTCGAGGCCCGCCATCAGCCGCATCAGGCTGGTCTTGCCGGAGAGCGTCGGCCCGAGCAGGACGTTGAGCGAGCCGTGCTGAAGCGTCAGCGAGACGTCGCGGATATGTTCCGCCGCACCCACCGTCTTCGTCACGTTTCTCAGTTCAAGCATGATGCCTCCTCCCAGGCTTTCTGCATCAGTCGGCCGTTCCTATTCGGCAGCCGCTACGTGCTGCCGGCTTATTCCGCGCATGAACTCGTCGAGCACTGCCGCCTGCTCACGGCTGAGACGCAGGCCGCGCTTGGTCCGGCGCCACAATACATCCTCGGCAGTCATCGCCCATTCGTTTTCGACGAGGTAGCGCACCTCGGCTTCGTAGAGATCGGCGCCGAAGTTACGGCCAAGATCGACGTTCGACTTGGCGAGGCCCAGCAGCTTCCTTGCGCGGGTGCCGTAAAGCTGGGTCAACCGGCGGGCCAGCCGGGCGTCGAGGAACGGGTACGCCGTTTTCAGTTTCGCCACCTCGGCATCGAAGCCGGTGACGGGAAAGTCACCGCCGGGCAGCGGCGCGTTTGCCGTCCATGGTTTGCCGCGCTTGCCGAGAAAACCCTCGATCTTCTCGAGCATCGATTCCGACAATCGGCGGTAGGTCGTGATCTTGCCGCCAAAGGCGTTGACGATCGGGGCGGCACCCTCGCCTCCATCGGCCTTCAGCACATAGTCTCGGGTGGCTTCCTGCGCCTTTGAGGCGCCATCGTCGTAGAGCGGTCGCACCGCGGAATAGGTCCAGACGATATCCGACGGCTTGACCGGCTGCGCGAAATATTCGCTTGCCGCAGCGCAGAGATAGTCGATCTCGGCGTCATTGATCCTGACGTTGTGCGGATCGCCGGGATAGTCACGATCGGTCGTGCCGATGAGCGTGAATTCGTCCTCGTAAGGGATGGCGAAAATGATGCGCCCGTCCTTGTTCTGAAAGAAATAGGCGCGTGGGTCGTCGAATTTCTTGCCCACGACGATATGGCTGCCTTGTACGAGGCGGACATTGTGCACGTCGTTCAAGCCGACGGTGGCCGACAGCACCTGATCGACCCACGGGCCGGCGGCATTGACCAGCAGCCGCGCCTTGACCTCCTCGGTATCGCCGGTCCGCACATTTTCAAGCCTGACCATCCAGAGATCGCCTTCGCGGCGTGCGCTGACGACCTTTGTTCGGGTTCGAATGGTTGCGCCGCGCTCGGCAGCGTCGCGGGCGTTCAACACAACCAGCCGGGCATCGTTGACCCAACCGTCCGAATATTCGAAGGCCTTTCGAAACAGCGGCTTCAGCGGCTTGCCGGCCGGATCCTTGGCCATGTCCAGCGTTTTCGTCGGCGGCAGCAATTTGCGCCCGCCAATATGGTCGTAGAGGAAAAGCCCGAGCCGGATCAGCCAGGCCGGACGCAGCCCCTTGGCGTATGGCAGCACAAAGCGCATCGGCCAGATGATGTGCGGCGCGTTCCTCCACAGGACCTCGCGTTCCATCAGCGCTTCGCGCACCAGGCGGAATTCGTAGAATTCGAGATAGCGCAAGCCGCCATGGATCAGTTTGGTCGAGCCGGAAGAGGTCCCGCTGGCCAGATCGTTCATCTCGGCAAGAAAAACCGAAAAGCCACGTCCAACGGCATCGCGGGCGATGCCGCAGCCATTGATGCCGCCACCGATGACGAAAATGTCATGAATCGGTGATGCGCTCAAAGAATCCTCCCTCGATTTCGCATTGCAGCATTTTTGGGTTCTTGCGAAACCGTCGAGGAATTATTTCGAAATGATAACGAATGTCAAACGAAATATGATAGGCGGAAGATGCCGCAACGGCATCTCTAGGAGAGCGACGTTTCGATCAGCTGAACTTCTGCCTCCTGGCAGATCTTACGCACCGACGGGATGTCGCAACGATCGGTGATAAAGGTGTTGACCTGCGACAGATGGCCGATGCGGACGGGCGCGGTGCGCTCGAATTTGGTCTGGTCCGACACCAGGATCACATGTCGGGCGTTGGCGATGATCGCCTGAGCCACCTTCACCTCGCGAAAATCGAAGTCGAGCAGTGCGCCGTCATGGTCGATGGCCGAGGCGCCGATCACCGCAAAATCGACCTTGAACTGCCTGATGAAATCGACCGCGGCCTCGCCGACCACACCGCCGTCGGAACCGCGCACGACACCGCCGGCGATCACCACCTCGATCGAAGGATATATGCGCATCCTGTTGGCAACATTGATGTTATTGGTGATGACCATCAGGCCGCTGTGATCGAGAAGCGACTTGCTGACAGCTTCCGTCGTTGTCCCGATATTGATGAACAGAGACGCGTTGTCGGGGATCAGCCGGGCTGCTGCGCGGCCGATCGCCTCCTTCTCCTCGGCGGCGATCTTGCGCCGAGCCTCATATTCCATGTTCTCGATGCCGGAGGGGAACAATGCCCCGCCATGGATGCGGGACAAAAGCCGCTGGTCGCAGAGATCGTTGAGATCCTTGCGGATCGTCTGCGGCGTCACGTTGAAATGCGTCGCCAGCTCCTCGACCAGTACGCGGCCATGGTCCTTGGCCATCTGGATGATTTCGGAATGACGCGGCGACAGATACATCTAGCAACCCTCTCATTTTCGTTTTTCTCGTCTATAGCTGAAAACGAAAGCCATGAACAGGTATGGGCCGGCTAATGAAAATCGGACGACTGCAGCGAGAAAAGCTCCGGCGCGATCTCGACGAGGCTATCAACTCAGCCCACGCGCGATCTCAGTGATGACCTCGAACGCAGTATCGACGTCCGCCGCAGTCGTTTCGAACTGCCCGACCTGAAAGCGGATCGCCACCTGCCCGTCCACCCGGGTCTGCGTCAGGTAAATGCGGCCGTCATCGTTGATCGCGCTGACCAACCGCAAATTGTGCTCGTCAGAGTCGATGGCCGCAGCCGCGAGATGGCGGAATGAGAATAGCGACAGCATCGGTTCCGTGACGATCTCGAAATCCGGTTCCCGAGCCAGCCGCGCGGCGAGGCTCTCGCTCCAGGCAACATGGTTGCGGATCATGTTCCGCAGATTTTCCAACCCATGCGCACGCAGCAGGAACCAAAGTTTCAGAGCGCGGAACCTCCGTCCGAGCGGCACCGACCATTCGGAGTAGTTGATGACCCCGTCGCGGCCATGCGTTTTCAGGAATTCGGGCTTGATCGCCAGCGTGCGGACCAGGTCTTTCGGCTGGCGAATGAACTGCATCGAGCAATCGAATTGTGCCCCCAACCATTTATGCGGGTTGAAGACGATGGAATCGGCATTTTTCGGCGCCGGTCCAGAAATGCCGGAACTCGGGGCAGATCATGGCGGAGCCGGCCCATGCGGCATCGACATGCAGGTAGAGCCCGTGCCGCTTCGCCACCTCGGCAACAGCCGCCACATTGTCGGTGCCGCCGGTACTTGTGCCGCCGACGCTGGCGATGATGCCCGCCGGCAGCATGCCGTTTTCGCGGTCGGTAACGATCGCGGCTTCCAGAGCCGCCGTCTGCATGGCGCGGAAGCGTCCGGCGACCGGAATGCGCACGAGGTTCGCCTCGCCGATGCCCGACACCCAGATCGCCCGGTCGATGGAAGTATGGACTTGGTCGGAAGAATAGATCCGCACGACCGGCTGCCCTTGCAAGCCGTTCTTGTTGCCTTGCCAGTCGAGCGCGAGCTCGCGCATGGTCAGTACGGCGGCAAGCGTCGCCGATGAAGCCGAATCCTGCATGACGCCGGAAAATCCCTCCGGCAAACCAAGCGCCTGCCGCATCCAATCGACGACCCGCGTCTCGAGCTCGGTTGCCGCCGGCGAGGTCTGCCAGAGCATGCATTGCGCGGCCATCGCGGAAACCAGATACTCGGCCACGACGGAGACCGGTGCCGCATTGGCCGGGAAATAGGCGAAGAAACGCGGATGCTGCCAGTGCGTCATGCCAGGCAGGATCTTTTGTTCGAAATCGGCGAAGATTGCCTGCATCGTTTCACCGTCTTCCGGCGGCGCGGCATCGACGCTTTTGAAGATTTCGCCCGGCTCGACAAGCGGCCGCACCGGTCTCTCGCGAAGGCTGTTTCTGTAGTCGACGCCCCATTCAGCCGCTCGTAGCGACCACTCGCGGAATTCGTTGCTATTCATCTTCTTCGCCTCCGTGGCGCCTCATCGAGCCGCGATCAAAGAGCACGAAAAACGAAGGTTTTCATTCGGGAAAATCAGGCAGACTGGCAAAGGCGGTCTTCAGCGCGTTCGACCAGCTATCCGAGATCGTACGATAATATTGATCGTCCTGGGTTATTCGCTTTTTGAGGCCGACCTTGAAAGTGTCCTTTTCATAGAACAGCAGGTCGAGCGGCAGGCCGACCGACAGGTTCGACTTCAGCGTCGAGTCGAACGACACCAGCAGCAATTTCACCGTCTCGGCGAAACTCATCGTCTTTTCATAAGCGCGGATAATGATCGGCTTGCCGTATTTGGTCTCACCGATCTGGAAGAACGGCGTGTCGTCGGTCGATTCGATGAAATTGCCTTCCGGATAGATCATGAACAGGCGCGGCGCGCTGCCCTTGATCTGACCGCCGAGGATGAAGGAGGCGTTGAAGTAGGAATCCGCCTTTTCGCCAGCCGGCGACGAACTGGCGATGACCTCCTTGACGGTGTCTCCGACCAACCGGACTGTCTGGTACATGGAGGGCGTTTCGAGCAGCGTGGCACGGCGCTCCGCCACTGCCTTGGTGCGTTCGTCGAGCAGGCTGACCACGGCCTGGGTCGTCGCCAGATTGCCGGCCGACATCAAAACGATGACGCGCTCGCCCGGCTCTTCCCAGACATGCATCTTCCTGAAGGTCGAAATTGAATCCATGCCGGCGTTGGTGCGCGTGTCCGACATGAACACGAGCCCGCGATCGATCTTCAGGCCGACGCAATAGGTCATCGAATCTCTTTGGCAACAATCTTGCCGGGGATTACTGCTCCACGGTGACGGTGACCGCAAGCTGTTCTTCCGCCTGTCCCAGCCGAATTCCAGATACCGGCGTGGCGTCGCGATAATCGCGGCCGGTCGCCACCTTCACATAGCGCTCATCCGGAGAAATGCCGTTGGCGACATCGAAGGCGACCCAGCCGAGGCCCGAGACATGCGCCTCGGCCCAAGCGTGGCTTGCCGCCTGCTCGATGGCCGCATCCATCATCAGGTAGCCGCTGATATAGCGGGCTGGAAAATCCATGGCACGCGCCGCGGCAACGAAGATGTGGCTGTGGTCCTGGCAAACGCCGGTCTTGAGCGCCAGGGCCTCTTCGGCCGGCGTCGTCACGTTGGTGGTGTCCGGCGTATAAGCGACGCGCTCGCCGATCACCGCCATCAACCGGTGCAGCCTTTCGATGTCGGTACCCTTGCCGACCGAGGCAGCAAGCTCGCGAATGCCGCTTCCGATCGTCGTCAGCGGCGTTTCCTGGCCGAACAGCCAGAGCGGCGCGAAACCCTGGTGCGGTCCGCAGACGCCAGCGGTGTCGCGCGTCACCACTTCGCCGGCTGCTTCGACGGTGATGAAGTCGCGCTCGCCCTCGACGCTCAACAGCCGGGTATCATTGCCGAAATGGTCGGTGAAGCGCACTTCCTCGCGTGCGCCTTCGATCCTCAGCGCCCAGGACAGCACCGTCTGGGTGCGCCCGTTCACCGGGAGCAGCCGCAAACGCTGCAACAGATAGTGCACCGGCGCATCGTAGCGGTATTCCGTCAGGTGGGTGATCTTCAGCCGCATCGCACTCGTCCCTGGAGCATGAGCTTTTCCGAAAACCGGTCTCCGCTTTTTGGGGTCATGCTCAATAGAACCTGTAATCCTGCGCGATCTCGTCGCCGAGCCTGGTGTTGTCGCGGATGAAATTGGCCAGGAATTCGTGCAGGCCGGCGTCGAAAATATCCTTGATCGACCCGGCCGTCAGCATGGCCTGGGTCTTGGCAGCCGTCGCATGGCAGGCGTGGCGCTCCCCATAGTCGTCACCCAGGAATTTGAGATGCTCCGTCAGGAAGCGGTAGCAAAAGGTCAGCGAGCGCGGCATGCGGACGTTGAGGATCAGATAATCGGCGATGTTGCTCGGCTTGTAGTCGGCATCATAGACCCAGCGATAGGAACGGTGCGCCGACACCGAGCGCAGGATCGATTCCCATTGGTAGTTGTCGAGCGTCGAGCCGACCCAGGAGATCGACGGCAACAGCACGTAGTATTTCACATCCAGGATACGCGCGGTGTTGTCGGCGCGTTCGACATAAGTGCCGAGCTGCGAGAAATCGAAAATCTCGTTGCGCAGCATCGTGCCGTAGAACGAGCCGCGGATCAGCGCCGTCTCGCGCTTAATTGCGTCGAGCGCGTTGGGCAGGTCGCGCTCGTCGATCGGCTTGGCCAGCATCCGCTTCAGCGACATCCAGGCTTCGTTGATGCTTTCCCAGGTTTCACGCGTCAGTGCGGTACGCACCATGCGGGCATTGTTACGGGCCGTGTCGATAGACGACATCGTGCTCGACGGGTTCGATGTGTCGCGCAGCAGATAGTCGGCGACATTGGCGGCGGTGTAGTCGGAATATTTCTGCGTGAAGCTGGCGTCCGAACCGGCGCTGAGCAGCACCGAATTCCACTCCTCCGAAGCGTTCTGAGTACGAGTCAGCGCCATGCGCAAGCCGGCATCCACCAGCCGCGCCATGTTTTCCGCCCGCTCGATGTAGCGGTTCATCCAGTAAAGCCCGTTGGCGGTGCGGCCGAGAAGCATGTCAGGCGGTCCTGTGGTGAATAGTGAAAGGTGAATGGTGAATGGTGACTATCCAGATTCCAGGGCACGATTCCGCGCGCTTCACTTCAGGGCATTTCACCAACATTAACGACGCATATCCTTATCTATTCACTATTCACTATTCACTACTCGCTACTTCCACTCTAATCATCCAACACCCACGTATCCTTCGTGCCCCCGCCTTGCGAGGAATTGACGACCAGCGAGCCTTCCTTGAGCGCTACTCGGGTCAGCCCGCCGGGCACGATCTGGATACGGTCGGAAACCAGCACATAGGGGCGCAGATCGACATGGCGCGGCGCCAGCCCCTTGTCCGTCAGGATCGGACAGGTCGACAGTGCCAGCGTCGGCTGAGCAATGTAGTTCGACGGTTTTGCCGCGAGCTTTTTGGAAAAATCCTCGCATTCCTTCTTGGTCGCCGCCGGACCGACCAGCATGCCGTAACCGCCGGACCCGTGGACCTCTTTGATAACCAATTCATCGATGTGCTCGAGCACGTATTTCAGGCTGTCCGGCTCCGAGCAGCGCCAGGTCGGGATGTTGCCGAGCATCGCCTTGCGGCCGGTGTAGAATTCGACGATCTCGGGCATGTACGAATAGATCGCCTTGTCGTCGGCGATGCCGGTTCCCGGCGCATTGGCGATCGTGATGTTGCCGGCGCGGTAGACGTCCATAATGCCCGGCACGCCAAGTGCCGAGTCGGGGCGGAAGGTCAGCGGATCGAGGAACGAGTCGTCGACACGCCGGTAAAGCACGTCGATCTGCTTGTAGCCCTCGGTGGTGCGCATCGCGACATGGCCATCGACGACGCGCAGATCCTGCCCCTCGACAAGCTGCACGCCCATCTGGTCGGCAAGGAAAGCATGTTCGAAATACGCCGAGTTGAAGCTACCCGGCGTCAGCACGGCAATGGTCGGCGCGCCCTTGGTGCTTTGCGGCCGCACTGCCGCCAGCGACTGGCGCAAGAGCTGCGGGTAATTCTCAACCGGCCGCACCTTGATCTGCTGGAACAGCTCGGGAAAGAGCTGCATCATCGTCTCGCGGTTCTCCAGCATGTAGGAGACGCCGGACGGCGTGCGCGCGTTGTCCTCCAGCACGTAGAACTCGTTCTCGCTAATGCGTACGATGTCGACGCCGATGATGTGGGTATAGACGCCGGCCGGCGGCCGCACCCCGATCATCTCGGGCAGGAACGCCTCGTTCTTGGCGATCAACTCCTTCGGCACCCGGCCGGCGCGCAAGATCTCCTGGCGATGGTAGATGTCGTCGAGAAAGGCGTTCAGCGCCTGGACGCGCTGCTCGATGCCTTGCGTCAGCCGTCGCCATTCATTGCCCGAAATGATGCGCGGAACGATATCGAAGGGTATCAGCCGCTCCGATGCTTCCTGCTCGCCGTAGACGGCGAAAGTGATGCCTGTCTTACGAAAGACGCGTTCGGCGTCCTGCATCTTCTCGGTAAGTCTGGCCGGGTCCTGTTCCTTCAGCCAGCGATCGTAAGCCGAATACGGTTTTCTCAGCCCGGAAACTTCCGGAAGCATTTCATCGAACGCTGCCAATCGCATACTCCCCTGTGGCGCCATTTCACTGGCCTCGCTGGAGAAAATCAAGCGCAATCGGTGATTTGTTGGGCGCCGGCGATCAGTATATCGCACTTGCCTAAAATTAAGGCAGCACCAATAGGGCCTTGATCAGGCTTTGCCTGGTGTCCGGGCAGATGCCGGATGGGGATCAAAACGCGCGAAAGGTGACGACCGTGAACGTGTCCTTGATGCCGGGAAGAATCTGCACTTTCTCGTTGACGAAGTGGCCGATGTCTTCCTCGTCGTCGACATAGAATTTGGCGAGCAGGTCGTAGTTTCCGGCTGTCGAGTAGATTTCCGAAGCAATCTCGGCATCGGCCAGGGCGCTGGCAACGTCGTAGGCCTTGCCCAGATCGCACTTTATCTGCACGAAAAATGCCTTCATTGCCTGGTCCTGCTCACATCGCACGCTCTAGGTATAATCGAGCGGCCCTTGTGGCAGACTGCCGTTCGCCTTTCAAGCATCGGCAATCGCTCAGGCTGTTCTCGCCTCGACAATGCATCTCGGTCTGGACACGGACTGCCACGCCGAATGTTTGCGCTCGGCTGAAACCCTGAAGCACTGCAAAGCGTATGGTATCATGTACCTTCAGGCAGCGATTTCTCAGGGACAACGGAGACAGGCCATGCGCCGCGCGTTTTTCGCATTCGCAGTCGTTCCATTCATTTTCGCATCCCAGGCCTTTGCTGGCGACGCCGAAGTCAAAGCGGCGCAGACGGTCATCGATGGGCAGTTGAGGGCCTTCATCGCCAATGACGGAATGACGGCCTACAGCTTTGCCGCACCGAATGTGAAACGCGTCTTTCCGACCGTCGATACCTTCATGAACATGGTGACAAAAGGCTATCCGCCGGTGCGCCAACCGCAGACCTACTCCTTCGGCAAGGTTCGCGAGACGAGCCCGACCTCGATCATCCAGCAAGTGCTGATCGTCGGCCCGGATGGCAAGGACTACGAGGCGGTCTACACGCTCGAACTACAGCCTGACGGCAGCTTTCGGATCACCGGCTGCAGCCTGCGTGCGTCCACGTCGCTCAGCACCTAAAGGGTTGTTTCAATCCTGTCGCCGATAGAGCGTCCAACTCAGGCCTGAAAACCCCCAATGCCTCGACGCATCGGCCCGTTCATACGCCAGAGCGCATGCGGCCGTCGGTTGGACATGTTCGGCTTGTTTGTCCACGTCCCCCTCGAGGACCAGCCAGGCGGGCCGTTCGGTGCACATCCCGTCGTCTGGAACCAGCAATGCCCGACGATCCATTCGCGCCGCAAAATAGTCGACGACAATGGGGGTGCGGAAATTGCCGTCGCTGGCATAGGTGGTTGCGCCGTTCCTGGTCATTTCATCGACGATAGCGGCGTAGGAGCCGCGTCCATATTGATAGAGCTGGAGCAGCGACGAAATGCTTCCACTCACCACGATCGCAAGCGCTCCCATCGCAAGTAGCCTTGCAGTCCCGCGAGCATCCAGGCCGCGGCCAATCATCTCGCCGGCCCAGAGCAGCAGCAATGTTCCGCTGATGATGAAATAGCGTGGGAACTCGAGGTTGGGCAGATGCGCCGCCGCCATGAGCAAAGGCAGTCCGATAATCCCGATCGCATGAAGGCTGGCTCGGCGACCGCGCCAGACACCGGCGGAGAGGCCGACAAGACAGCAGGCGGCAACGATGTAGGGCCCGTCGCCGAACCAGGGTGGCAGCCCGAACAGAGAGCGGATCATCCCGCCATAGCCCTGCGCGAAGGCGGCAATCGAGAACGGCGAAACACCACCGACACTGAAGCCGAACAGCCTGCAGCCGACAAACACGCCGACAGCCAGCGGCAGCACGGCAAGCAAGCCCGGCAGGAAGATCGACGCCAGGTCCGCAACGACACGGCCGACCTTCGCCGTACGCTGCCAGGCGAGCCAAGCGGTCCAGATTGCGAGGACCGCCACCATTCCGATCATGGTGAGATGGCACAGGAAGCCGAAAAGGATCGCCGCTGCCAAGGCCGCGCCAGACCACCGTCTATTGTCGAGCCGGCGCTCCAGAAAAACCACCGAAAGCAGCGTGAACAGCACAAGGCCGGCATAGCCGCGCGCCTCCGAGCCGTAATGGACCATTGGGTAGCTCACGGCAAACAACAGGCTTGTGGCGATCATCGCCTGTCGTCCGCGCGATGCGGCGCTCGCTGCCGCCGCAGCGATCGTGGCAACACCTAATGCTATCGACAGACCTCGCTGCATCAGCGGCGAAGCATCGGGGCCAATGAGATAGAGATAGACCGAGTTGAGGAAATGATTGTTGTCGTGATTGACGCGCCAGAATATCTGGTCGATCGAGGTCAGCGGCTCGATCAGCGCAAAGCTCCAGATCTCGTCCAGCCAAAGGTCGCCGCGCGCGCCAAGCGAGCGCAAGACCAGGCCGGTCACGGCGATCATCAGAGCGGCAAGCAACGACCCCGCCGTCCATTGCTGGACAGCCACGGAGGGCGAAGGTGCAGCGATGCCGTTCGTCCGCACCGGCGTGCCAGGAACTGAAACTTGCCCCGAAACGAACAGGTTCTTGATCCTCGCCCGATGTCGTCCGGCAATGCTTATTAGGCAGTCGTTTCAAAACAGTTCATGGCAGGGGCAACTCCTCCCTGGAGCCGGATTCCTGGCGGGCATGCCTACCGGACGGCGAGGTCACCGTTTGCCCATTGCTGCGTGATGATCTCGGCTTGTTCGGCGAACCTGCCAGCCTCGATCGCTTCACGAATGTCGCGCATCAGCTGCTGGTAATAGGACAGATTGTTCCAGGTCAGGAGCATCGCCCCAAGCGCCTCTTGCGAGCGCACCAGATGGTGCAAATAGGCCCGCGAATAGTCGCGTGCGGCCGGGCAGTCGCTTTCCTCGTCGAGCGGACGCGGATCGTCGGCATGGCGGGCGTTGCGCAGATTGACCTTGCCGCGCCGTGTGTATGCAAGGCCGTGGCGCCCTGCCCGCGTCGGCATCACGCAGTCGAACATGTCGATGCCGCGCGCCACCGACTTCAAAATGTCGTCCGGGGTGCCGACGCCCATCAGGTAGCGCGGCCGGTCAGCCGGCAGCTCCGGGCAAGTGATGTCGAGCATCTCCAGCATCACCGCTTGCGGCTCGCCGACAGCCAGCCCGCCGATCGCATAGCCCTTCAGCTCCATTGCCTTCAGCGCCTGCGCCGAGCGCAGCCGCAGATCCGGCACGTCGCCGCCTTGCACAATGCCGAACATCGCCTTGCCGGGCTGCTCGCCGAATGCCGTCTTGCAACGCTCGGCCCAGCGCAACGACAACTCCATGGCACGCTCGATCTCGTTCTGCTTGGCCGGCAGCGCCGTGCATTCGTCGAGCTGCATCTGGATGTCGGAATCGAGCAGCCCCTGGATCTCTATCGAACGCTCCGGCGACATCTCGTAGGCGCCGCCGTCGATATGCGAACGGAAGGTAACGCCGTTCTCGGTCAGTTTCCGCAGCTTCGACAGCGACATCACCTGGAAGCCGCCGCTGTCGGTCAGGATTGGATGCGGCCAGCGGGCGAATTCATGCAGGCCGCCGAGCCGCGCCACGCGCTCGGCGCCGGGTCTTAGCATCAGGTGGTAGGTGTTGCCGAGGATAATGTCCGAGCCGACGCCGCGCACCTGATCCATATACATGGCCTTCACCGTGCCGCCGGTACCGACCGGCATGAAGGCAGGCGTGCGGATTTCCCCGCGCGGCATGGTGATTGCACCACGCCGCGCCCTGCCGTCGGTCGCCAGCACCTTGAAGGTGAATGCGTCAGTCATTGAATTCCCTAGCCATCGAACTCCTTGTCGAATACCGGCGCGTCCGGGGCTTGCTTGTCGAGTGATTGCCGGTAGCGGATGCAGCCGCGCATGAATTTCGGCCACGGCGGCACGGCAATCGCCGGCTCGGTCTTTTCGGGCAAAAGTGACCAGAGGTCGGGATGATGCCAGCACAGATCATGGCCGGTGGCGTCGCGGTGTTGGCGGATGCCGGCGCGCAGTTTCCTGACCTCGGCGATCAAGGCTTCCCGGTCGAAGGTTTCCAGGTCATCGTCCATTACTATCCTCCCTGAACAGAAGACTTGCGTCTCCATAGGAATAAAACCTGTAGCGGTTCTCGATGGCATGCGCATAAGCCGCCCGCATCGTCTGCAAACCGCAGAAGGCCGAAACCAGCATGAACAGCGTCGAACGCGGCAGATGGAAATTGGTCATCAGCATGTCTGCGGTCTTGAAACGATAGCCGGGCGTGATGAAGATGTCTGTCGGGCCTGACCATGCGGCCAGCCAGCCGTCCTCGCCGGCCGCGCTCTCCAATAAGCGCAGCGATGTCGTGCCGACAGCGATAATGCGCCCTCCTTTTGCTTTCGCCGCATTCAGCGCCTCGGCGGTTTCCGGGCTGACCGAACCGGTTTCGGCGTGCATCTTGTGGTCGGCGGTGTCGTCCGCCTTCACCGGCAGGAACGTACCGGCGCCGACATGCAGCGTGACGAAACGGCGCTCTATGCCCTTGGCGTCGAGCCTCGCAAACAGCTCCGGCGTGAAATGCAGCCCTGCCGTCGGCGCGGCGATCGCGCCCTCCTCCCTCGCATAAATGGTCTGATAATCGCTGCGGTCGCGTTCGTCGTCGTCACGCTTCGAGGCGATGTAGGGCGGCAGCGGGATGTGGCCGACAGCGTGCAGCACCTCGTCGAGGAACGGACCTGACAGGTCGAAGCCGAGCAGCACCTCGCCGCCTTCCCCCTTCTCGATCACTGTCGCATCGAGCTGGCCGAGAAAGCAGGAATTGGCGTCATGACCGAAATGGATGCGATCGCCGGCGGCGATGCGCTTGCCCGGACGCATGAAGGCTAGCCACCGGTCGGGCGCCATCCGCATATGCAGCGTGGCTTCGACCTGCGCTGCTGCTTCGCCGCGCCGCCTGATGCCTTTCAGCTGCGCCGGAATGACCTTGGTGTCGTTGAAGACCAGCACATCACCGGCCTTGAGCAGGGACGGCAGGTCGCGCACCGTCCGGTCCTCGAGCCCCTCAGCCGGCCTGACCACCAGCATTCTGGCGCTGTCGCGCGGTTCGGCTGGGCGAAGCGCGACGCGCTCTTCCGGCAGATCGAAATCGAAAAGATCGACGCGCAAGAAATCCCCGCCTCAAGGTTCCGGGCAGGTCACCGCCCAGGCGCCGACACTGTCTATGCTCAGCGTACCGCCCATTGCGAAGCTGGACTGCTCGCTGGCCTTGACCAGCCGCGATTTGGCCACGATCGAGCTGAGGCCCTCATCAGTGAGATCGATCAGCATGCGCTCGTCGTCTTCGAATGCCTGTCCCACGATGACTTTCGTTGAGCCTGGCTGTCCGTCCGTGGTCCATGTCTTGCCGCCGGCATCCAGCCACACACGCGCCACCGCAATGACGGCCGTGTGTCCCATCAAAACATCAATCGATGCCGCGCCGCCGTCGGCGCTGCAGACGATCGATTCCGTCGCCAGCGCCGGAGTGGCCGCCGCGACGAGCACAAATGCGATGGCCGCGACAGCCCGGCCGGTCATTTCACGTCGGCCGCGACCTTGAGCGACACGATCTTGTCAGGATCCTGCACCGGTTCGCCGCGCTTGATCTTGTCGACGTTGTCCATGCCTTCGATGACCTGGCCCCATACCGTGTACTGGCGGTTGAGGAAGGCGGCATCGTCGAAGCAGATGAAGAACTGCGAATTGGCCGAGTTCGGGTTCTGCGAGCGCGCCATCGAGCAGGTGCCGCGGCCGTGGTTGGCGTTGGAGAACTCGGCCTTCAGATCGGGTTTGTCGGAACCGCCAGTGCCGGCGCGCGATGGCGCGAAAGACGGCTTGTTGGAATTGCCGAACTTCACGTCGCCGGTCTGCGCCATGAAGCCGTCGATGACGCGGTGGAAGACCACGCCGTCATAGGCGCCTTCGCGGGCCAGCTCCTTGATACGGCCGACATGGCCGGGCGCCAGATCTGGATACAATTCGATGACGACCTTGCCCTTGGTCGTGTCCATGATAAGCGCGTTCTCGCGGTCCTTGATTTCGGCCATGTCAGAAATATCCTTTTGAACAATTGGGGTTACTTGCCGTCCGCGGCGATGCGCACCTTGATCATGCGATCGGGGTCGGTCACCGTCCCGTTCTGCGCCTCGTCGCCTTTCTTGATGTGGTCCACCAGCTCCATGCCGCTGACGACATTGCCAACGATGGTGTACTGGCCATCGAGCGGCGGTGCCGGGGCGAACATGATGAAGAATTGCGAATTGGCGGAATTCGGATCGTCGGAGCGGGCCATGCCGACCACGCCGCGCTGGTAGTGCTCGGTGCTGGAGAATTCGGCCGGCAGGTCGGGAAGATCGGAGCCGCCGGTGCCGACAGCGTCGGCATTGAAGCCGCGCTTCATGTTGCCGAACTTGACGTCGCCGGTCTGCGCCATGAAGCCGTCGATGACGCGGTGAAAGGCGACGTTGTCGTAGGCGCCCTGGCGCACCAGCTTTTTGATCTGCGCGACGTGCTTCGGCGCAAGGTCGGGCCTCAGCGCGATGGTCACGTCGCCGTCCTTCAGCGTTACGATCATGGTGTTTTCCGGATCGGCGGCAAAGGCCGACACGGATGCGGTCACAAGACCGGCAAGCACGGCAAGCAAGAAGGCAAGCTTTTTCAGCTGCATGGGATCCTTCTCCGAATATCTTCGTTCATGCATGTCGTTACCCAAAGCCGGGTTCCACTTTTGGGTGACATGCATTTATTTCGCGAATTTGGCGGTGAGCGCACCGGCCACGGCCGCCGGCACGAAGGGGCGGATGTCGCCTCCCATCGAAGCTATCTGGCGCACAAGTGTGGCGGTAATGGTGCGCACTGAAGGGCTGGCGGGCAGGAACACCGTCTGCAGCTCCGGCGCCATGGTCTCGTTCATGCCGGCCATCTGCATCTCATAGTCAAGATCGGTGCCGTCGCGCAGGCCGCGGATCATGATCGAGGCGCCATGCTTCCTGGCCGCATCGATGACCAACCCGTCGAAGGCGACTACTTTGATACGCGCACCGTCGCTGCCGAATTCCGCCTTCGCGGCCGTTTCGATCAGGCCAACCCGTTCCTCGAAGGAAAACAACGGCTTCTTCCCGGGATGGATGCCGATCGCCGCATAGATTGTATCCGCCACGGCCAGCGACGCCTTCAGCACGTCGAGATGGCCGTTGGTCAGCGGGTCGAAAGAGCCGGCATAAAGGGCGATGCGTTCGGTCATGGCAGGTGCTTCTAGCGAGCCTCTCCCCTAAAGGCAAATCCGATCGCCAGCCCGCCCCATGAACCTTTGGCCGACGTGAACGACAGATGAATGTGCCGCTCACAACAGTTTCACGCAGTGTTCACTAAGTTGCAGCTGCAGGAGATGAAACCAAACACCCATCTAATCGTTGTTAGGCGCAGGAGAACACGCACATGCTGATCTACATGCTCGCCACCGCAATGACCGCCGCCATGCTGATCGCTACCGTATTCGGGTTGCATCAGGAAGCACAGCGCGTCCGCGCCAAGGCCAATACCAAGCGGTTCGAAGGCTTCGGCAACCGCAAGCCTTATCGCCACCTCTAGATTGCGGGTGTCTTCACACGCCGGCCCATAGGGCTGGCGTCGTCGTGCCAAACTCACTCGACGGATGTATCGGGCTCCCTACCTTCGGCATCGGCAACAGCGCCGCTTTCAGCATCGACACTCTCTTCGATCTCTTCATCCGCTTGCGGTTCTGAAATTCGCTCCACCGAAACGACCTTCTCGCCCTCTGCGGTATTGAAGATGGTAACGCCCTTGGTGGCGCGGCTGGCGAAACGAATGCCGTTCACTGGAACACGGATAACGGTGCCGCCATCCGAAACCAGCATGATCTGATCGTCATTGCCGACCGGGAAGGTCGCCACCAGGCGGCCGATTTCGGCCGTTTTCGAGACGTCGGTGGCGCGAATACCCTTGCCGCCACGGCCAGTCAGGCGGAAATCGTAGGACGATGAACGCTTGCCGTAGCCATATTCCGTCACCGTCAACACGAACTGCTCGTGCGCCTTGAGGAATTCATAGCGGTCGTCGGAAAGCTCCGCCTCTTCGCCGACCTCTTCATTGGTGAGCTGGATTTCTTCCTCCTCGCCGGCCGCGATGTCAGCAGCGAGCCGGCGTTCGGCCACCACCCGCTTGAGGTAGGCGGCACGTTCCGCCGGCGGCGCATCGACATGCTCGATCACCGCCATCGAGATCACCCGGTCGCCATCGGCCATCGCAATGCCGCGCACGCCGACCGAATTGCGGCTCTGGAAGACGCGTACGTCGCTGACCGGAAAGCGGATGCACTGGCCGGAACTTGCCGTCAAAAGCACGTCGTCATTGTCGGTGCAGGTCTCGACGCCGAGGATCTCGTCGCCCTCCTCGTCCAGCTTCATGGCGATCTTGCCGTTGCGGTTGACCTGGACGAAGTCTGACAGCTTGTTGCGACGCACGGTGCCGCGCGTGGTGGCAAACATGACGTCGAGTTCGCCCCAACTCATCTCATCCTCCGGCAGCGGCATGATCGTGGTGATGCGCTCGCCCTGTTCGAGCGGCAGCATATTGATCAGCGCCTTGCCGCGCGATTGCGGGTTGCCGATCGGCAGGCGCCAGACCTTTTCCTTGTAGACGATGCCGCGCGAGGAGAAGAACAGCACCGGCGTGTGCGTGTTGGCGACGAACAGCCGGGTGACGAAATCCTCTTCCTTGGTCGACATGCCGGAGCGGCCCTTGCCGCCGCGGCGCTGCGCCCGGTACAGCGACAGCGGCACGCGCTTGATGTAGCCGGAATGGCTGACCGTGACGACCATGTCCTCGCGCTGGATCAGGTCCTCGTCTTCCATGTCCGCCCCGCCCTCGGCGAGTTCGGTGCGGCGCGGCGTGCCGAACTCGTCGCGCACTGCCATGAGCTCGTCCTTGACGATCTGCTGGACGCGGGCGCGGGACGAGAGGATGTCTAGGTAGTCCTTGATCTCGTCGCCGATCGTGTTCAGCTCGTCGGCGATCTCGTCGCGGCCGAGCGCGGTCAGGCGCTGCAGGCGCAGTTCGAGGATGGCGCGCGCCTGCTCCTCGGAGAGATTGTAGGTACCGTCCTCGTTGATGCGATGGCGCGGGTCGTCGATCAGAAGAATCAGCGATTCCACGTCGCCCGAAGGCCAGCGCCGCTCCATCAACTGCTCGCGCGCCGTCTGCGGGTCCGGAGCGCTGCGGATCAGCTTGATGACTTCATCGATGTTGGCAACAGCGATGGCAAGGCCGACCAGCACATGGGCGCGGTCGCGCGCCTTGCGCAGCAGGAATTTCGTGCGCCGGCTGATCACCTCCTCACGGAAGGCGACGAACGCCTTCAGCATGTCGGTCAGAGTCAGCAATTCCGGCTTGCCGCCGTTCAGTGCCACCATGTTGGCGCCGAAGGACGTCTGCAGCGGGGTGAAGCGGTAAAGCTGGTTGAGGATGACATCGGCGACCGCGTCGCGCTTCAGTTCGATGACGACGCGGTAGCCCTGGCGGTCGCTCTCGTCGCGAATGTCGGAAATGCCTTCGATGCGCTTGTCGCGCACCAGCTCGGCCATCTTCTCGATCATCGACGCCTTGTTCACCTGATAGGGAACCTCGGTGATGACGATCGATTCACGATCGTTGCCGCGCGCCTCGACGTTGACGCGGCCGCGCATGACGATGGAGCCGCGGCCGGTCGAATAGGCGCTGTAGATACCGGAGCGGCCGAGCACGATGCCGCCGGTCGGGAAATCCGGCCCCGGAATGATCTCCATCAGCGCCGGAAGGTCGATGGCCGGATTATCGATGAGGGCAATGGCGCCGTTGCAGACCTCGCCCAGATTGTGCGGCGGGATGTTGGTGGCCATGCCGACGGCGATACCGCCGGAGCCGTTGACCAACAGGTTCGGGAAGCGCGCCGGCAGGACTTTCGGTTCGCTGCCCGACGCATCGTAAGTGTCCTGGAAATCGACGGTGTCCTTGTCGATGTCTTCCAGCAACTCATGCGCGACCTTGGTCAGCCGCGATTCCGTGTAGCGCATCGCCGCCGGCGGATCGCCGTCGATCGAGCCGAAATTGCCCTGCCCGTCGATCAGCGGCACGCGCAGCGACCAATCCTGCGCCATGCGCACCAAAGCGTCGTAGATCGAGGCGTCGCCATGCGGATGGTATTTACCCATCACGTCGGCGACCGGGCGTGCCGATTTCACATATTTGCGGTTCCAGTGATAGCCGCTCTCATAGGCGGCGTAGAGGATGCGGCGATGCACCGGCTTGAGGCCATCGCGCACGTCCGGCAGCGCGCGGCTGACGATCACGCTCATGGCGTAATCGAGATAGGAGCGCTGCATCTCCTCGATGATGGATATCGGCTCGATGCCGGTGGGGCCGCCGTCGGCGCCGCGCGGTGTCTTTTGGTCGGTCAAATCGGATCACAATCTAATCAGGAATCACTTGGTGCTTATATAGGAAGCCGGCCCGAAACTCCAACAATCGTGGCAGTTTTCCAGTGTGGTTTTTAGCGGCAAATTCAAAAGGATAAACCAATTGCGACGATATGGCCGTGGCACCCTTTCACGGGCGTCGCCGGCGGGCGCGATAAGTACCCGGCGCCTCGCCCATCAGCCGCCGGAAACGGCGATTGAAGGTTGATAGATCGTTGAACCCCGCCGAAAAGGCAATCGCCGAAATCGCCTGATCCGACGTCCGCAGCCGCACGGCTGCCCTGTGCAGCCGCGCTCTCAGCAGGAACTGGTAGGGCGTCATGCCGGCAACGTGCCGGAAGGTGCGCAGGAAATGGTAAGGGCTGGTGGCGGTCTCGTCGGCGAGTTCGGCAAGCGAGATCGGCCGGTCGGCATCGACTTCGATGCGCCGCACCGCTTCGGCGACACGCTTCTGGTCACGGCGGCTCGGCGTCCGTCCCCGATCCGTAGCGCTGCAAGCCGCTGTTACCGCGGCACCGGCAATGCGCAGGGCGAGTTCCTCGAACGCGCCGGTGTCAGCCATCTCGCGCGCCGCCTCCGCTTCGGCAAGCAGCGGCACCAGCGCCGGCAAGGGCGGCAGGCGCGGCGTGCCGAAATCGAGCGTCTTCGTGCCCGGCACGTCGGCGACGATCCGCTCCATATAGGCCGGCCCGAAATGGAAGGAGAGGCAGCGGTCGCCGGCGCCATGCTCGTGACCGCATTCATAGCATGTGCCGGGATTGCCGAGCAGGAGCGCGCCCGGCGCCAGCATCGCCGTGCCCTCGCGCGTACGATAGCGGAAGGTGCCGTTGGTTACGGCGGCAACGCAGAAATCCCGATGCTCCTCCTCGAATGGCCTGTCGGCGGCGCTGGCGGTGCAGATGACATCCGACACCTGCCAGCCTCGGCCCGACGCCAGCCTGTGCGCGCTCGTCGTCATCGCCGAAACATAGCAACTTTTCCCAAGCGCAGAACCCCTGTCGGCCTCTATGCTTGCCGGTCTCCTGACAAGATGAGAGCGAAGCCATGTCCAATTCCTTTGCCAAGGCCCTGCACAGCGATGGGCCCGTACCGGCCCTTGCCGAGAAACTGAATCTTTATGGCCGCTTCGTCGGCGCCTGGACGTTCGACGCCACGCGCCATCTCGAGGACGGTCAGGTGCTGACCGGGCGCGGCGAAGTGCATTTCGGCTGGGTGCTCGAAGGCCGCGCGATCCAGGACGTATGGATCCTGCCTGCCCGTGACGCCGGCCCCTCGCCCTCGCTCGGCAAATGGACCTTCTATGGCACGACGTTGCGCGTCTACGATCCCGGCGTTGACGCCTGGCACATCTTCTGGAGCGATCCGCGCAATCAGTACTACAGCCGCCAGCTCGGCCGTGCCGAGGACGACACCATTATCCAGCAAGGCGCAGACGGCACCGGATCTGCTGTGCGCTGGAGCTTTTCGCGCATCACCGAACATTCGTTCCGCTGGCTGGGCGAACGCTCACAGGACGACGGCGCCACCTGGCGTCTCGAAGTCGAGTTTCTGGCGCGCCGGGCCGTCAGCCCCTGATCCGCACGGTTTCCACTGGCTCCGCTTTGCTCTACCAATCCCGTTATCCGGCTTTGCCGGCGGGGAGGGTCAGCATGCCGAGCTTCGACAGCCTGTTCAACGCCTTCGTCACCATACTGGTGACGATCGATCCGCCCGGCCTGGCGCCGCTCTTCCTCGCCGTGACCCGCGGCATGAACCGCGAGGAGCGCAACCAGGTCTCCGTGCGCGCCTCGGTCATCGCCTTCCTGGTAATGGCGTTGTTCGCAATCGCCGGCGGGTCGATCCTGTCAGTCTTCGGCATCACTCTGCCGGCCTTCCGCGTCGCCGGCGGCTTTCTGCTGTTCTTCATCGCCTTCGAAATGGTGTTCGAGCGCCGGCAGGACCGCAAGGAGAAGATCGGCGACGTCGCCATCACCAGGGACATGATCCACAACATCGCCGCCTTTCCGCTGGCGATCCCGCTTATTGCCGGTCCCGGCGCGATTTCGGCGACCGTCCTGCTCTCAAGCTCGTTTCAGGGTTTGGGCGCGCAGACAGCCCTTGTCGGCATCATCGCCATCTGCCTCGTCATCACCTACCTGGTGTTCGTGCTGTCAGAGCGCATCGACCGTATCCTCGGCCAAACCGGCCGTTCGATCCTGACAAGGCTGCTCGGCGTCATCCTGGCGGCGCTCGCCGTACAGTTCGTCGCCGACGGCATCAAGGCGCTGATGGCGACGTAGGAACAGCCCTACTTCGCTGTCGTTTCAATGACTTCGAAGTCGTGGGTAATCTCGGCAGTCTTGGCCATCATTGACGAGGCCGAGCAGTATTTGTCGATCGAAAGCCCAATCGCCCGCTTCACCTTGTCGTGTGATAGCGCCCGGCCCTTGACGACAAAATGCATGTGAATGCGGGTGAACACCCTGGGATCGGCTTCTGCACGGTCGGCATCGAGTTCGACCACGCAATCTTCGACCGCCTCGCGCCCCTTTTCGAGGATATGGACCACGTCATAGGCCGAGCAGCCGCCAGTGCCGATCAGCACCAGTTCCATTGGGCTCGGCCCCGGCGTCTTGCCCTCCGGCCCGAACGCAGTGCCTAGCACCAGCTTGTGCCCACTGGCGGACTCGCCAACGAAAGTGCGCTCCTCGACCCACTTGACCCTTGCCTTCACCTGATACGTCCTTTCACCGCTCAAACGCACAACGTCCCGAAAATCCAAGACAGATTTTCGGGACGCCATTTCGTGGCCAAGGTGCCGGCGCTTTTCGTCGCAAGGGCAGTCCGCCCCGAGAAATCAGAACGGGATTTCGTCGTCCAGCTCGCGCGACGAACCGCCGCCGCCGCCCTTGTTGGCGCCACCGCGATTGAAACTTTCGCCCGGGCCGGACTGGCCGAAATCGGAACCGCGGCTCGCACCACCACCGGCATAGTTGCCGACCTGGCCGCCGCCCTCGCCCCGCGCATCGAGCATCTGCAGCTCGCCGCGGAATTTCTGCAACACGATTTCGGTCGTATAGCGGTCATTGCCGGTCTGGTCCTGCCATTTGCGCGTCTGCAGCTGGCCCTCGACATAGACCTTCATGCCCTTCTTCAGATACTGCTCGGCCACCTTGGCGATCTGGTCGTTGAAGATCACGACATTGTGCCACTCGGTCTTTTCCTTGCGCTCTCCGGATGTCTTGTCGCGCCAGCTTTCCGACGTCGCGATGCGGATGTTGACGACCGGGTCACCCGAATTCAGGCGGCGGATTTCAGGGTCCGCCCCGAGGTTGCCCACCAGAATGACCTTGTTGACGCTACCCGCCATGATACTTCTCCGCGCTCATCCGAAACCGAATTTTTGTCGCCGCACCTTACAGGCTATGGACAATCCCTGCCTGCCGTCGCTGCCTTTTCCCACAAGGTTTTTGTTCTCTTTTCGTTCTATAGGAGAGGCCCTGCACTGTCAATAGTTGTCAGTAAGAAGTAGTGTCTTGGCGTCGAATTTCCACAGACCATGGGATCGAGGCGACCGCATGAAGATGGTCGAGCATGACGATCAGCCGCAAGAAGAATGGCGGACGGGAGTAAAGACCCGCATGCATGTCTCTGCCCGCAACGGCGCAACTCAACTTTGCATATTCGAACAGTGGGTCGAACCGGCGGTTGGCGCCCCGACACATTGGCACCCGGTCGAGGAAGTGCTTACCGTCATCGCTGGCAGGGCCGAGATGTGGATCGACGAAGAGCATCTCGTCTTGACTGCGGGACAGTCGCTTGTTGTCGCCGCGCACAGGCAACATGGCTTCCGAAACATCGGCTCCGAATTGCTTCACATCCATGCCGTGCTCGCGTCACCAGTTTTCGAGGCGACGTTCAAGGGATCCCCGGACATGGTGAGACGCTGGCTTCCGGCGAGTTTGTAAAACCTCGCCTGTCTTAAAAAACACCGCCTGTCTTAAAAAACACGGCTTGCCAAACAGATAAGTATTGACTTATGCTTTCGGCATGATCGAAGCAGACATTTTTCGGGCACTAGCGGATCCAACGCGTCGCGCCGTCTATGAGCGGCTCGCCGACGGCGAGATGACGGTGTCGGAACTGCGCACTGGCATACCGGTATCGCAGCCGGCGGTATCGCAACATCTCGCAGTGCTGCGCGGCGCCGGCCTCGTGGTCGAGCGCCGGGCCGGTCGCAACGCCTATTACCGCGTCGATCCGAAGGGGCTTGCGCCACTGCTCGGCTGGATCGAACGCTACCGTGCGTTCTGGCCAGAGCGCATCGAAAGGCTCAAGACGGTTTTGAAGGACATGGACCAATGACCAGCCGAGGCAAAGAACGCGCCGAAATGGCCGCAGACAAGATCGAGTTCGAGTGCGAGCTGCCCGAACCGCCGGAAAAGGTGTGGCGGGCGCTGACGGTGCCGGACCTGCTCGCGGCCTGGATGATGCCGAACGACATCAAGCCCGAAATCGGCAACCGCTTTGCCTTTAAAGCGCCGAATGCGCCGATCGAGTGCGAAATCCTCGACGCGGATCCCGGACGGCTGCTGCGCTATTCCTGGCGGGAGCGGCCGGCGCCCGGCGATACGCAGGTGCCGCCCGGCAGCCCCCTGGACAGCGCAATGAACGACAGCCCAGTGGACAGCATCGTCACCTTTACGCTCTACCGCACCGTTTCCGGCGGCACGCATCTGCGTATCGTCCATGATGGTTTTGCTCGGGCAGCAGTGCCGGAGATCGCGATGGCAGGCGCCGGTTGCCGGCTTTCCTTTGAAGCGCGCACTCCCAGGCACAAGCAGGTCGCCGCAAACACCCCGCGCCTCTTCCTGCGCGCGGCCTGAACGACAACAGTCAACGGAGACAACCGATGAGCGGCCTTGCCAATCTGGTGCCGATGGTGATCGAGCAGTCGAGCCGCGGCGAACGTGCCTTCGACATATTTTCGCGGCTGCTGCGCGAGCGCATCGTCTTCATCAACGGGGCGATCGACGACGGCACCTCGGCGCTGGTCTGCGCCCAGCTTCTGTCGTTGGAATCCGACAATCCCGACAAGGAGGTCTCGCTCTACATCAACTCGCCGGGCGGCGTGGTGACCAGCGGTTTCGCCATCTACGATACGATGCAGTATATCAGCTGCCCGGTCTCCACCGTTTGTATGGGCTTCGCCGCCTCGATGGCCTCGTTCCTTTTGATGGCCGGCACACCGGGGCGGCGCATCGCGCTACCCAACACTAGCATCGTGCTGCATCAGCCTCTCGGCGGCTTCCAGGGCCAAGCCTCCGACATCCAGCGCCATGCCGAGGGCATCCTTCGCACCAAGCGGCGCATGACCGATCTTTACGCCCACCATTGCGGCCGCACCTACGATGAAGTGGAACGCACGCTCGACCGAGACTTTTTCATGACCGCGCAGGAGGCCAAGGATTGGGGCCTCGTCGACCATGTTTTCGGTACTCGCAAACAGGCCGCGTGAGGCACCTTCCAACGGAACTGAGCGATATGAGCGCCGGCAACTTTCAGCGCCGTTGGTCTGGCTTCGGCGCTATCGCCGCACTATAGTCCGGTGATGATCGCGAACCGTTTATCCAGCGTGTTATGCCTTGCCGTCGCCACCGTTGCCGGCACGAACATGCTGGTGGGTATGGCACTTGCCCAAGATAATTCGACGTCTTCGCAAAAGGGCGCCCTGCCCGGTGTGACCAGCGATTATCGCATCGCCGAGCCAGCGCCGCAGCCTGAGCCTGACGACGTGGCTCCAGGCAACGGCAACGGCACCTTCAAGATTGGCGATACCGACGTTCGGATTTCCGGCAGCATCACCATCGATGTCGCTACCGGCGGGATCAGGCCCTCCAGCCGCTAAGTTCGCCTGGTGTGAACCACAAATATTGCGCTTCAAACGAACAGCCCCGCCATTGCTTTTGCAACTGACGGGGCTTCTTGGATCTGAAATCCAAATTGCCGGGAGTGTACTGCCGGCTTTTTATTTCGGATGCTTCGCGGCATTCAGCCGACGATCCGACTAGCAGTCTCTGATTTTATGGGGATCGGCAGGTCCGTTTGGCGGGCAGCGAAAACGCCTGACCCTGGCCACTTATACCTGCCGCGGCTCCAGCGACACGTGGAGCCTCAAGGAACAATCCGGTGGAGTCATGCCTCTGCTCTCCTTCTGTTCGTTGCGACTGTCGTCGAAGCGCTCATCGCATAACCCGCGGCGTCTCGCAGGCTAGCCCCAGGCCGCGAGGCCATCGAAAGACGGCCGGCTTCGTTGACAATTGGATTCTGCCCCCATGACGCGGGGACGTCAACCTTGAATAGCCGGGTTGCCGAAAAATGTGATCGCGAGACGCTTTGTGAAGCCGGCTGCGCGGGCAGCTTTTGTCAGGAGCGTGTTCGGCCTTTGTTCTTTCCGCTTGCCCGTTCGCGCGAAAGGCGGTTAAACGCTTTGGTCGAGAGTTGTGGCGTCTCTCGAAAAGGCGGCGAAATTACCTACATAGGGGATGGTCGGGAAAACCCGCCCATCCCACGAATTCCAGATTCTGAGGCGGCGACCGGCGATGGCCGACCATAAATATCTCTCCATTCGCGGGGCACGCGAACACAATCTGAAGAATGTCGATCTCGACCTGCCGCGTGACAGCCTGATCGTCATGACCGGCCTGTCGGGGTCGGGCAAGTCGTCGCTTGCCTTCGACACCATCTACGCCGAGGGCCAGCGCCGCTACGTCGAGAGCCTTTCGGCCTATGCACGGCAATTCCTCGAAATGATGCAGAAGCCTGACGTCGACCAGATCGACGGCCTGTCGCCGGCCATCTCCATCGAGCAGAAGACCACCTCGAAGAACCCACGTTCGACGGTCGGCACCGTCACCGAGATCTACGATTATATGCGGCTTTTGTTCGCCCGCGTCGGTGTACCCTATTCACCGGCCACCGGCCTGCCGATCGAGAGCCAGACGGTTTCGCAGATGGTCGACCGGGTGCTTGCTGTCGAGGAAGGCACCCGGCTGTTCATTCTGGCGCCGATGGTGCGCGGCCGCAAAGGCGAGTACCGCAAGGAACTGCTGGAGCTGCAGAAGAAGGGTTTTCAGCGCGTCAAAGTCGATGGCGTCTTCTATGAGATCGCCGACGTGCCGGCGCTGGACAAGAAGTACAAGCACGACATCGACGTCGTCGTCGACCGCATCGTCGTGCGCGGCGATCTGGCGACGCGGCTCGCCGATTCCATCGAGACCGCGCTGAAGCTGGCCGACGGGCTGGCAG
The DNA here is from genome assembly GCF_040322715.1 of Mesorhizobium sp. M0106. Lineage (NCBI taxonomy): Bacteria > Pseudomonadati > Pseudomonadota > Alphaproteobacteria > Hyphomicrobiales > Phyllobacteriaceae > Mesorhizobium > Mesorhizobium sp. M0106. Next base: position 98,617 of record NZ_JAMYUA010000003.1, on the reverse strand, counting down.
TGGCGGAATTTGCCGACAAGCCGCTCGACGCCAGCCAGACCGGCGAGGATTCGGTCAACAAATCGAAGAACGAGACGCATGAACGCATGCTGTTCTCGGAAAAGTTCGCCTGCCCGGTATCCGGCTTCACCATTCCCGAGATCGAGCCCAGGCTATTCTCCTTCAACAATCCGTTCGGCGCCTGCCCGACCTGCGACGGGCTCGGCAGCCAACGCGCCATTGATGCCAGCCTGGTCGTGCCCGACGAGAATGTCTCGCTGCGCGCCGGCGCCGTCAGCCCTTGGGCGAAGTCGAGCTCGCCCTACTATGCGCAGACGCTGGAAGCGCTGGGCATTGCCTATGGCTTCAAGCTCGGCGACAAGTTCAAGGATTTGAGCGAGGAGGCAAAGCAAGCCGTCCTGCACGGCACCGGCGAGCGCGAAATCACCTTCCATTATGATGACGGTCTGCGCTCCTACAAAACGACGAAAACCTTCGAGGGCGTCATCCCCAATCTCGAGCGCCGCTGGAAGGAAACCGAATCCGCCTGGATGCGCGAGGAGATCGAGCGCTTCATGTCGGCCACGCCCTGCCCGGCCTGCCGCGGCTATCGGCTGAAGCCCGAGGCGCTCGCGGTCAAGATCGCCGGCAAGCACATTGGCGAGGTCACCGAGCTGTCCATCCGCAAGGCCGACCAGTGGTTCACCGATCTGCCCGCTTCGCTCAACGACAAGCAGAACGAGATTGCGGTGCGCGTGCTCAAGGAAATCCGCGAGCGGCTGCGCTTCCTCAACGATGTCGGTCTCGACTATCTGACGCTGTCGCGCAACTCCGGCACGTTGTCGGGCGGCGAGAGCCAGCGCATCCGGCTGGCTTCGCAGATCGGCTCCGGCCTGACCGGCGTGCTCTATGTGCTCGACGAGCCGTCGATCGGCCTGCACCAGCGCGACAATGCCCGCCTGCTCGACACGCTGAAGCATCTGCGCGACATCGGCAACACGGTCATCGTCGTCGAGCATGACGAGGACGCCATCCTGCATGCCGACTACGTCGTCGATATCGGCCCGGCGGCCGGCATTCATGGCGGCCACATCATCGCCCAGGGCACGCCGCAGCAGATCATGGCGACGCCCGCTTCGATCACCGGTAAATATCTGTCGGGCGAGCTCGAAGTGGCGACGCCGGCAGCGCGGCGTGAGGCCAAGAAGAACCGCCGGCTGAAGGTCGTCGGCGCGCGCGGCAACAATCTGAAGAACGTCACCGCCGAAATCCCGCTCGGCACGTTTACCGCCGTCACCGGCGTATCCGGCGGCGGCAAGTCGACCTTCCTGATCGAGACCCTGTTCAAGGCGGCGTCGCGCCGCATCATGGGCTCGCGCGAGCATCCGGCCGAGCATGACCGCATCGAGGGGTTGGAATTCCTCGACAAGGTCATCGACATCGACCAGTCGCCGATCGGGCGCACCCCGCGCTCCAACCCCGCCACCTACACCGGCGCCTTCACGCCGATCCGCGACTGGTTCGCCGGCTTGCCGGAGGCGAAGGCGCGCGGCTACCAGCCGGGCCGCTTCTCGTTCAACGTCAAGGGCGGCCGCTGCGAGGCTTGCCAGGGCGACGGCGTCATCAAGATCGAGATGCATTTCCTGCCCGACGTCTATGTCACCTGCGACGTCTGCCACGGCAAGCGCTACAACCGCGAGACGCTCGACGTCCTGTTCAAGGGCAAGTCGATCGCCGACGTTCTCGACATGACGGTCGAGGAAGGCGTCGATTTCTTCGCCGCCGTGCCCGGCGTGCGCGACAAGCTGGAGACGCTGAAACGGGTCGGCCTCGGCTACATCCATGTTGGCCAGCAGGCAACGACTTTGTCGGGCGGCGAGGCGCAGCGCATCAAGCTTGCCAAGGAACTGTCGCGCAAGGCGACCGGCAAGACGCTCTACATTCTCGATGAGCCAACCACCGGCCTGCATTTCCACGACGTCGCCAAGCTGCTTGAAGTGCTGCACGAGCTGGTCGACCAGGGCAACACGGTCGTCGTCATCGAGCACAATCTAGAGGTGATCAAGACCGCTGACTGGGTGCTCGATCTTGGCCCCGAAGGTGGCGACGGCGGCGGCGAGCTGGTAGCGTCCGGCATGCCGGAGGACATCGTCCGCGAAAAACGCAGCTATACCGGCCAGTTCTTGAGGGAATTGCTGGAGCGGCGCCCCGGAGGCAAGCGCGAAGCGGCGGAGTGATGGCAAAGAACGGTCTCATCACGGTCCAAAGCCGCTTCGGCGTGGCCGAGACGATCGATCGCCTGGTCGGGACTGTGGAAGGTGCAGGATTGCTGGTCTTCGCCCGCATTGACCACGCCGCCGGTGCGCGCAGTGTCGAAGCTTCCCTGCGTCCGACCCAGCTTCTGATTTTTGGCAACCCGAAAGGCGGGACGCCGCTGATGCAGGACCGGCAGCTTGCCGGCATTGATCTGCCGGTCAAGGCACTGGCTTGGGAGGATAAGCAAGGCAAGGTCTGGCTCTCCTACAATGACGCGCACTGGCTCGCTGAGCGCCACGGCTTGGGCGACGCCAGTCGCAATGCCGTCGCCGCGATAGCGGCCGGCATGGACAAGGTGATTGCGGCCGCTGCCGGCGCGGGCCAGTTTTGATCATGAGAGCCGCTCGGGCCGATGATCTCCCCACGGTGATCTCGCTCACCACCGACGCCTACGCGCCCTACACTGCCCTGTTCGGAGCGCCGCCGATCCCCGTCACCGAGGATTATGCGCCGCGCATCGAACGCGGCGAGGTCTGGCTTTCGGAGCACGACGGAAAGCCGGCCGGCTTGATCGTTCTCGAACGACATGCGGACCATACAATGATCTTCAGCGTCGCCGTTGCGCCCGCCTTTCAGGGCAAGGGTTTCGGCATCGGGCTGCTCGACTGGGCCGAGCAACAGACGCGCCTGTGGAGCTTGCTTGAAATCCGACTCTACACCAATGCCAGAATGGAACGGAACGTTTCGTTGTATAATGCCTACGGCTTTCGCGAAACGGGTCGCCGGCCCAATCCATATCGGCCAGGATGGACGGTCGTCGACATGGCGAAAGCCGTCGAGACGACCGCCATCGCGTGATCCTTTTCTGCAAACCGGGAGGACGACCATGACTCAATCAGGAACAATCCGCGCCGGCATGGGCGGCTGGACCTTCGAGCCGTGGGACACGTCCTTCTACCCGGACAAATTGTCGAAGGCCAAGCAACTGCATTATGCCAGCCGGCAGGTGCCCACTGTCGAGGTCAACGGCACCTATTATTCGAGCTTCAAGGAGCCGACCTTCGTCAAATGGGCCAACGAGGCGCCGGATGGTTTCGTCTATTCGCTGAAGGGCAACCGCTTCGTCACCAACCGCCGCGTGCTCGGCGAGGCCGGGGAATCGATCATGCGCTTCCTCGGGTCGGGCGTCGCGGCACTTGGCGACAAGCTCGGGCCGATCCTGTGGCAGTTCGCGCCGACCAAGAAATTCGACCCGGACGATTTCGAGGCCTTCCTCAAGCTGTTGCCGGAAAAGCAGGACGGCGTTGCGCTGCGCCACGCCGTCGAGGTGCGCAACGACAGCTTCGTCGTGCCGGAGTTCGCCGCCTTGGCGCGAAAGCACAAGGCCGCCATCGTCTATGCCGACCACGCCAAATATCCGGGGATTGCCGACGTCACCGGCGATTTCATCTATACCCGGCTGCAGACCGGCAGCGACGACAATCCCGATTGCTACACGCCAAAGGCGCTCGATGAATGGGCGGCGCGCGCAAAAACCTGGGCGGAAGGCAAGGTGCCGGCCGACCTGTCGCGCGCCGATCCTTCAACCGACGCGCCGGTCAAGCCACGCGATGTGTTTGTCTACTTCATCACCGAGGGCAAGGTCCGCGCTCCATTCGGCGCCATCGCGCTGATGAAGCGGGTCGCAGGCTGACGCCCCGCTGTCGGTGGTCCGCCTGGCTTGGTCCTAAACTACCGGCTATGCGGCGCGTTCGTCCGGACGCCGATCAACCCTGACGATCTCGTTGAAAGCATCGAGATCGACATAGAAGACCTTGGTGATCTCCGCGATGAGTTCGTCATGGTCATACCCCTGCGATTTCAGAATGTTGATGGCTGTCAGGATATCGACGCGCTCCGTGAGCCGTCGTTTCTGGTAGTCCTCGACATAGCGCTCCATCGTCTGGCCCTGGCTCCCAAGCACCCGAAATGTTGGACGACAACAGATCGCTGGAAGGGCTTGCGCGCAAGCGTGCGGACGCAGCCGCGCCTTCCCCTGATCTGCCAAGTTGAAACTGCTACGGAAAGCGGCCGACTCACCAGGCCAAGCAAAATCTAGCACGCAATCTGCAGCGCGCCAGAGTTGCAAAGTAATGGAATCAATAAGAATTCAGACAGTCAGGAATTTGCGGACGTCCGCCCGGTCGAGATCCTCGGCGGGGCCGGTATGGACGATCTGACCGCGGTCCATGATGTTGACCTCGTCGGCCAATTCCCGGCAGAAGTCGAGATATTGTTCGACCAGAAGCACGGCGATACCGGCCTGGTCGCGCAGATAGCGGATGGCGCGGCCGATGTCCTTGATGATCGACGGCTGGATGCCTTCGGTCGGCTCGTCGAGCACCAGCAGCTTCGGCCGCATCACCAGCGCCCTGCCGATGGCAAGCTGCTGCTGCTGGCCGCCGGAAAGATCGCCGCCGCGGCGCGCGAGCATCTGCTTCAGCACCGGAAACAATTCGAAGACGTGACCGGGAATGTTGCGATCGGCGCGCTTCAACGGCGCAAAACCCGATTCGAGGTTTTCCCGCACCGTAAGCAGCGGAAATATCTCCCTGCCCTGCGGCACGAATGCGATGCCCGACCGGGCGCGATCATACGCCGCGCTCCGGTCGAGCGCCTTCCCCTCGAAGGCAACGCTTCCGCTCGTCAGCCGGTGATGGCCGACGATCGATCTCATCAAACTGGTCTTGCCGACGCCGTTGCGGCCGAGCACGCAGGTGATCTTGCCGGCGCCGGCCTTCAGCGAGACGCCGCGCAGCGCCTGGGCAGCGCCGTAGTGCAGCGTGGCATTGGAGACTTCGAGCATGGTCAGCGCTTTCTCCAACGCGTGAAGAACGAAAGGTCGAAATGATGGAACGGAACGCGCCAGACCATGTTCATCTCCCCAGATAGACTTCGACGACGCGCTCGTCGGCCGAAACGAAGTCGAGGCTGCCCTCGGAAAGCACCGAGCCTTCGTGCAGGCAGGTAACCTTGACGCCGAGCTCGCGCACGAAATGCATGTCGTGCTCGACGACGATGACAGAATGGTCGCGCGCGATATCCCGGAGCAGCCGCGCGGTTTCCTCGGTCTCGGCGTCGGTCATGCCGGCAACCGGTTCGTCGACCAGCAGCAGCTTCGGATCCTGCGCCAGAAGCATGCCGATCTCGAGCCATTGCTTTTGGCCGTGGCTCAGATTGGCGGCGAGTTCGTCACGCTTGTCGCCAAGCCGGATGATGCCGAGGATGTCGTCGATCTGCCGCACGTCCGCGGCCGAGCGACGATGGAACAGTGCCGGGAAGATCGAGCGCGGGCCTTTCAGCGCCAGCATCAGATTGTCCTCGATCATGTGGCTTTCGAAGACGGTCGGCTTCTGGAATTTACGGCCGATGCCCATCATGGCGATTTCGGCCTCGTCGTGTTTGGTTAGGTCGACCTCACCATTGAAGAAAACTTCACCCGCGTCGGGCCGCGTCTTGCCGGTGACGACGTCCATCATCGTCGTCTTTCCGGCGCCGTTGGGGCCGATGATCGCCCGCATCTCGCCCTTGTCGAGCACCAGCGAAAGGTTGTTGATGGCGCGAAACCCGTCGAAGGAAACCGACACGCCGTCGAGATAGAGGATGGTGTTGCTCTTCGACATCAGGCCATCACTCCGCCGGCTGCGGTTCGGCGCCGGAGGCCGACCAGTCGCCCGGCCTTCTCGCCGCCGAGCGGTCGGTTTTCGGCGGCACCGGCGCATCGGGATCGATGCCGGCTTCTTCGGCAACCGAGGCCGCCCGCAGCGCCTTGGCGTTGCCGCGCCAGGAATCCCACATGCCGATGATGCCCTTGGGCAGGAACAGCGTGACGGCGACAAACAGTCCGCCCAGCGCAAACAGCCAGAATTCAGGCAGCACGCCGGTGAACCAGGATTTACCGGCATTGACCAGAAGCGCGCCGATGATCGGCCCAACGATGGTGCCGCGCCCGCCGACGGCCGCCCACACCACCACCTCGATCGAATTGGACGGCTCGAATTCGCCAGGGTTGATGATGCCGACCTGTGGCACGTAAAGCGCACCGGCGATGCCGGCCATCACCGCCGACACGGTGAAGGCGAACAGTTTGACGTTCTCCGCCCGCCAGCCGAGGAAGCGTGTGCGGCTTTCGGCGTCGCGCACCGCCATCAAAAGCTTGCCGTACTTGGAACCGACGATTGCCCAGGTGACGAAGACGGCAAACGCCAGCATGACGGCGCTGGCCGCGAACAGCGCCGAGCGCGTCATGTCGGCCTGCACGTTGAAGCCCAAAATGTCCTTGAAATCAGTCAGGCCGTTATTGCCGCCGAAACCCATGTCGTTGCGGAAAAAGGCAAGCAGCAGCGCATAGGTCATCGCCTGGGTGATGATCGACAGGTAGACGCCGGTGACGCGGCTGCGGAAGGCAAACCAGCCGAAGACGAAGGCGAGCAGGCCGGGCACCGCAAGCACCATGATCGCGGCAAACCAGAAATGGTCGAAACCATACCAGAACCATGGCAATTCCTTGTAGTTAAGGAACACCATGAAATCCGGCAGCAACGGATTGCCATAGACGCCTCGCGAGCCGATCTGGCGCATCAGATACATGCCCATCGCATAACCGCCGAGCGCGAAGAAGGCGCCGTGGCCGAGCGAGAGGATGCCGCAATAGCCCCAGACGAGATCGAGCGCCAAGGCGAGCAGCGCGTAGCAGAGGTATTTGCCGGTGAGCGCAACGATATAGGACGGCACGTAAAACGCACTTGTCGGCGAGACCGCAAGATTGAGCAGCGGCACGATGATGGCGACCGCCAGCAGGATGAAGATGGTGATGGCGACACGGCGGTCGGCGCCGGCGGCAAAGAAGCGTCCCGTGATCATGCTTCCACCGACCTGCCCTTTAGCGCGAACAGACCGCGCGGGCGTTTCTGGATGAACAGGATGATCAGCACCAGGACGACAATCTTGCCGAGCACTGCTCCGGCATAAGGCTCGAGGAACTTGTTGACGATGCCGAGCGAGAAAGCGCCGACCAGCGTGCCCCAGAGATTGCCGACACCGCCGAAAACGACGACCATGAAGCTGTCGATGATGTAGCCGCGGCCGAGATTGGGCGAGACGTTGTCGATCTGGCTGAGCGCGACACCGGCGATGCCGGCAATGCCGGAGCCGAGTGCAAACGTTAGCGCATCGACCCAAGGCGTCCTGATGCCCATCGAGGCGGCCATGCGGCGATTGGCGGTGACGGCACGCATCTGCAGCCCCCAGGGCGTGCGTTTCATCACGTAGAGCAGCACAGCGAACACGCCGAGCGCGAATACCAGGATCCAGAGCCGGTTCCAGGTCACGGCAAGCTGGCCGATATTGAACGAGCCGGACATCCAGGACGGGTTGCCGACCTCCTGGTTGGTCGGCCCGAAGATGGTGCGTACGGCTTGCTGCAGGATCAGCGACACACCCCATGTCGCCAGCAGTGTCTCCAGCGGCCGGCCGTAGAGGAAGCGGATCAGCCCGCGCTCGATGACAAGGCCGACGAGCGCCGCCACCAGGAAGGCCAGCGGCAGGGCGATGACCAGCGACCAGTCGAACAGGCCGGGAAAGGAATTGCGGATAACCTCCTGCACGACGAAGGTCGTGTAGGCGCCGAGCATGACCATCTCGCCATGCGCCATGTTGATGACGCCCATGACGCCGAAGGTGATGGCAAGGCCAATCGCCGCCAGCAGCAGCACCGATCCGAGCGATATGCCGTACCAGACGTTCTGGCCGGCATCCCACAGCGCCAGCGTCGAATTGATGTTGGATATCGCCGCGGTCGCCGCGTCCTTCACCGCACCTTCGGAACTGGCCTCTACCGACGTGAGCAGCGACACCGCATCGCGGTCGCCGCGCGCACCTATGAGCGCGATCGCCGCCAGTTTGTCGGCCTCCGGCCTGTCGGAAACGAGAATCGACGCGGCGCGGGCCTGTTCTAGCAGCGCCTTGACGCTTGCCACGCTCTCATTGGCGATCGCGGTGTCGAGCGGCTCGATGTTTGCCGCGTCCGGCGTCTTGAACATTGTGTCGGCGGCGGCAATGCGCACGGCCGGATCCTTGGAGCCAAGCGTCAGTGTGCCCAGCGCGTCGCGAATGACGCGGCGCAGCGTGTTGTTGACCTTGATCTTGCTGATGTCGGCCTTGGCAGCTTCGCCCGATCTTTCGCCGGTAAGCGCATCGAGCAGCTCGATGCCGTCGCCGCTCTCCTTGCCGACAAAGACCAGTGAATCGGCCTTGCGCACGTAAAGGCTGCCCTCCGCAAGCGCGGCAAGCGGCCGTTCTACGGCCGGATCGCCGGAAGCCGCAAGCTCGCGCACCACGGCTTCTATCGCCGGAAAATTGGCGGCGGTGGCGAATTTGGCGATGACCACGCGCAGATCTGCTTCGCTGGCGTTCGACGGCAGCAGCGTCCCCAGGAGAAGGAGCAGCATCAGGCCAATCGCGCGGATCAGGATCATTGGTTTCTGGTGGCTCTTGAAGATTGAATGTCGCCTCCGGGCAGGCTGGAGGAGGAGCCTGCCCGGAGGCTTGCGGGTCTGGGAGGACAGACCGGGAGGATCAGTTGGTTCCCTTGCCGCCGCATTTGCCGGTGGCAACGTTGAAGTTGCCGCAGGACAGAGGCGCGCGCCAATCGGAGATCAGGTCCTTGGAGTCAGGCAGATAGTCGGACCACTCGTCGCCCATCACTAGGCCCGGCGTCTGCGAGACGGTTTCGAACTGGCCGTCGGCCTGGATTTCGCCGATCAGCACCGGCTTGGTGATGTGATGGTTCGGCATCATCGTCGAATAACCGCCGGTCAGGTTCGGCACCGAGACGCCGACCATGGCGTCGATGACCTTGTCCGGATCGGTGGTGCCGGCCTTCTCGACCGCCTTCACCCACATGTTGAAGCCGATATAATGGGCTTCCATCGGGTCGTTGGTGGTGCGCTTGTCGTTCTTGATGAACTTGTGCCAGTCGGCGATGAACTTCGCGTTCTCGGGCGTATCGACGCTTTCGAAATAGTTCCAGGCGGCGAGATGGCCGACCAGCGGCGCAGTGTCCAGACCGGCAAGCTCTTCCTCGCCGACCGAGAACGCCATGACCGGGATGTCCTCGGCCTTGATGCCCTGGTTGCCGAGCTCCTTGTAGAATGGCACGTTGGCGTCGCCATTGACAGTCGAAACGACGGCGGTCTTCTTGCCGGCCGAGCCGAACTTCTTGATCGCCGAGACTTCGGTCTGCCAGTCGGAGAAACCGAACGGCGTGTAGTTGACCATGATGTCTTCGGCGGCAACGCCCTTCGCCTTCAGATAGGCCTCGAGGATTTTGTTGGTGGTGCGCGGGTAGACGTAGTCGGTGCCTTCGAGCACCCAGCGCTTCACCGAACCGCCGTCCTCGCTCATCAGATAGTCGACCGCGGGAATGGCCTGCTGGTTCGGCGCCGCACCGGTGTAGAACACGTTGCGCTCGCTTTCCTCGCCTTCGTACTGGACGGGGTAGAACAGGATGTTGTCGAGCTCGCTGAACACGGGCAGCACCGATTTGCGCGACACCGAGGTCCAGCAGCCGAACACCGCCGCGACCTTGTCCTTCGAGATCAGCTCGCGCGCCTTTTCGGCGAATAGCGGCCAGTTGGAAGCCGGATCGACGACGACCGCCTCGAGCTTCTTGCCGAGTAGGCCGCCCTTGGCATTCTGCTCTTCGATGAGCATCAGCATGGCGTCCTTCAGCGTCGTCTCCGAGATCGCCATGGTTCCCGACAGCGAATGGAGGATGCCGACCTTGATGGTGTCGTCGGCCGCCTTGGCGGGAATGCTCATCAGCAGGCCGGCGGTGACCACGCCGGCCGAAAACATTTTTGTTATTGTCGAGAAACTGCCCCTCATACTTTTAAACTCCCAAGCTGGTTAACTGCATCGGAACAGACCATGCAACGGCTGTGCCAATCACCGGCGAAAGATCGGAGGGTTTGAGATTTCCCAGCCCTGTCAGTCGGTTAATGTATTAGCCGCAGGATATGAACCTCGCCTGCTTGGTTTGAAATGAAAAAAGATCACTCGTATCAGCCTAAGTTTTACTCATATACAGGCCAATGCCCGAATTTTGAGCAGCATCATATGAGCGCTGGCGAGGATTGCAGCGCCGCAGCGAAATGGGGCAAGTTCGACCCTTAAACGAGCGACGCCATGGCCTTCCGAACGTCTTGCATTTTCATCACCATGCTTCTGCTGGCGACGACGACCGTAGCGCGCGCCGGCTTCAGCGACGGCAAGCTGCCGGACGGCTCCTATCATTGCGAAGTCTATCTGCTAGGCATGTTCCTCAGCCTCGGCGACATCGCCATCAAGGGAAACGTCTATAGCGGTCCGGTTAGCTTCGGCACCGCGCCGCAGAGTTATAACTACCAGATGGATGCAGACGGTGTGATTACCTGGCTGGGTCCGCTGGGCGGTTACACCAGCGGTGGCAACTCGATCTCGCTTACGCAGGCGACGCTGGAAAGCGGAACCACCCCGTCCTTCGACATCATCATGAAGCAGCCAGACGGCGCCTTTACCGCCTCGACCTGCACGAAGCGTTGAAAAAAGTGCGGAACCTGGCGAGGTGCCATACTCCGAAGCAGAAAGCCGCCTAGCTCTCCGCCGCCATGTCGAGCGCTAGCCGGGTCATATCGGTGAACAGCCCCTGGCGTTCGGAATAGTCGGTCTGCTCGCCGGTTGCCACATTGTCGACGACGGTCAGGATCGACAGCGCCCGGGCGCCGAAATCGGCCGCAATGCGGTAGAGTGCGCTGGTTTCCATATCCACGGCGAGCGCCCCCTGTGCCTGTGCTTCGGCAAAGCGTTCGCGCCCCAGCGGATGATAAAAAATATCGCTGCAGATGGTCAGCCCGGCCCGATGGTCGATGCCGAGTTCCGCAGCCCGGGCCAACGCCTGGGCCAACAATGCCGGATCGGGGCCGGCATCGGCACGATAGAGCCCAAAAACCTGGCCGCTCTCCGCATTTTCGCCACGCACCGATTGCGCGATCACCAGGCTGCGCAGCACCACCTCAGCGGTCAGGCCGCCGCAGGTGCCGGTGCGGATCAACGTTTTCGCACCGTAGAAATCCAGCAGCTCGTGCACGTAGACCAGGAATGACGGGACGCCGATGCCGGTGGACTGGACGCTGACAGGCTTGCCGCGAAACAACCCGGTAAAGCCGAGCGCGCCGCGGCGGCGGTTGACGCAGCGCGGCGCTTCCAGAAAGGTCTCCGCCATCCATTCAGCGCGCTGCGGGTCACCCGGCAGCAGCACCGTGCTTGCGTAGTCGCCTTTGCTAGCCTCGTTGTGTGGCGTCACGGCATGCTTTCCAAAACCCGTCGCCCGTTTCGCCTGCAATCATGGCAGTCTCACGACATTGCGCAAGCGGAGCGTTGGAAGGGTCAGGATTCAAGCATGTCCTTTACGATCGTGGCCAATTGCTTGAGCGAAAACGGCTTCGGCAAGAAGCCGAAATGCGCGTCGGCCGGCAAGTTCTTGGCGAACGCGTCTTCGGCATAGCCGGACACGAAGATAAACTTGATGTCGGGTTGCCGTTTGCGCAATTCGCCAAGCAGCGTCGGGCCATCCATTTCCGGCATCACCACGTCCGACACCACGACGTCGACCTTGCCGCCGAGCGCTTCGTAGACTTCAAGCGCCTCGACGCCCGACGACGCCTCGTGGACGGTGTAGCCGCGCGATTTCAGCGCCCGCATGCCGCCCATGCGCACGGCGTCCTCGTCCTCGACCAGCAGCACCGTGGCCGAGCCCGACAGATCCTTGGCTGAGTCGGCGATCTTGGCAGGGGCGGCCGGCACTTCTCCAGCCTCGCCCGCCTTCCTTGCCTCCGCAATGTGCCGCGGCAGGAAGATGCGGAACACGGATCCCTTGCCGACTTCGGAATCGCAGAAGATGAAGCCGCCTGTCTGCTTGATGATGCCATAGACCATGGACAGGCCGAGGCCGGTTCCCTTGCCAACCTCCTTTGTCGTGAAGAAGGGTTCGAAGATCTTTTTCAGCACATCAGGCGCGATGCCGCTGCCGCTGTCCTCGACCTCGACCAGCACATAGTCGGCCGGAGTAAGTTCGCGGTAGGAAAAGGTCTTGCACTCTCCGGCGCTGACGTTGCGGGTGCGTACGGTGAGGTCGCCGCCGGCCGGCATCGCATCGCGCGCATTGACCGCCAGATTGACCACCACTTGCTCGAACTGCCCGATATCGACCCTGACCGGCCACAGGTCGCGGCCATGGTCGATCTTGAGCTTGATGTCGTTGCCGACCAGCCGGGCAAGCAGCATCCTGAGATCGGCGAGCACATCGGTCAGGTTGAGCACCTCCGGCCGCAGCGTCTGCTTGCGCGAGAAGGCCAGCAACTGCCGCACCAGCGAGGCCGCCCGGTTGGCATTCTGCTTGATGTTCATGATGTCCGGGAACGACGGATCGGACGGCCGGTGGTTGGTCAACAGCAGGTCCGAGGCCATGATGATGGCGGTCAGCACATTGTTGAAATCATGCGCGATGCCGCCGGCGAGTTGGCCGACCGCCTGCATCTTCTGGCTCTGCGCCATCTGGCCCTCGAGGGCCTTTTGCTCAGTGGTCTCCACGGCATAGACAATGGCCGATTCCTCGGCGCCCTCGCCACCGGTACCGTCTGCGACCGCGTTGACGTAGAAGCGTATGTGGCGCTCCTCATTGCCGGGCAGCACCGTATCGATCGGCTCGATGTCAGCCTGTTGCTGGCGTGCCTTTTCGAACGCCGCGGCGAAAGCCGGCCGGTCGCGCTCGTGGATCACCGTATCCAGCCGCACACGCCGATCGACCGCGTCGCGGTCGACGACCGAGGAAAACAGCGACAGGAACGGCGCATTGGTGCGCAGGATGCGGCCGGCATGGTCGACGCCGGCTATCGCCATCGGCGTCGAGTTGAAGAACCGCGTGAAGCGTATTTCCGATGCGCGGAGGTCGGCCGAAGCGTCCTCGCCTTGCGTCCGGTTGAGCACGATGGTGCGAGTCGGGCCGTTGAGCCCCTCTCGGCTGGCCGAGACACGATGCATGAAGCGCACCGGCAGCGCCTCGCCGGTCATCGTCGTCAGATCGAGGTCGATAACGGCATTGCGCGTGGTACCAGCGTCGGCCTTGACCGAACGGACCAGCGCCATGCCGTCGCCGGCGACGATCTCCGGCAGCGTGATGGCGCCGGGAGTGAAGCTGGCCAGGTCGATGCCCAGCCACTCCGCAAGGGTCGCGTTGACATAGGTGACGCGGCCTTCCTGGTCGGCCGAAAAGAAGCCGGCCGGCGCATGGTCGAGGTGATCGATCGCCTTTTGCAGGTCGAGAAAGAACCGCTCCTGCTCGGCTCGTTCCTGCGAGATGTCGGCAAGCTGCCAGGCAAGCATGGGCAGCCGCTGGCCGGGAACGCTGAAGGCGCGGGCCCGAACGCGGTACCAGCGAGCGCCCGGTTCGGCGCCTGGCCGAATGGACTGCGCGAGCCGAAACTCGCCGTCGCCAGGCTGGCCGTCACGCAGGCCGGACGCCAGCCGGTATATGGTCACCGAGGCCTCGGGAACGTCTGAAAGCAAACCTTCGACCGTCTTGAGGTCGGCGGCCGACTCGGCACCCGTCATATCGGCATAGGTCCGGTTGGCGTAGATGATACGGCCTTTGGTGTCGGTGACCAGGAGACCTTGCGACATCGAATCGACGAAAGCTTTCGACAGTTCGTCGCTTGTCGAGCGCGGCGTGATGTGCACGAAGCCGATCGCAGTGGCGAATAGAAAGCCGACGCCGATCATCGCCAGCACGCCAAGCATGCCAAGCAGGAATGGATCGCCAAGGCGCTCGCGGAAAAGGCCGAAGACGATCGCTGCCCCAGTCAGGACGACGATGAAGACGATAAGCCGGGTGACCGCTCCCGGTCGCGTGTTCTGGTCGACGATAGGTACCGGATAGAAATCGCCGCGCGCTTCCTTGGCCATGTGCCCCCTGCTCGTGAATTCCGGTGTCGGTTGAATCATATTCTCAGGGTTGGGAAAAGGCCCGGCTGCAGATGTCCGCTAAAAATGACGCCGTTCGGCTCCCGGCGTTTCAAGCTGTTCACGAAGCGTGAAAGGCAACTTGCGGTGGCCTGCCGCAACAGTCTAGTGTCGCTTCTCTTCGAAAGCTGATTTTGGGGGAACCAATGCTGCAATGGCTGGATGGCGTGGCGGGTCCTGGTTATGCCGCAGCAATCCTATGGACGTTTGCAGTACTTGTCCTTCTGCTCATCATTCTTCTTATCATCAGGCTGGTCCGCAGCCTGACGTTCGGGACATTCGTCGCCGGCGGCAGGAACCCCAAGACGCGGCTGGCTGTCATGGATGCCACAGCGGTCGACAGTCACCGGCGGCTGGTGCTGGTGCGCCGTGACGATATCGAGCACCTGCTCTTGATCGGTGGTCCGACCGACGTCGTTGTCGAGCGCGACATCAGGCTCTCGGCGCTGCGGCGCCCGGCATTGACCGGAGACAACGGCCACCAGCCGGCAGCAAGGTCTGCTTCGACCACAGCCGCGCCGGTGAGGCAAGCGCCACCGCAGCCGGCAAGCGTAACCGCGACCCCTGTCCGAGCCCGCCAGACGGCGACGATGCCGGTAACAATGCCGGCGCCGGCGCCGAAACCGGCATCGAACGTCACACCGTTGCCAAGTTATGGATCCGTCAACGCCAATGCCTCGCGGCATGCGCAGCCGCCGGCAAGACAGGACTCCCCGGCAAGATACGAGCCGCCGGCACAGCACGAGTCGATTGACGATGCGCTGATGAAGGAGCTGGAGGTTTCCCTCGACGAGCCACGCTTCAGCCAAACGCCGAGCAAGCCGGTGGCGAAGGCATCGCCCTCTCTCGACGACGAGATGACGAAGCTCCTCGGCGAGTTGTCCAATCAGAAAAGATAGGCCGATAGCGAACGGCCAATGAAAATGGCCGGAAAACCGGCCATTGTGAACGCTTTACCGATGCCGCTGTTTTTCCCGGCGACTCAGTCGTCGCGGTAGACCTTCTCGCGCCGCTCATGGCGCTCCTGTGCCTCGATCGACAAGGTGGCGATCGGGCGCGCGTCGAGCCGCTTCAGCGCGATCGGCTCGCCCGTCTCCTCGCAATAACCGTAAGTGCCTTCGTCAAGGCGCTGGAGGGCCGAATCGATCTTGGAGATGAGTTTTCGCTGGCGATCGCGGGCGCGAAGTTCGATGGCGCGGTCGGTTTCGGAGGAGGCGCGATCGGCGAGGTCGGGGTGGTTGGCGTTTTCCTGCTGCAGGATTTCGAGAGTTTCGCGCGCTTCGCGCAAGATGTCGTTCTTCCAGGTGACGAGCTTCATGCGAAAGTAGGATTTCTGCCGCTCGTTCATGAACGGCTCGTCTTCGGAGGGCACGTAATCGGCGGTAACGATGTCGTTCATTCGACTCACCCAACAAACCCCAAATTTGGCGCCTATATATTCGCGGACCGAAAGCTGCACAAGGTCAATCGACAACAGTTTCACGCAATTGTTAGTCTCGGACAAACCAGCATCGGCGATGCCCTTTTTGCGAAGAATACGACCGAATCCGTACATGATTCGCTATGCTTGAGGGTGCTTGCCATTGCGCACGGAGCTCTTCTGATGGCAAATCCTGCGGCGTGCTGACGGGTTCGGTGCCCGGCACAACGGGGACCCGGTGATCAGACTTTACCTCCTGAGGCATGCGAAGGCCGGCTGGGCGCTGCCTGGCGTGGCTGACTTCGACCGCCCGCTCGATCCATCCGGCTTCGCCGATGCCGAAGCGATGGGCGTGCTGATGCGTTCGCGCAAATATGCACCGGCCCTCACCCTGTGCTCAAGCGCCAGGCGCGCCCGCCAGACGCTGGAAAGCTTGGCTGGCCATACGGACACGGGCCGGGTGCTGTTCTGTGACACCCTCTACAGCGACGATGCCGCCGCATACCTCACTGCCATCCGGCAGAATGGCGGGCTGGATGCCTTGCTCGTCATCGGCCACAATCCGATGATTGAGGATCTCGCCATGGCGCTCTCAGGCGACGGCGACGAGACCGCGCGGGCCATGCTGAACCACGGCTTCCCGACCTCCGCACTTGCGGTGGTCCGGTTCAACGGCAGACTTGCCGAGGCTGCGCCAGGCACCGGCTATCTCGAAGCCTTCCTGACGCCTGCCGATATCTGAGGCCATTTCAAAGCCGCGCATCAAAGCCTATATCGGATCCTGACCGGCCCGCGAGAACAGATTTGGCATCATCGCTGACGACTTTTACCGACGAGGCGAAGATTGCCTTGGATACGTTGTCAGGCCGCGCTGCCGGGCTTTTCGCTCCGTCACTGCGTCTTGGCGTGACCGGGCTGTCTCGCGCCGGCAAGACGGTGTTCATCTCGGCCCTTGTGCACAATCTGGTCCATGGCGGACGCTTGCCGCTGTTTGAGGCACAAAAATCGGGGCGCATCGCCCGCGCTTTTCTCGAAGAGCAGCCGGACGACGCCGTACCACGCTTCCAGTACGAGGATCACATCGCGGCTCTTGTCGACGACCGCGTCTGGCCGGATTCGACGCGTGCGATTTCCGAACTGAGGCTGACCATCGAATACGAATCGGCCTCTGGCTGGAGCCGCATGTTTTCCGCCGGCAAATTGTCGGTCGACATCGTCGATTATCCCGGCGAATGGCTGCTCGACCTGCCGCTGCTCGGCAAGTCCTACGCCGATTTTTCGCGTGAGGCCTTCGAGATGGCCGTGTTGCCGGTGCGTGTCGATCTTTCGCGGGAATGGCAGGCGCTCTCCGCCTCCGTCGACCCCAACGCCGACGCCGACGAGATGACGGCGCGCCGTCTCGCCGAGAGCTTCGCCGCCTATCTCAAGGCCTGCAAACTTGACGAGCGGGCGCTTTCGACCCTGCCGCCCGGCCGCTTCCTGATGCCCGGCGATCTTGAAGGCTCGCCCGCTCTCACCTTCGCGCCGCTGCCGAATCTGGGCGGCCGGCGCGCCCGCTCGGGATCGCTGCAGGCTATGATGGAGCGGCGCTACGAGGCTTACAAGACGCATGTCGTCAAGCCGTTCTTTCGCGAACACATCACGCGTCTCGACCGCCAGATCGTGCTCATCGACGCATTGCAGGCATTGAATGCCGGCCCCGGTGCGATGGCCGATCTGGAGCGCGCGGTCACCGAAATCCTGTCCTGTTTCCGGCCCGGCCGGGGCAACTTCCTGACCGACCTGTTTTCGAGGCGTATCGACCGCATATTGGTGGCCGCGACCAAGGCCGACCATCTGCACCACGAAAGCCACGACCGGCTGCAGGCGATCGTGCGGCGGCTAGCCGACCGAGCCGTGGCGCGGGCGAATTTCACCGGCGCCGACGTCGACGTCGTCGCTATGGCTGCCATGCGCGCGACCCGGGAAGGCACGGTCAAGCAGGGCCGCGAGACTTTGCCGGTCATTATCGGCACGCCATTGCGCGGCGAAAAAATCGATGGCAAAACCTTTGACGGAAAGACCGAAACAGCCATATTTCCCGGTGACTTGCCGGAGAACGTTGATGCGGTGTTCGACGTTTCCGAATCGACCCGCCCGCAGAACAATGACGACCCCGCGATCCGCTTCGTGCGCTTTCGCCCGCCGAAACTCGAGCGCACCGCCGAGGGTGTGACGCTGTCGCTGCCGCATATCAGGCTCGACCGCGCGCTGCAGTTCCTGATCGGAGATCATCTCGCATGAGTGCGCCCCGCAGACCGGCGGCCTTTCGCATAGAGCCGGAGCCCCAGCAGAAGGAAGATTCGACGGCTCACCATGCTGCGTCCGAGGCCGCGCCGGCGCGAAAGCCGCGTACCGTGACGGCGGATCTTGCCGTGGTCACACCGGCGGAGATCGACGTCTTCGACGAGCCTGATATCGTCGCTGCCGAACCGCCGCCGGCGATTGCGCCGCGAAAACGTTCGCCGCTTGGCAGCCTGTTCTTCGGCGCGCTGGGCGTTCTGGTTTCGCTCGCCGTCGGCCTCTGGACCGACCAGCTGATTCGCGACCTGTTCGAGCGCGCCGAGTGGCTGGGCTGGCTGGCTGCCGCTATGGCCGCGATCGCCATCCTGGCGCTTCTGATCATCCTCGTGCGCGAATTCATGGCGATTGCCCGCCTTGCCGAGGTCGAAAAGTTGCAGAAGCGGGCGCTCGATGCGATTGCCCGTGACGATCCGAAGGCCGCCCGCGCCGTGGTCGACGAGTTGTCGGTCTTTGTCTCGGCCAAGCCTGAAACCGCGGCAGGCAGGCGCTCGCTGGCCGAATTGCGCGGCGAGATCATTGACGGCGGCAATCTGGTGCGGCTGGCCGAGACCGAGATACTCGGCCCGCTCGATGCCCGCGCCAGGGTGATGATCCTCGAAGCGGCGAAGCGCGTCTCCCTGGTGACCGCGGTCAGCCCCCGCGCGCTGGTCGACGTCGCTTATGTCGTGTTCGAAGCCGGCCGGTTGATTCGCCGGCTGTCGGAGCTTTATGGCGGCCGCCCCGGCACGCTTGGCTTTTTTCGCCTGGCGCGCAGCGTTCTGGCCCATCTCGCGGTCACCGGGTCGATCGCCGTCGGCGACAGTTTCGTCCAGCAGATCGTCGGCCACGGCCTTGCCGCCCGGCTCTCGGCCAAGCTCGGCGAAGGCGTCGTCAACGGCATGATGACTGCGCGCATCGGCATTGCAGCGATGGAAACCGCAAGGCCCCTGCCCTTTTACGCAGTCAGGCGGCCCGGATTGGGCGATTTCCTCTCCGCGCTGACCTCCTTTGCAGCAAAGAAAGAAAAAGAAACGTCCGCTTCCGGAACGTGACTATTGCCTTGGGGTGACAAAGCATTAACCAATCTTGTCCATGGTCGGAAGCGTCCAACCAGTCTCTTTGTTGCCGGGTGTCGTCGATGAAAAGCGTTATTCTGTCCAGCGGGCTGCCCGTGGCGCTCGCGCTTGTCGCAACCGTCGGCATTGCCGGAAAGACCTCGGCGGCGGAACCGGACAAGCAGTTCTTTCGGTCGGTCGAAGGCAAATGGGTCGGCCCCGGGGAAATCGTTGCCGGCAAATACAAGGGCACGAAATTCACCTGCAGCTTCATCGGCTCGACGCCTGACGGCAAGGTCGGCATGTCGCTCGACGGCGGCTGCCGGGTAGGCATGTTCACCCAGCAGATGTCGGCAACGATCGAACACAAGGGCCGGCAGGGCTACAAGGGCAGCTTTATGGGCGGGGCCGCCGGCTCCGGCCTCGACATTATCGGCGGCAATGTCGTCGATGCGCACAAGGTGGTTTTCACCATCAATCGCAATCAGTTGCGCGGCGTTATGCAGGCGCTTGTCCCCGACGACAATTCGATGACGGTGACCGTTGCCGTGCGCGTCGACCAGCAGCTGGTCCCGGTCATCGGCATGAAGTTGAAGCGGGTCGATGCAGTCGAGGTCGGCTCCATAACTCCGAACTGAGCTTTCGGCGTGAAAAAGGCGGCAACCAAACGGCGCCGCCCTCTTTGATATGCAAATGGGTGCTCAACCCTTGATCGCGGCAATCACTTCGTCATAGGCCTTGCAGGCCTCGGCTGCTGTCGTGCCGCCCTGGTACTTGGTTGTGACCGCCTGGACCTTGGCCCCGAGGTCGGCTGCCTTGGCCGGACCCTTGGTAATCGCAACCTGAAGCAACGCCCGGGAGCCCATTATCCTGTGCAGTGCGCCTGCAATATCGCCTTCACAACGCGCCGGATTCGCACTGTTCGATCCGCTCCGAAGCCCCTATCTTGGCCGCTTGACTCCCAGGAGAGCGGAACGGCAGGCATGGCGGCAGAGGCATCGAACGGCGATCTGATCCAGGTGGTGGCGCTGCTCGCCGCCGGCGTCGTTGCGGTGCCGATCTTCAGGCGCATCGGACTTGGCTCCATCCTCGGCTATTTGACGGCCGGCGTCGTGATCGGTCCGTTCGGGCTGCGCATCTTTTCCGAATCGGAAGCCATTCTTCATGTCGCCGAACTCGGCGTCGTCATGTTCCTGTTCATCATCGGGCTGGAGATGCAGCCGTCACGGCTATGGGGCATGCGCCGCGAGATTTTCGGGCTTGGCGCGCTGCAGGTCGGCGTCTGCGCGGTCCTGCTGACCGCCGTCGGGCTGGCGGGAGGTTTTCCTATCGCGCAATCCTTCGTCGCCGGCGCCGGTTTCGTGCTCACCTCGACGGCAATCGTCATGCAATTGCTGGAAGAACGCGGCGAACTGGCCACGCCCAAGGGCCAGCGCATCGTCTCGGTCCTGCTCTTGGAAGACTTGGCCATCGTGCCATTGCTGGCGCTGATCGCCTTCCTCGCGCCGGGCGGCGCCGATATGAGCCTGTCGGATCGGTTGACGGAGGTCGGCATCGGCCTTGCCGCGATCGTCGGGCTGGTGCTTGCAGGACGCTATCTGCTCAATCCGTTCTTCCGTATTCTGGCGGATGCGCGCGCCCGTGAGGTGATGACCGCAGCCGCCCTTCTGGTCGTGCTCGGGTCGGCGCTCGCCATGCAGCTTTCCGGCCTGTCGATGGCGATGGGCGCCTTCCTGGCCGGCGTGCTTTTGTCGGAATCGACCTTCCGCCACCAGCTGGAGGCCGACATCGAACCATTCCGCGGCATTCTGCTCGGACTGTTCTTCCTCGCCGTCGGCATGTCGCTCGACCTGCATGTGGTCGTCGTCAACTGGCAGCTCATTGCCATCTATGTCGTCGCCTACATGATGATGAAGGCGATCGGCATCTATATCGTCGCCCGCATTCTCAAAACCGGCCACCGGGAAGCACTCGAGCGCGCGGTCTTCATGGCGCAAGGCGGCGAATTCGCCTTCGTCCTCTATTCCGCAGCGGCGGCTGTCGGTATCATCGATAGCCAGGCCAATGCGATGCTGACCGCCATCGTCATCATTTCCATGGTGCTGACGCCCTTAGCGATCATAGCATTGCGGTATCTGACGCCACGCGACGAGCAGTCGCTTGAAGGCGTCGATGTCGCCGAAGGCCTGACCGGCAGCGTGCTGATCATCGGCTTTGGCCGGTTCGGCCAGATCGCCAGCCAGCCGCTTTTGTTGCGCGGGATTGATGTGTCGATCATCGACAATGAGGTCGAGATGATCCAGGCGGCGGCCGATTTCGGCTTCAAGGTCTATTACGGCGACGGCACGCGGCTGGACATCCTGCGTGCCGCGGGCGCCGGGCGCGCACGCGCCGTGCTGATCTGCGTTGACAAGCCCGATGCCGCCGTGCGCATCGCCGAGCTCATCAAGGCGGAGTTTCCGTTGCTGACGGTGCTGGCGCGGGCTTTCGACCGCGGCACGGCGTTGCAGCTCATTCGTGCCGGCGTCGACTATCAGCTCCGTGAGACGTTCGAATCGGCGCTTGTCTTCGGCGGCTCGACACTGGAAGCTCTCGGCGTCGATCCGGAAGAGGTCGCCGAGGTAGTCGAGGACGTCCGCCGCCGCGATGCTGCCCGTTTCGAACTTCAACAGGCAGAAGGCATCCGCGCCGGGCGGCGCTTCCTCAAAGGCAATATCGGCACCCCCATCCCGACGCCGCTCAGCACGCCACGGCGCGTGGGCCAGGCGCTCAACGAGGAGACCGCCGGCGTGCTGCAGAAATCCGAACCGGCCGATTAAACGTTGGAAAGACGCGAATGATGAACGAACTGGACGAGCGCGCTGTCTCGATCACCAGATTCTGGCGCGACGCCGGGGAGGACGCGTGGTTCGAGAAGAACGACGCCTTTGATGCCGACTTCCGCACCCGGTTTCTCGATCTGCACTTTGCCGCCGCCCGCCGCGAATGCGACGGCTGGTCCGAACACGCCGAAGGGTCGCTGGCACTGATGATCCTGCTCGACCAGTTTCCGCGAAACTGCTTTCGCGCCACCGGCCACATGTACGCCACGGACCCGCTGGCGCGGCATTTCGCCGGGAAAGCGATCGCTGCCGGCCATGACCTGGCACTCGACGAAGAGCTCCGCGTTTTTCTCTATCTGCCCTATGAGCATTCGGAGGACCTCGCCGATCAGCTCAAATCGGTAGAGCTTACCGCCGCCAAAGCCCCGATCTATCTGAAATATGCGATCGAGCATCGCGACATCATCCAGCGCTTCGGCCGCTTTCCGCATCGAAACAGGATGCTTGGCCGCGAGACGACACCGGACGAACAAATGTTCCTCGACGGAGGTGGGTTCTCCGGCTGATTTCAGGCACCGATGGCGGCAGCGTCAGGTTTTCCACCAATCCCGGCCTGACGGCAGCCGTTCAATGCCCGATGTGTCGACGGCGGCCAGCCGCTCCGATACGCTCTTGCCGTCGACCACAAGCTCCGGCGCAATTTCTGCCAGCGGCGCCAGCACGAAGGCGCGCTCCAGCATGCGCGGATGCGGCACCTCCAGTCCGGTCTCGTGGATGATGCGGTCGCCGAACACCAGAATGTCGATATCGATCAGGCGTGGACCCCAGCGCTCCTCGCGCACCCGCTTCAGTTTTCGCTCGGCGTCGAGGCAAAGGTCGAGCAAAGCCCGTGGCGCGAGCGCGGTCGAGATTTCGGCCGCAGCATTGAGGAAATCCGGCTGATCGAGCTTGCCCCAGGGCGGCGTGCGGTAGAGCGACGAAACGGCAACGACGCGCGTTCTCTCGTTGGCATCCAGAATGCCCAGTGCCGCAGCCATCGACGTCGCCGGATCACCGAGATTGCCGCCAAGGCTGAGATAGACGGTGTTGTTGTTGTTACTATTCTGGCCAGACAACGGTCACCTCGACATGATCGAGCACACCCGGCACCGGGGCGTTCGGCTTGCGCACGGTGATCTCGGCCTTTTTGATCTGCGGAAACCGCGCCGTCAGCGCCCTCGCCACTTCGAGCGCCAGCGCTTCGATCAGAAAGCGCCGTTCGCCGGTAATGATCTTCTCGATGACCGCAAAGGCGATGCCGTAATTGACGGTGTCCTCGATGGAATCCTCGACCAGCGCCCGCCCGGGATCCACCGTGAGTGCCGCATCGACATAAAAGCGCTGGCCGAGCGTCTCTTCTTCGTCCAGCACACCGTGCCGGGCAAAGAAGGCGCAGTTCTTCATGCGGATGACATACATGGCTCAGCTTTCCCCGATCTCACGTGCCAGCATAGCATCGGCGATGGCCAGCGCATCCACGTTGATTGCGACATCGTGGACGCGAAAGAGATGCGCGCCTTTGAGCCTCAGGATGACGCTGGTGGCCGCGGTCCCGGCGCCTCTTGCGGCTGCGTCGCGGCCGGTGACTGTGCCGATAAAGCGCTTTCGCGATGTGCCGGCCATCAGTGGAAAACCCAGCGCATGAAGTTCGGAAAACCGTGCCATCAGGTCAAGATTTTCCGCGGCCGTCTCCTTGGCGAAGCCGAAGCCCGGATCGAGCACGATATGATCGTCGGCAACACCGCTCCGCCGCGCGATTTCCAGCGACTTCCTGAGGAAGAAGAGCTGATCGGCAATCACGTCGGGCAGTTTCTGCCGGTCCCGTCCCGTGTGCATGACGACAAGGCCAGCGCCGGTTTCGGCCGCGACGCGGGCAATGCCCGGTTCGCGCTGCAGGCCCCAGACGTCATTGACGATATGCGCGCCGGCTTGGACGGCAAGCCGGGCCGTATCCTCGCGATAGGTATCGACCGAGATCAGCGTTCCGCCAGACGTCGCGAGCGCCTCGATGACCGGCAATATGCGAGCCTGCTCTTCCTTTGCGGAGACCGCAGACGCCCCGGGACGTGTCGATTCTCCGCCGATGTCGATGACGGAGGCCCCCTCCTCGACCATGCGGCGCGCCTGGGCCACTGCTTTTTCCGGCGCATCGAACAGGCCGCCGTCGGAAAAACTGTCCGGCGTGATGTTGAGGATGCCGACGATCACGGCCTTGCCGTCAAGGTCGAGATGGCGTCCGTGCGCCAACTGCCATCGCCCTGTCATCATTGCCCATCAACCATGTTCGATCCCGCGGCATGGCGGGGGATCAATTCCGTTGCGCCGAGGACGGCGGTAAAGCAAGGTGGGGAAAGAGGCAACACGATGAAACGATCCCTCCTTTGCGCCCTGATGCTCGCTCTGACCGCATTCCCGGCCGGCGCTGCAACTCTCGTCAAGACATATAGTTATTTCCCGATCGGCGGCAGGACGCTCGACGACATCGAGACCCAGCTGTCGAAACTCGGGCCTCAGGTGAAAAGCACCGGGTCGCGGCATCCGGGAGCTACCCAGATGGCGTTCACCACCCGCGTCAGCTATGCGCAAAAGCCGGGCTCGTGCTGGATTGCCGACGCTGTCGTCACCGTCAAGGTCAAGGTCATCCTTCCTGAGTGGCGCCGCCCGCGCAAAGCCGATGCCGGCGTCAGGCTGTTCTGGGATACGTTGTCCGCCGACATCAAGCGCCATGAGGAACGCCACGTCGAGATTGCCAAGAACCACGGCCGCGAACTAGAAGACGCCTTGAAGGCGAGCTACCCGGAAATGACCTGCGAACTGGCAAAGGCCCAAGCCGCAAAAATCACTGCGGCCATGCTTGCCAAACACGACCAGGACCAGATGCGCTTCGATCGCGTCGAAAGCGCCAATTTCCAAAGCCGCATCCTGCGGCTTTTGCACTATCGCATCGAGCGCATTGAGAACGGCCGGCTCGCTCCCGGCTGAACTCCGCGTCGTCGGACAAAGCCAATTTTGCCGAAACATAGTGCCAGCTTCGGAAAACTTTCGAGCCGCTGTCGAAATCGGCCTATAGCGAACGACATATGCCAGGTTCGCAGGGATCAGCCTCCGGCAAACGCCAATCGGCGTACTAGATGCTTCCCAGCCCGTCGCGGACGTGCACGCAGGCATAATGGATGAACGGATATGGACCAGGCTGTCGACAAGCAAACGATGGTGGAAACCAGCGCGCCGCTGACCGAAACCGAGAAAAACGCCATCATCGGCGGCGTGCTTTTGTCGATGCTGCTGGCGGCGCTCGACCAGACCATCGTCGCGCCGGCGATGCCGACGATGGCACGTCTGCTCGGGCATGCCGAATATCTGCCATGGATCGTGACCGGCTATCTTCTGACCGCGACCGCCGTGGCGCCGCTCTACGGCAAGATCTCCGATATTTATGGTCGCCGGCCGACCGTCTATGCTGCAATCCTGATCTTTCTCGCCGGTTCGCTGGTCAGCGCCACGGCCCCCAACATGCTGGTCCTGGTTGTCGGCCGGGCGATCCAGGGCGCCGGCGGCGGTGGTCTGTTCGCCCTGACGCAGACCGTGATCGGCGACCTCGTGCCGCCGCGCGAGCGGGCCCGATACGCCGCCTGGATCTCGGGCACATGGGCCGTCGCCAGCATCGCCGGGCCGCTGCTCGGCGGCACCTTCGCCGAACATCTGCATTGGTCGCTGATCTTCTGGATCAACATTCCGCTGGGCCTGCTGGCCATGGCGATCATCAACAACCCGCTCAAGAAGCTGCCGATCGCCGCAAAACATCACCGCATCGACGGCCTCGGCGCGCTGCTTCTGGTCGCGGCCACCTCGCTGCTGCTGCTTGCCTTGAACTGGGGCGGCAGCGAGTATCCGTGGCTGTCGCCTGAAATCCTTGGACTGCTCGCCTGCTCGGCGGTGTTCTGGAGCGCGTTCGCGCTGCGACTCATGCGCGCGGCCGAACCGCTGATCTCGCTCGAAGTGCTCGGCAATCCGATCGTTCTCGCCGGCACATTGTCGATGTTCCTGCTGCAGGCCGCCAATGTCGGCTTGTCGGTCTATCTGCCGGTCTACCTGCAGTCGGTCGTCGGCCTGTCAGTCAGTCAATCGGGCACCGCGTTGCTTGGGCTGATGCTCGGCACGGTGGCCGGTGCGACCTTCAGCGCGCGAATGATCCCGCGCTTTTTTCACTATAAACGCATTGCCATGATCGGAACTGTTTTCTCGATCCTGTGCCTCAGCGTGCTCAGCCTGGTCGCCGGGCATGCCTCACTGTTGCTCGTCGAGGTGTTGACGACCTGCGTAGGCCTGGGCACAGGCACGACCTTTCCGGTTGCCACCGTCTCGGTCCAGAACGCCGTCGATCGTATGCACCTTGGCGTGGCGACCGGCGTTCTCACCTTCCTGCGCTCGCTGGGCAGCGCGCTTGGCGTCGCTATGCTCGGTGCCGTCGCCCTTGGTTACGGGCTGCCGCTGGCCAGCGAAGGCACGCAGCCGGCCGGCCATATCGCCTCGGCCATGCCGTTCGTGATGATCTTTCTTGCCGCGGCCGCGATCTTGCTGTTGTCGCTCATCACGCTCTGGCTGATGCCGGAGAAAACGCTTCGCGGCCATGCCGAGGCTGTGGCCCCAACCCTGGCCGAATAGACCTGTCCGGCGAAATCCGGCGAGCTTCAGTCGACCACGCCGAGCTTCTTGTGCAGGCTGGTCGACGAGGTCGTATACTGGAATACGATGCGCTCGCCGGGGCTGATGATGCGCTTGGCTGCCTGCGCCATCAAGGCGACCTCGTGGAAGCCCGACAGGATCAGCTTCAGCTTGCCGGGGTACCAGTTGATGTCGCCGACGGCGAAGATGCCGGGAACCGACGTCTGGAATTTTTCGGTGTCGACCGGGATCAGGTTCTCGTGGAGGTTGAGCCCCCATTCGGCGATTGGGCCGAGCTTCATCGTCAGGCCGAAGAACGGCAGCATCCGCGTGCACGGCACTTCGACATCGCCCTCCGGCCCCTTGATCGTGGCCGAGACTAGCTGGCCGTCGCTGCCGGTCAGGCCAGTCACCTGTCCAACCTGGAATTCCAGCTGCTTCATCTCCTGCATGGCATACATCTTGTTGACACTGTCGGGCGCTGCGCGGAATTCGGGCCGCCGGTGCACCAGCGTCACGCTCTTGGCGACCGGCTGCAGGTTCAGCGTCCAATCGAGCGCCGAATCGCCGCCGCCGACGATGACGAGGTCATGGCCGCGAAAGTCCTCCATCCGGCGCACCGAGTAGAACACGCTCTTGCCTTCATAGGGTTCGATGCCTGGAATCGGCGGCCGCTTCGGCTGGAACGAACCGCCGCCGGCGGCAATCACCACAATTTTGGTTTCGAACACCTCGTTTTCGTCGGTAATGACGCGGAAGCTGCCGTCGTCCAGCCTTTCCAGGCTCGAAACCATGCGGCTATAGGTGAATTCGGGCTTGAACGGCGCGATCTGCTCAAGCAGCTTGTCGACCAGGCCTTGCGCCGAGATCGAGGGCCAAGCCGGAATGTCGTAGATCGGCTTTTCCGGGTAGAGTTCGGCGCATTGCCCGCCGGGCCGGTCGAGTATGTCGATCAGATGGCACTTCATGTCGAAGAGGCCGAGCTCGAATACGGCAAACAGGCCGATAGGCCCTGCCCCGACAATGAGTACGTCCGTCTTGGTGATAGCGGTCATGAAGCATGCGCCTTTATGGGAAAACGGCGCGACACTGCATGACCATTGGTCCGCTGCCAAGCGGCAGCCGCAAAAATCGGCTTCAGCCCTGGCGGGCCGGCACACGCACGACCAGCCCGTCGAGGGCGTCGCGCACCTTGATCTGGCATGACAGCCGCGAGTTCGGCTGGACCTCGTAGGCGAAATCCAGCATGTCCTCTTCCATGGCTTCCGGCTCGCCGACCTCCGCCGTCCAGGCTTCGTCGACATAAACATGGCAGGTCGCGCAGGCGCAGGCGCCGCCGCATTCCGCTTCTATTCCCGGCACCGCATTGCGGATCGCATTTTCCATGACGGTCGAGCCGTTTTCGGCATCCACGTCAAAATGCGTGCCGTCATGGGCGATGAAGGTCAGCTTGGTCATTTGTCACCTGAAGGGAGTCTGAGCCGACATAATCACTCTGCCGGACAAGTCAACTGCGGCGCCAAAGCGCCGCTGTGTGGCGTTTTGGGAATAAGCGCTACCGGCTGATGGCGGCGACGAAGTCGCGCACTTCTTCGATCAGCGAGCCAAGCCGCTTCAGCGTGCTGGCGTCTTCGGGCCGGCATTCGATCGCGCTGGCGCAATCGGCAATGGCGAAGGCGCCGACCCCGCGCGCCGAGCCTTTGAGCCCGTGTGCCAATAGCAGCCGCTGCCTGACATCCGCATCGACGATCTTGTCGCGCACCGACAGCGCCTGCTGCACGAACAGAGCCAGCACCTCCTGCTCGAGGCTCCGATCGCCCATCGTCTGGCGCGCAAGATGCGCCAGGTCGATCGGCCGCGCCCCGGCTGTCCCCGACACGTCGCCGCCGGGCATCGAGAAGGCAATGCCGTTTTCGCCACGTATCACTTTGAGACTCCGTTCTTCTTCGACCGCCGCAAAAACTAGGCGTATCCGGTGGACAACGGGTTAATGATTGGCCCGGAAAAATGTCGCGATAACGGCGCCGGAATCACGGCTGTGTTAACCTTATATTTAAAGTTTTACGTATCGGGCGGAATGCATGTTTTCTTTACCCGGCTGTGTCATTACGATACGACAGGTCCATTTTCAGCCTCCTGCGCGGGACACGCTAGGCAGAATCAATAAGCAGAACCATAAGTCCCGCGGCAGCTTGTACAGGGTAGCGAAGGCATGGCGAAGAAACCAACGACGACAAGAACGCTCGACAGCGACGTAGCCAGGGAACTTGAAAAGGCACTTGATATCGATCTGAGCGGCGATGCCGGCGGCGACTTCGACATGGCTGCATCCATGGAAGATCTCGAAGCGCAAATATCGCAAGCCGCCGACGAGCTGGCGCGCGAAGGTCGCAGCCAGAACGAAGCGCCTGCCCCGGACCAGACCCAGAACGCGGCACCTGCCGCCAATCAAAGCCAGATCGCAAATCCCGCGCCAAAGGCCAAGCCGGCTGAGTTGCGTCCTGTCGCAACGCGCAATGGCTCGCAGCCGGCAGCTTTCTCGCCGGCCAACGACGATCGTCAAAAAGACTATAAGACGCTCCTGCACACCCTCAATCGGCGCGCCTCGAACACGATCTACTGGGTCGTGGCTTTCGTTTCGCTGGCCTGGATCGCCGGCGCTGGCGGCCTTGCGAACCTGTTGTTCGGACCTGGCATCTGGAACATCCGCACCTTCGATCAGTTTTTCGCCCGTCCGGAGCTGATCGGCCTGGCGGTCGCGGCAATCGTGCCCGTCATCCTGTTCTGGGCATTCGCAGTGATGATTCGCCGCGCTCAGGAGATGCGCCTTGCCGCGCAGTCGATGACCGAGGTGGCCTTCCGTCTGGCCGAGCCGGAAAATCTTGCCCAGGATCGCGTCATGATGATCGGCCAAGCGGTTCGCCGCGAGGTGGCAGCCATGGGCGAAGGCATCGAACGCACGCTTGCGCGTGCCGTCGAGCTCGAAACGCTGGTCCACAGCGAGGTGAACCAGATCGAGCGCTCCTATTCAGAGAACGAGTCCCGCATCCGCTCGCTGGTCGACGGGCTGGGCAGCGAGCGCGAAGCGGTCGTCACTCATGCCGAGCGCGTGCGCGCCTCGATCACCGGCGCCCACGAGACACTGAAAGACGAGATCAACGCCGCCAGCGATATCATTCGCGACAGCATTCTCAACGCCTCGACCAAGCTGTCGATGACGATCAACGAATCCGGCGACACGCTGATCGACAGGATCAACGGAAGCTCGATGTCGATCTTCGATTCGGTGGAAGGCCGGCTCGAATCGATCACCGATCGGCTGTCGACGTCGGGCGAGGCCTTCGCCAGCCTGCTCGACACCCGGATCGCCAAGCTGACGGACACCACCGATGGCCTGACACGGTCACTGACCGACCTGCTCGACGACCGCACGAGCGGCATGGTGTCGCTGCTCGGCGGTGCCGCCCGCACACTCAATTCGGAATTCGAAGCCAGCCTCAACGGCATCGAGCGGACGCTTGCCGAACGTGGCCAGGCGCTGATCAGCGAGTTCCAGACCCGCGCCGAGGCGCTCGACACCGGCACGCAGAAGCTCAACGCCGCGCTGGAGGCTCGCGCACGCCAGATCAACGAGACGCTGGTCGAGCGCGCCCGCGAAATCGCCCACACCTTCCAGGATAGCAAGGAGACGCTGTCTGCGATGATCGATCAGGGCAAGACCCAGATCGGCGCCGACATGGCCGACATCATTTCATCGACCTCGACCATGCTTGAAGCCCGCGCCGGCGATTTCGCCGGGCGCATGGAAGCGGCGCGCCATGTCGTATCGCGTTCGTTCGATACGGACATCGAGCGGCTTGCCGATGCTCGCGCCGGCATCGAGGAAGCCGTCGAGAACCACAGCCGCAAGCTTTCCGAAAGCCGCGACCGGATGGCGGCGGCAATGCAGGCCGATCTGGCGAAGTTCGCCGAAGGTCGCGCCGAAATCGACGCAGCGGTGGCTAACCAGGTGCAGAAGCTAGCCGAAGGCCGCGGCCTGATCTCGCGCGCCCTTGAAGAGGATCTGCGCAAGGTCAACGAATCGCGCGCAGCGATCGACGCTTCGCTGGGCAGCCATCTCGAAAGCCTTGAAGAGGGTCGCAACAGGCTTGCCCAGGCCTTGAACGAAGACTCTGGAAAACTCGTGCAAACCCGCACGATAATTGATGAAATGGTTGCCGGGCATGTCGGCAAGCTCGCCGAAGGCCGCAGCATCCTTTCGCGCGCGCTCGAGGCCGACCTCGGCAAGCTGGCAGAGAGTCGCGCCAGCATCGACGGCCTCGTCGGCGGTCAGGTCGAAAAGATCGCCGAGGGTCGCGCCATACTCGCCAGCGCGCTGGAAGCCGACATCGCCGGCATCAATGGCCTCATCGAGGCCCATTCGGCGAAACTGGCGCAAGACCGCAGCGGCCTTTCCCAGTCACTCGATAACGACCTGTCCGACATCAGGAGCCTGATCGCCGATCATTCTGGCAGGCTCGCCGATGACCGCAGCATGCTTTCGAAGACGCTTGAAGACGATCTTGCCAAGCTGGCCGAAAGCCGGTCGAGCATCGATGGGCTGGTTGCCGGCCAGGTCGAGAAGCTGGCCGAAGGCCGCGACATCCTCAAGCGCGCGCTTGAATCGGACCTGAACGCGATCAAGGGCGTCATCGCCAGCCAGTCTGAAAAGCTGGCGGAAGACCGTGGCCAGTTGTCGCGGGCACTGGAGAGCGACCTGCAGGCCGTGCGGGGCGTTGTCTCCGATCACATGAACAAGCTCACCGAAGACCGTTCGACCCTTTCGAAGGCGCTCGAAGACGATCTCGCCAAGTTGGCCGAAAGCCGCTCGAGCATCGATGTGATGGTTGCCGGCCAGGTGGAAAAGCTGGCTGAGGGCCGCGATATCCTCAAGCGCGCGCTCGAAGCCGATCTGAGCACCGTCAAGGGCGTTATAGCCAGTCAATCCGAGAAGCTGGCGGAGGATCGCGGTCAGCTGTCACGGGCACTGGAGACCGATCTCGAGACCGTGCGGGGCGTCGTCTCCGAACATATGAACAAGCTCGCCGAGGACCGTTCGGCCCTGTCGAAGGCGCTCGAGGACGATCTCGCCAGGCTGGCAGAAAGCCGGTCGAGCATAGACGGCCTGGTCGCAGGCCAGGTCGAGAAGCTGGCCGAGGGTCGCGACATCCTCAAGCGCGCGCTGGAAGACGATCTTGCCAAGCTGGCCGAAAGCCGCTCGAGCATCGACGGACTGGTTTCCGGCCAGGTCGAGAAGCTGGCCGAAGGCCGCGACATCCTCAAGCGCGCCTTGGAGGCCGATCTCAGCACGATCAGGGGCGCCATCGCCGATCAGTCGCAGCTATTGACCGACAATCGCGCGCAGTTTTCGCGTGCGCTGGAAGCCGATCTCGGCAACGTGAACAGCCTTGTCGCAACCCACGCAGAGAAGCTCGTCCAGGACCGCTCGACCCTGTCGAAGGCGCTCGAGGACGATCTCGCCAAGCTGGCCGAAAGCCGCTCGAGCATCGACGGGCTGGTTGCCGGTCAGGTCGAGAAACTGGCCGAAGGCCGCGACATACTCAGGCGCGCGTTGGAAGCCGATCTGGAGAGGCTTGCAATGAGCCGCAGCGAAGTCGACGAGATCGTCGCCGGTCATGTCGGCAAGCTGAGCGAGGGCCGCGACATGCTGACCCGCGCATTGCAGGACGATCTCTCCAGGCTCGCCGAAACGCGCAAGGATGTCGACCGTTCGCTGTCCGGCCATATCGACCAGATCGCCGCCAGGAGCACCGACATCTCCGATGCGATCGCTGCGGACGTAGAAAAGATCGAGCAGGCGTTCAGCCGGCAGACAGGCATCATTGAAGAGCGCGCCAGCACAATGGAGCGGGCGCTGTCGACGGGTGTCGACAACGTGCGCAGTGTGCTCGAAAGAAGCGCGGTCTTCGTCGCCGGCGCGCTGCGCGAGAAGGTCATGGAAGTTACCAGCGCGCTGCATGAGCAGGCGGGCGCGGCATTCAGCGATGCCGACCGCAAGATCGCCGAGCGCGCCGAGCAGACCTCGGCCGCCCTGCTCGCCAGGGCGGAGGACATCGCCCGCACCTTCGAGGAGGCGGATCGTCGCCTCGCCGCCCGCGCCGAGGATACGTCGAGCGCACTGATTGCCCGCGTCGACGACACGTCGAACACCTTGTTCGCGCGTGCCCAGGAAACGGCCGATCAGCTGGCAGCCCGGGCAAGTGAGATTGCCGGTACCTTCGACGCGGCGGACCACAGGCTGGTCTCTCGCGCCATCGAAACGGCCCAGTCGCTGGCTGCGCGTGCCGGCGACATCCTGCGCAATTTCGAAACAGCCGACGAGCGGCTGGGCGTGCGCATCGGCGAATCCGCCGAAGCTCTCGCGGCACGTGCGTCGGATCTCGGTCGCATTTTCGATGCCGCCGACCAGCAACTTATTTCGCGCATTGCCGAAGGCTCTGAAGCACTTTCGGCCCGTGCGTCCGAGATCGGCCGCATCTTCGAGGAGGCCGATCATCGCCTGGTGGCCCGTATCGCTGACAGCAGCACCGCAATCGGCGAACATGCCGACACCATTGTCGGTGCCTTCACCAGCACCGAGCAGCGGGTTGCCGAACGCGCCAGGCAGACTGGCCAGGAACTCGCCGTCCATGCCCGTGAAATCGAGCAGCTGCTTGCCGGTGCCGACGAACGCCTGGCATCGAGTGCTGCCGCCACTGCGGCCCGCGTCGAGGAGCAGGTCGCCACCGTCGAGAACCGCCTCGCCTACTCCGCCGAGACAATGGGCCAAAAGCTCAACGAACAAGTCTCGGGTGCCGAAGCGCAACTGGTCTCGCGTGCCAACACCATCGCCGAAACCTTCACCGCGGTCGGCCAGCATATCGGTCAGAGCACCAATGACGCTGCAAAGACCATCGGTGCCAATACTCGCGAGCTCAGTACGATGCTTGCGGCCCGTTCGGCAGAAATATCGAAAATCCTGGACGAGACGGCGCGGCCTCTGGTCGAGCGCTTCGCCCAGGGCGGCTCCGAGCTGCAAAAGAGCATGGAAGAGGTCACCGAACGTGCGACCGAGAAGCTGCGCAATCAAAACGCCGCCCTCGTCGACGCCATCGCCAGCCGCACGGCCGAAACCCTGTCGGCCGTCGAAGGCGCGCGCTCGACGCTTGCCGACAGCGTTGCCGACCTCATCGGCCGCATGACCACCTCCAGCTCGCAGCTCGGTCAATTGATCGAGCAGGCGGCGACCAATCTCGGCCAGGTCGACGAACGCCTGACCGGGAGCACGCAAAGCTTCGCGGCGACCACGGAAAAGACCGCGCAGACCTTCGCCAGTTCGGCGCGTCTGGTCGATTCGAACACGACGCGGCTCACCGAGCTGTCGTCGTCGACCTTACGCGAGGTTGCTTCAATCGCCACCAAGTTCGACGAGCACAGCCGGTTGCTTTCCAGTGCCTCGGACCTGTTGAGCTCGGCCCAGAGCAATCTTGAGCACACGCTCGAAAGGCAATCGTCGCTGGAGGACCTCGCCGTCGGCCTTGTCAAGAAGTCGGAAGATCTCGAAAGGGTCATGCGCTCGTTCGAGAATTTGGTCGGCCAGACGCTGCAGAACGCCGAGGGCAAGACGCTGGAATCCGCCGACAAGATCCGTACCGCGATTTCCGAAGTGGTCGATTCGGCAACCAAGCGCTTTGCCGATGCGACCGAGGAGATGCGGCGTACCGCCGGCTCGATCAAGAGCGAGCTCGACCTCACCCGGGCCGAGCTTAAGAAAGGCGTCATCGAGATGCCGGAAGAGGCAAAGGAATCAACCACGGCTATCCGCCGTGCCGTTTCAGAGCAGATCAACGCGCTGAAGGAACTTTCTGAAATCGTTGCGAAATCTGGCCGCAGCGCCGACAGTTCGGAACAGCGCAACCTGCGTCCGGCGCCGCAAGCGCCTGCCGCACGCCCCGCCGAACCGCCACGTCGCCCGGCTCCGGCTCCCGAACAGCGCCGTGCACCGCAGGCGCCTTCGGGCGAGACGGCGCTGCGCGGCACGCTCGACCTCGAACGTCCCGCAGACCAAGCGCCGCGCCAGCGCGACCCCAACGGCCGCACGCCGCAGGGCGGTTGGGTGCGTGACCTCCTGACCGGTGCATCACGCGAAGACGACGCCAAGCCGGCAGCGCCTGCCGAAGCGCCGCGCCCGGCTCCCGCTGCGCGTTCGCCGCTTCATGTCGTGGAATCGCTGAACTCGCTCTCGGTCGATATCGCACGCGCCATCGATCACGACGCCTCGATCGAGTTGTGGAACCGCTACCGGCGCGGCGAGCGCGACGTCTTCACGCGCCGACTTTACACGCTGAAGGGCCAGCAGACGTTCGACGAGATCCGCCGCAAATATCAGTCAGAGGCGGAGTTCCGCGCTGCTGTCGATCGTTACTGCGACGATTTCGAAAAGCTGCTCAAGGACGTGTCGCGCAACGACCGCGACAACATCATGGCGCAGACCTACCTGACGTCGGACACCGGCAAGGTCTACACCATGCTTGCCCATGCTAGCGGCCGTCTGCACTAAGCGGCGGGACAGGAAAACAGAAAGTGCACTCTGCCCTTTCTGCTTAGACCCGATACTGAAAAAGATAGTCCGCAAATCTCCTGATTTGGTCGGATGTTTGCGCCCAGAGCAGAGGCCGGTATCTCGTGGCAATGCAGACAATTCGCGGTGATCTGCTTCAGCTTGCGCTCGACGGAACGTTCGATGTCATTGTGCATGGATGCAACTGCCAGTGCCAGATGGGCAAAGGAATTGCTCTTTCCATAAAGCAGCGTTTTCCCGAAGCATATGCTGCGGATTGCGCGACATTGAAGGGTGACCCAGCCAAGCTGGGAAGCATATCCGTTGCCGAAATCAAGCGAGGCAGCCGCATTTTCCATGTTGTCAACGGCTACACTCAGTTCCATTGGCAGGGCAAAGGCGTGAAAGCCGACTACCAGGCAATTCGAAAAGTCATGCAGGCCGTCAAAGGTAAATTCGCGGGCAAAAGAATCGGCTACCCGAAAATTGGCGCAGGGCTGGCTGGAGGTGATTGGGAAACCATAGCCTCAATCATCAACGATGAACTCGCGGGCGAAGATCATACGCTTGTCGAATACGCTCCGTGAGCTGCTTCGGTCTCCAGCCGCCTCACAGCAGCTAGCCCGGTTCAGATCACGGTGTCCGTCCAGCGGACGATTTGCCCGGCCGCATCGCCGAACGCGGCATCGAGCGCGCCGACATAGGCCTGGTTGCCATTGCCCGAAACGGGCGCGATGGCGCTAAACGTCTTCGAAGCGCGCACTTCACCGTTGCGGTCATTCAATAGGCGCACGAACAGCTCGACCTCGGCATGTTCGCCGCCATCGACACGCACCTCAAACGAGCGGATCTCAACGATCACCTGATAGTCGATCGCCAGCCCCTCGCCTGGCTTGCCGACGCCGGTGAAGCTGCCCGAGCGCTGGAACGTCTCTGCCAGCCGCGCCTGTACGATCATCGGCAGCCGGTCGGCCCATTGCGCGCCCTTGAGATACTGGATCGATCGCGGCGATGGCTTGATGACGATGTTCTGGCTGTCCAGCGCCTTGAGCGCCGATGGCTGGGCGATGAGGATCTGGCGGCGGCTGTGGGCACGCGCTTCCAGCGACGGCGCCGAAAGCTCGAACGTATCCAGCGGCGCCGGCTTGCCGCCCAGCGCCGCGCAGCCGGCGAGCGAAAGCGCCAGCAGTGCCGCTCCGGCCTTGAACCCACTCGATCTGACGCTGCCTGAACTGATCGACTTCAAACGCGATCCCCCCCGGATCGTGGAAACAACGCGCATCCGCAAGCTATGTTCTTGCGGTGGGCGCAGGCCGAAGTCAACGGCGCACCCTGCCGTCGAACTGCCGGACCTCACCCTCGCCGCCGGACAGGATCCGCTGTGGATTGCGGCTGAGGTCGGTCACCGCCTCTTCGATGCGGTTGATCGAACGACGGCTGTCCTGGACCAGCGATTCGACGTTTTGCAGCCCCTGTCCCGAGAACCGCGCCAGATTGTCGGTGATGGTGCCGAGGCGGGCGTTCAGCGTGTCGGCGACCTGCTTGAACGATTTGAGCGTCGCCCTCGCATCGGCCATGACGCCGTCGGCCTGACCGGAGCCGAGCAGTTTGTCGACCTTGGCAAGGATACCGTCGACTCGCACCGAGGCATCGTTGAGGCGTCCTGCGAGCTGGTGCGCGTCTTTGATGGTTTCATCGATGTCGTCGGCTCGGTTTGCGAACTTGTTGGTCACCTTGGCGATGTCGGCGGCAGCCTCGTTGGCGTTTTCGCTGGCCTTCTGGATATTGGCCAGCGCGGTGCGAACCTCAGCCGGATCGATGCCGTCGAGAACGCCGTCGACCTTGGCCAGCGTGCCTTGCGTCTTCTGGGCGAAGTCGTTGATCGAGCCGACCGCGGTGTCCACGTTCTTGATGACCGTGTCGAACTGCTTGCTGGTTTCCTTCAGGTTGGAAGTGACTGTGTCGACATTGGCGACGATGCTCTTGATCTGGTCCTTGTCGACGGCGTTGAGTAGCCCTTCCGCCGCCTTCAGGGTGCCGTCGAGCTTGCCCGAAACACCCTTCAGTTCGTCCGCCAGCGAGCTGACGCTGGCCAGGAACTTGTCGACGCCGTCCGCATTCCTGGCCAGTGCATCGGAGAAGGTCTGGACATTGTTGACGGTTTGCGTCAGCGGCCCGCGAACATCCTTGGTGAAGCCTTCGAGCTCCGAAAGGACCTTGTCGGCGCGGGTGAAGATGTTCTGCGCCGTTTGCAAAAGGTTGGTGACCGCCGACGGATTGGCGACGATCTCGGCGACCTTGCCCTCCGCTTCCGCCTGGTCGAGAAGGTTCACTTCCTTGGGGTCGGCGCCCTTCAATTCGATACTGGCCTGGCCGGCGAGGCTGACGATCCCGATATCGGCCTGCGTCGACTTGGTGATCGGCGTATTCCGGCCGATCTCGGTGTCGGCGATGGCGGCGGTCGGATTGTTGACGTCGATATAGACGCGCTTGACCTCACCGACCCTGACGCCGTTGAACAGCACGAAGCTGCCGCGGCCAAGGCCGGAAGCCGAGCCCGGGATGCGCACGCGCAGCATCGCCGTCTCACCCCTGTCGCCGATCGCGGCCGTCCAATAGACGAAAGCGAAAGCCGCGAGGATCGCGGCCAGCGTGAAAATGCCGACAATGACGTAGTTGGCCCTGGTTTCCATTGCTCACTTATGGCTATGCGCGCGCCGCAAGATCAAGTTGCCGGGCGCGTTTTCCGCGGAAATAGGATTTTACCCAGGGTTCCTCGCTCCTGAGCATGTCGTCGATCGTGCCCTCGACCAGCACTTTCTTTTTGCCAAGCACCGCCACGCGGTCGCACGCCGTAAACAGCGTGTCGAGATCGTGCGTGACCATATACACGGTCAAATCCATCGTATCGCGCAGCTTGACGACCAATTCGTCGAACTCAGCCGCGCTGATCGGATCGAGCCCGGACGTCGGTTCGTCGAGAAAAACGATGTCCGGGTCGAGTGCCAGGGCGCGCGCCAGCGCAGCACGCTTGATCATGCCGCCGGAGAGCTCGGAGGGGAATTTCTGCGCCGCTTCCGGAGGCAGTCCGACCAGCTCGACCTTGAGCATGGCAAGTTCGTCC
Source organism: Mesorhizobium sp. M0106 (assembly GCF_040322715.1). Classification (NCBI taxonomy): domain Bacteria; kingdom Pseudomonadati; phylum Pseudomonadota; class Alphaproteobacteria; order Hyphomicrobiales; family Phyllobacteriaceae; genus Mesorhizobium; species Mesorhizobium sp. M0106. The sequence continues at coordinate 60,240 of NZ_JAMYUA010000003.1, read as the reverse complement.
ATCAGCTTCTTCGGCAAATCGAGATATTCGCGCATAGGCACCTGAACGTTTTCGAGGACCGTCAGCGCCGAAAAAAGGGCGCCATGCTGGAACAGCACGCCAAGCCGCATGTCGATGCGAAGGCGCTCCCTTTCGGTTGCCTTCTCGACGTCGACGCCGAACAGTTTGATTGTTCCCGATTGCTTGCGCGTCAAGCCAAGGATGGTGCGCAAGAGAACAGATTTGCCGGCACCGGAGGCACCGACGAAGCCGAGAATCTCCCCGCGCCAGATATCGAGCGACAGTTTGTCGAGAACGACCTGATCGGCGAACGACACCGTGACGTCGTGCGCCGACAGCACGATCTCGTCTTCTTTGGCTTTCGCCGCCACCTTGGTCGTGTTTGTGCCCGGCAGCGCCATCTCAGAACTCGATCGCTGCATAGAACATGGCGAAAAGCCCGTCGAGGATAATGACCACGAAGATCGACTTCACCACGGAGGCGGTCACATGCTGGCCAAGCGATTCGGCGCTGCCGCCAACCTTCATGCCCTCGACCGAGGCAATTATGCCGATGATCATGGCCATGAACGGCGCCTTGATCAGGCCGGCAAAGATGGTGCTGAGGTCGATTGCGACACGCAGCCGGTCGATGAACGCTGCCGGTGCAATATCGGAGTAGAGCCATGCAGCCAAAATGCCGCCGCCCAGCGCGGCAAAGTTGGCGATGATCGTCAGGCAAGGCAGCGCGACGACCAGCGCGACCAGCCGCGGAAACACCAGCACGCCGATTGGATTAAGACCGATCACCTTCAGCGCATCGACCTCCTCGCGCATCTTCATCGAGCCGATCTCGGCGGTGATCGCACTGCCGGAGCGGCCGGCGATCATGATCGCCGTCATCAGCACGCCGAGCTCGCGCAGGATCAGCACCCCGACCAGGTCGACGACGAAGATGTCGGCGCCGAAATAGCTGAGCTGATAAGCGCCTTGCTGGGCGACGATCGCACCGACGATGGCCGACATCAGCACGACTACCGGTATGGCGCCGACACCCATGCGATCGATCTGGTTGAAGATCGCCGCCATGTTGACGGCATGGCCGCGGCCAAGCTTCATCTGAGAGCCGCGTATCGTGGCGCCGAGGATATTCATTGCGGCCAGGAAATCGTCGCGCATCTCATAAACGCGCCGGCCAACCGCCTCGAGCCCGCGAATCATGAAGTTGGGCGGCTTTGCTGGACCTGATTCGGGCTCGCGACGAACGGCGTCCCCGACGGCGCCAAGCAGGATCGAGGCGATCTCGCTCTGCCCCTGCATCGTGATCTCGACGCCCTTTTTTTCGAAGCTGCTGACCAGGCGGTCGATCAGCCACGCCCCGGCAGTGTCCATCTTCTCGATTTGTGAAAGGTCGAGCGCCAGCGTCTTGAAGCCGCCGCGCTTCTCGATCTTACGCATCTCGGCATCGACCAGGGCAACAGTACGTGTCGTCCAGGTTCCCGAGAAAGCGCAGCCGAGAACGCCGCCCTCCTCGCCGATCGCGATGCGCGGCTGGTGGTCGGGCTCCTTGGCAGGGCCGCTTGCGTCGCGTTTGCGGATGGTCAACATGGCGTCCTGTTTAGCCTGACGGGGCCGACCTGTCGATTTGCCGATATCCTCCTTGTTGCACAGCCGGAGCAGAAAAATATGGCGCGTGTCATTTCGGTCGAGGCCGAGCGCTTTCCGATAGCCGGGACCTTTACCATTTCGCGCGGCTCGAAGACGGAAGCGGAGGTGATTTCCTGTGCCATTGCCGAAAACGGCCGTACAGGACGCGGCGAATGCATCCCTTACAAGCGCTATGGCGAAACCATGGAGGGTGTGCGCGACGCGATCGAGGCGATGCGCAGCGAGATCGCGCGCGGCATCAGCCGCATCGCCCTGCTCGATGCCATGCCTGCCGGCGCGGCACGCAGTGCCATCGACTGCGCGCTCTGGGACCTGGAAGCGAAGATCAGCGGAACACCCGTGGCGCATACGATACGAACCGTTCCGTTACGACCGCTTGAGACGGCGTATACATTGTCGCTCGCCGAGCCGGAGGCGATGGCGGCGCAGGCCCGCGCTAACGCCCAGCGCCCGCTACTCAAGGTCAAGATCGGCGGCGACAACGACATCGCGCGCATCCGTGCAGTGACGGCGGCAGCACCCGACAGCCGAATCATTCTCGACGCCAATGAGGGTTGGAATGACGACAATATCGTCGCAAACCTCGCCTTTGCCGCCGAGCACGGTATCGCCTTGATCGAACAGCCGCTGCCGGCGGGACATGACGGTATTCTTCGCCACATCGCACATCCGGTACCGATCTGTGCCGACGAAAGCGTGCACGAGGCGAAGGACCTTGAAGCGCTTGTCGGCCTTTACGACGCCGTCAACATCAAGCTCGACAAATCGGGTGGCCTGACCGCTGCACTCGTGCTTCGCGACCGCGCCCGGGAACTGGGTCTTGGTGTCATGGTCGGCTGTATGGTCGGCACATCGCTTGCGATGGCGCCGGCCGTGCTGTTGGCGCAGGATGCCGATTTCGTCGATCTCGACGGTCCGCTGCTGCTGGCCAGCGACCGCGTTCCCGGTCTCGTCTACCAAGGTTCGCTGGTGTCACCGCCCGAGCGGGCGCTGTGGGGCTGAACGCGCGGCAAGCCCGATCAGAGCCAGGCCCGTCAGAGCGATCGGGATCATCGCAAAGAAGCCATTCGCGCCGAAGCGGTCGTAAAGAGGACCGGAAATCAGCGTCGCCGCCGCCATGAAGAAGCCATTGGAGAAGTAGGCGATGCCTTGCGCCGCCCCGGTGCGTTCTTCCGCGACCGTCTCACCGATCATCTTTTGCAGGCCGATCAGCACCAGCGCCACCGAAACCGCGTGCAGCGTCTGGATCGCGAAAAACCCGCCAACGCCAAGCCCAAGCGGCCAGATCAGCGGAAAGGCGAACCAGCGCACGATTGCGCCAATCCCGGCAATCAGCATGATCGAGACGACCGAGAAGGAGGCGAAAGCGCGGGTGAAAACGACGAACATGCATATCTCGGCGACGACGCCCCACCCCCACAGAAGCCCGACAACCGAATCGCTGATGCCGATCGACTTCCAGTAGATCGACACGAAACCGTAGAGAAATGCGTGGCTGGCGGTGATGACGCCGACGCCTGTCGAAAAATAGAGGAAGTACCGGTTGAGGAGTTTCGGTGCCGATTGCTGGATATCGGCGGCCGAAAGCGGCGAGGCGCGGCGTGGACGGCCGAGGCGCGGCGCAATCAGTCCGGCGGCTAGCGCGGCAAACAGCGCCGCGAAGATGATCACCGGGACAGCCTGGGCACCGCTCGCCGACAGGATGAAACCGCCGGCGAGATTGGCGCAGAGATAGGAGATCGAGCCCCATTTGCGCATGCTTGCGTAATTCGAGCCGAAGCGGCGAACACCTGAAAGGGCGAGCGAATCGGCAATCGGCGAATGCGGCGTCCAGACGACCGTCAGGGCCAACGACACGGCAAGTACCGTTGCGTAGGTCGGCGGCAGGAGGTAGCCGGCGGACAGGATCAGCGATGCGGCGACCAGCGCAACATAGACATTGGCGCGGTCGCTCGCTTTGTCTGCCAGCGCAGTAAGAAAAGGCGTCGTCGCTACGCGCAGGAACATCGGCGCGGCGAGCATCACGGCTATCTGCTCGGCGTGGAACCCTTTTGCCTGCAGCCACAGCGGGAAATAGGGCACATGCGTTCCGAGCGGAACGAAGAGCGTAAAGAAGATCAAGCTCATGCGCAGTTCGAAATGGCGTGGCTTGACGAGCTGTTCGGGCGAAAGCGGCGGCAGCGAGGACATTGACAGGCGATCCGTCGGCACGGCATTCAGCCGGGTCGGCCCGCCACACCTGCCGCTGCTTAACACGGCGAAAAAGTCGATGAAACCGCTGGACTAACCGATTGAAGCGAGATGCGGCCGGATTTGGTCAAGCCGCCTGGACTGCCCTGCCCTTGATGTCGATCGGCACGAGCACTTCGCTGCCGACCGGCGTCTCAGGCAGGACATGCGCCCAGTGCAGGATCTCCATCCGGCCGTCAAAATGCTCGACCACCGCCGTGCAGCTCTCCACCCAATCGCCGGTGTTGATGTATTGCACGTCCTCATAGCTTTCGATCGCGGCATGGTGGATGTGCCCGCAGATCACGCCGTCAACATGCGAGCGGCGCGCCTCCTCGGTCAGCACGGTCTGGAACGAGCCGATGAAATTCACCGCCTTCTTGACCTTGACCTTGGCCCAGGACGAGAACGACCAGTAAGGCAGGCCGAGCACCTGGCGCAGGCGCGTGATGACGCGGTTTACCAGCATCGCCGCGTCATAGGCGTAGTCGCCGAGATAGGCCAGCCAGCGCGCATTATGGACGACGGTGTCGAACTGGTCGCCATGGATGACAAGAAGGCGTTTGCCATCGGCGGTCTCATGGATGGCGCGGTCGGCGACGACAATGCCGCCGAAATGAACGCCCTGGAACTGGCGCGCGAACTCGTCATGGTTTCCGGCGATGTAGGTGATACTGGCGCCCTTGCGCGCCTTGCGCAGCAACTTCTGGACGACGTCATTGTGGCTCTGCGGCCAATGCCAGCTCCGTCTCAAGCGCCAGCCGTCGACGATGTCGCCGACGAGATAGATGATATCGGCATCGTGATGGCGCAGGAAATCGATCAGGAACTCGGCCTTCGCCGCCTTCGATCCGAGATGGACGTCGGAGATGAACATGCTGCGGAAAGTGCAGGGCTCTGCGCCGGACATCATTTGTCACCGTTGCTTTCGGTGAGGCTATGCCCCGATTCATGCAACAACCGTATGACGGTTGCGATTGGTCCAGCCATCCGGATAGGTTGCCGCGGCAATCAGAGGAGAAAATCACCATGGATCTCGGCATTCGCGGCAAGAAGGCCATCGTCTGCGCTTCGAGCAAAGGCTTGGGACGCGGCTGCGCCATGGCACTGGCAGAGGCAGGCTGCGATCTGGTCGTCAATGGCCGCAACGCCGACGTGCTGGCCAAAACCGCCGCTGAACTGCGCGAGAAATTCGGCGTCAAGGTGACCGAGATCGTCGGCGACGTATCCAAGCCCGATGTCCAGAAGGCGCTGCTTGCCGCCTGCCCCGATCCCGACATCCTCGTCAACAACAATGGCGGTCCGCCGTTTCGCGATTTCCGCGCGCTCGACCGCGAAAAGATCCTCGAGGGCGTCACCCAGAACATGGTGACCCCTGTCGAACTGGTTCAGGCCGTGATCGACGGCATGGCGGCGCGCGGCTTCGGCCGCATCGTCAACATCACCTCGCTGTCGGTCTATGTGCCTATCCCCGGCCTCGACCTGTCGTCCGGCGCCCGCGCCGGCCTCACTTCGTTCCTCGCCGGCGTCGCGCGCACGGTGATCGACCGCAATGTGACGATCAACAACATGCTGCCGGGAAAACTCGATACCGACCGGCTGCGCGGCCCGCACGAGGCCGGCACGCCCGAAGATCCGGCCGCCGCCGCCGCGCGCAAAGCGCAAGCAGCAGCCAACGTTCCGGCCAAACGGCTCGGTACACCGGAGGAATTCGGCCAGATCTGCGCCTTCCTGTGCTCGGTTCATGCCGGTTACCTGACCGGGCAGAACATACCGGTCGACGGCGGCCTCTACGTCAGCGCGTTTTAGTGGCAGAATCCAAGGCTTGGTTACCCTCTGGACGGCGGAAGAACGACCCTTTGCGGTTGTTGGGTTGCGAGCGCCGCATGATGCGATCTGATCTTTCCTGACATCCGGAGAAGGGAGAATTCCTTTGCCAATGCATGCAACCTACCGAGCGAATCCGATACTCGCGATCCCAATTCCCCCCACCAGGATCAGGCTCACGGCCCACACAGTGTCGAGATTGAACCAGCTTTGTGAGATGAACTTGGGTCCGAGCCATCGATAGACGGCAATGGCGATAACACCGCCGCTTACAATCATCGCGGCCGTATGGACTACGGAGACGGCGGTGGCGGTGATCAGATTACCTGCCATGAGCGTGATAGCCGCCTGGTGTCCAACATCGAGATCGCCTGCCTGGCACAGGCCGAGATAAATCGGCACCAGCATCAGCCCGGCGCCATGCGCGGTGGCGGCCGCGAAGGACCACAAGGCCAGTTGTGCCGGCGGGATACGGGCAAGAACACGCGGGTGGCGCCGGTTGATCAGGAGATAGATCCCGGCTGCGATCACAATCAATCCCGCCGCGATGCGAATCTGTCGTTCCCAGACGATGAGCGTCAGCATCGCGCCGAAGGGCAGCAGGATACCGATCATCGCCACAAAGTGGCCCATTGCCAAAAGGCCGAGCGCCCGGAACAATTCGCCGGCACGTCTGTCCAAAAGTCCGGTCGAAACGGCCAACGGCCAGCCCATGCCAGGATTGATACCGTGATAAATACCGCTGGCGACGACGGCCAGCCAGAGACCGGCCGTCGTCCACTCGCTCATCGCTTCATTGACCCGGGCAGTCGGTTACACCGACGGATAGCAGAACGAATCCGTCGAGCAATCGCCGCCTTCCAGACGAATCTGGTGGGAGCGATACCCCTCGGGGAATTCGACATAAAAGTTCTTGTCCAGGGTGATCCCACCGTTCTCGCCGACATTGGCCTTGACCATGGCTGCCGGAATACCATCGCGATAGAACTGGTCGTCCCAAGTCGAATACAGGGAGTTGGTCCAGTAAACGCGTTTGCCGTCGCGGCTGATCTCGACCATCTGCGGTCCGCCCCTGTAGTCGCCGCCGCCGGGATGCTTGGTCTTGCGCGTGATGCCGCCAATATGGATGGACCCTGCAAGCTTAGGCTTCATCGGATCGGTCACATCGTATTGGCGCATCTCGCCGGTGCCCCAGCAGGATACGTAGAGGAATCGGTCATCGAGCGACAGGTCGATGTCGGTTACTAGCGGCGGCACCGCCTCGAAGCCCTGAAGCAACGGCGGCAGGTCATCCTTGGCGGCTGCCTCGGGCGGGATGGTCGCCGTCTTTTCGCAATGGAATTTGCCGCCCTCGCGCCACCAGGTCCAGATCGATCCCTCGAGGTTTGTCGTGTCGACGACCACTCCAAGGAAACCGTATTCCTTGACCGGGTCATGGGCGGGGCGGACTTCCAGCGCCATCTGGTGGTTGGCGCCCAGATCGATGGTCTGCACGTTCCTACGTTCGCGCAAATTCCAGAAATGCACCCGGTGTCCATATTTGTTCGACAGGAGGTCTTCAGGCACGATGCCCTGCTCGAACTGGGGCGGAAGGGCCCACTCGCTCGACACCATGTAGTCGCGTGGCAGGTTCCACCAGAAATCATATTGCTTGTCCTGCGGCCCGCGATCGATCTCGTAGCGCCCGATGACGTCGAACGTCTGGCAATCCATGACAAAGATGCCGGGAGGTCCGTCGGTGCCGTCAGGGCCACCGCCCCCAAGCGTCGAGACATAAATACCTTCCGGACCGCAGTGAATCGTATGAGGCCTGGAATAGCCCGTCTTGGCAAACACCTCTTCTGGCTCGATGACCTTGTGGATCTTGGCCTTGGTCGGTCCGCCCTTGGTGTCTATGACGTAAATGCGCGAAGATCGAATACCGGGAATGATCAGAAAGCGGCGCTCGAGAAACGGGTGACCATTCAGCGGCGAAAGGGCCGACGAGCACGCGTTCCAGCCGAAATGGTGAAACTCGTCGCCTTTGTTCGGCATTATCACGCTATGGACGACCTTGCCGTAGTCCTTCGACTTCGGGTTTACGTCAACTATGGCTAGTCCATCTGGCTGAGAGAAGTCGGGACTCAACATCAAAGTGTAGGCAAAATTTTCGACTGGCGCCTGCATTGCGAGCTTGGCAGTCGCGTGGAAAGTCGGGTCTGGCCGTACAGTCATTGTCGTCCTCCCTTGGCAGGTTAAGCAGTCCGACCGACAATCAGGGGCACGATCTGTGACGCGTTTGGATGTCCGCCGAAAACGTCGGGGCGCTTGTTGTTCGCACGCTATTTCGTGCGACTTTTCGAAGAATCTCACGGATTTTGGAGAACTGCAATGTCGACTTGTTTCGCCGCGAGGCCTCTGTGAGTGACGAGCGCCACCAGACATTCGAACTGGGCGGCGTACCTCGCCGCAGCACCCCGCCTATCGCCCCAACATCTCAATGGCAGACCGCACAGGAGGGCGGGGGTGCAAGCCGTAAGCTCGCGCTTGCGACATATCACCCCTCGAAAAGGCTCGGCTGCATGCTAAGAGACTCAAAACATCAAACGGACTGAACTGAGGAGGCGGCCGTCATGACAGGCGAAAGCAAGAAGGCGGCCCGATCCGACCTCGACGAAGCCGCCCTCTACTTCCACAAGCACCCGAGGCCCGGAAAGCTCGAAATCCAGGCAACGAAGCCCCTCGGCAACCAGCGCGACCTGGCGCTCGCCTATTCGCCCGGCGTGGCGGCGCCCTGTCTGGAGATCCGCGACAATCCGGCAACCGCGGCCGACTATACGGCGCGCGCCAATCTGGTCGGCGTCGTCTCCAACGGTTCGGCGGTGTTGGGCCTCGGCAATATCGGCCCGCTCGCCTCCAAGCCGGTGATGGAAGGCAAGGCGGTGCTGTTCAAGAAGTTCGCCGGCATCGATGTCTTCGACATCGAGATCGACGCACCGGGCATCGAGCGCATGGTCGAGACGATCTCGGCGCTGGAACCAACCTTCGGCGGCATCAACCTGGAAGACATCAAGGCGCCTGAATGCTTCGAGGTCGAGGAGCAGTTGAAAGCGCGCATGGGCATACCGGTCTTCCATGACGACCAGCACGGCACCGCCATCATCGTCGCCGCCGCCGTGCTCAACGGGCTGGAATTCGCCGGCAAGTCCATCTCGGACATCAAGATCGTCACGTCAGGCGCCGGCGCTGCGGCGCTTGCGTGCCTCAACCTTCTGGTCTCGCTCGGCGCGCGGGTCGAAAACATCTGGGTCACCGACCGGTTCGGCGTCGCCCATAAGGGCCGCGTCGAGGAGATGGACCGCTGGAAAGACCCTTATGTGAAGGACACCGAAGCGCGCACGCTGGCCGACGTTCTGCCCGGCGCCGACGTGTTTCTCGGCCTGTCTGCCGCCGGCGTGCTGAAACCGGAATTGCTGCACCACATGGCGCCCAAGCCGCTCATCCTGGCGCTGGCCAACCCCAATCCCGAGATCATGCCGGAAGCGGCACGTGCAGCACGGCCCGACGCGATGATCTGCACGGGCCGCTCCGATTTCCCCAATCAAGTCAATAACGTACTCTGTTTTCCTTATATCTTCCGTGGCGCGCTGGACTGCGGAGCCAGCGCCATAAACGAGGAGATGAAGATGGCTGCGGTGCGGGCGATCGCAGCCCTTGCCCGCGAAGAGCCGTCCGATGTCGCCGCCCGCGCCTATTCCGGCGAGACGCCGATCTTCGGTCCTGAGTTCCTGATCCCCTCGCCTTTCGATCCGCGGCTGATCCTGCGCATTGCCCCTGCCGTCGCCAAGGCAGCCTGCGAGACCGGCGTCGCGACCCGGCCGATCACCGATTTCGCCGCCTATATCGACAAGCTGAACCGCTTCGTCTTCCGCTCCGGCCTGGTCATGAAGCCGGTATTCTCGATGGCCAAGACGTCGAGCGCCAAGCGCGTCATCTATGCCGACGGCGAGGACGAGCGCGTGCTTCGCGCCGCGCAGGTCGTGCTCGAGGAAGGCATTGCCGAACCGATCCTGATCGGCCGCCCGCATGTCATCGAGGTGCGGCTGAAGCGCTACGGGCTGCGCATCAAGCCGGGCGTCGATTTCGGCTTGATCAACCCGGAAGACGATCCGCGTTACCGTCACTACGTCGATCTCTTGATCGAGCTTGCCGGCCGGCGTGGCGTGACGACGGAAGCGGCGCGCACCATGGTGCGCACCGACAATACGGTGATCGCCGCCCTTGCCCTGAAACGCGGCGATGCCGACGCCATGGTCTGCGGCCTCGAAGGCCGTTTCGAGCGCCATTTGCGCAACGTCACGCTGATCATCGGACCGCGCGCCGGCATTAGGGATCGCGACCTGTCGACGCTTTCGATGCTGATCTCGCAGCGAGGCATCATTTTCCTCACCGATACCCATGTCTCGGTCGACCCGACCGCCGAGGAGATTGCGGAAATGACCGTTCTGGCGGCCGAGGAGATTCAGCGTTTCGGCATCGAGCCCAAGGCAGCCCTGCTTTCGCATTCGGATTTCGGCTCCCGCGATTCGCCAAGCGCCATGAAGATGCGGCAGGCAGCGGCAATCCTGGCGCGCATCGCGCCCGACCTGCAATGCGACGGCGAGATGCATGCCGACTCGGCACTGTCGGAACAGCTGCGCCAACGCGTCTATCCGCATTCGCGGCTGAAAGGCGAAGCCAATCTGCTGGTGTTTCCCAATCTCGATTCGGCGAACATCACGCTGACGGCACTGCGCACGATGATGGACGCGCTGCATGTCGGCCCGATCCTGCTCGGCACCGACAGCCCGGCGCACATATTGACGCCGTCGGTGACGTCGCGCGGCGTCGTCAACATGACCGCCCTGGCCGTGGTCGAAGCCGCGCATAAGGCGCAGGCCGTCGTCGAACTGGGCTAGCCAAGGACCTTCTCAGACTGGCTTGAACCGGAAATGCCCTGTCTGCCTGAAGGCAAACAAAGTGTCCTCTTCCCTGGCGCCGCCGCCGATATTGTGAATGACCAGTCTTCTTGTCGGTACCAAAGTGGAGCGATTGGACGACACGATGGCAATATGCGACAGATTGCCGGGCAGCATCTGGGCGATGAGATCCCCTGGCCGATAGTCGGCCGGGTCTTGGCTGACGGGCAAGGCAGCACCGCGCCGCTCGAAATAGACCGCAAGGTTAGGCACACGGCGGTGGTCGATGTTGCGGTCGGGCGCCTTCAAGCCCCAAGCCTTCGGATAGGCGGCAAAATTGGCCCGCATATCCTCATGCACCAGCTCTTGCAGATCGACATCGAAGGCGCGGCGATAGGCACGGATCACGACATCCGTGCACACACCCCGCTCGGGCTCAACGTCCCCGCCCGGATAGGCCAGGCGTGTATAGGTCGGATCGTAGAGTGTGGTGACGCCGATCTGCTCACGGGCGGCTTCGACCAATTTGGTGCCCCAATCCGGCGTGATGGGCTTTTGCTGCGCCATGGCAACCGGCATCGCCAGGCACAAAAGACCAAATTGCAGTGCGGCTCGACGGGTAATCGCGGTCATGCCAAGCCTCCGGGCATTGCTGGATGCAGGCATTCTTCTGGGCGAATACGCCTTTTTTCGTGCAACGCCAGGATGTCGCGGTTCTGGCTCTGTCCGAATATGTCGTGTGGCGTGGTCGATATGACAGCACCGTCGTGATCGAAGCCGCGCACTGGCGCAAGCCATCGCCGATTTGGGCTGAAGCCGGAATCGGCGGTATGCTAAACAAACGGTTAACCGCAAGCGCGGTAGCTTTCTGAACGACAGGCAGGCGGAGTTTCGGAGGGATGACGGGCGCATGTTGGAAGCTGACGCGTGCCGCCGCGCTGCTCGGTGCCCTGCTACTGTGCGACATTGCCGTCACTCAGGCGCAGGCCGCTCCGCGCCTCTGCCGCCAGCTTGAAGCCGATCTTGCCGCCGCGTCTCGTGGTGGCGGCGGCAAACCGGCCTTGCTCAGGAAATATGACGACGCAATCGTCCGGCAACGCCAGCAGATTTCAAAGGCCGTCAGCCAGGCCAGCAGCGCCGGCTGCGGCTTTTCGCTGTCTCGCCGCAACGCCAACGCATGCGCGGCACTCGACGCCACCATCGATCGCATGGCAGCCAATCTCGACGCCCTGCAGGCCAAGCGCGCCGACCTTGCCGGCGGTGGTTCGCGACGCGATCGCGCGCGCATATTGACGTTGCTTGACGCCAATGGCTGCCGCGATGATGCGGCGCCGCCGACGCCCGCACCGGTCCGCGAAGCCAGCCGTGAAAACGGCCACCGAAACCTGCTCGACCAGCTTTTGGGCAGTGACACAAGTGAACCGGGCGCGCCCGACCAGCCTGAAGGGCCCAGCCAGGCCGAAGAGCTAAGCCAGCCGGGCAACATCCGCAGCATGCTCAACAACGCCGACATGGGCCAGCCCCAAGGCGAATTCCGCACCATGTGCGTGCGCACCTGCGACGGTTATTTCTTCCCGATGTCGAATGCCGCCTCACTGGGCGATTTCGAGCGCGACCAGAAGAATTGCGAATCGAGCTGCCCCGGCACCGAAATGCAGGTTTTCTACACGCGCGGCATGAATGGCGATTCGGCGTCCATGACGTCTTCGGTGACCGGCAGGCCTTATATCGAACTGCCGACGGCCTACCTCTACAAGCAGTCCGACATGCCGCGGCCGCCGGCCTGCGGCTGCAATGCCGCGCAGAATTTCGAGATCATCGCCGGCAACCCGCCAACCCGGGAACAATCTGAGTCGAATGTAGAGAGTACCCCGTTCATGCCGCTGCCGGTTGCCAAGCCTGATCCGGGCGCCGACCCGGAGTCCTTGGCCAATGCGCAAGGCGGCCTCGACCGTGAGGCGATCAGACGCCTTGCCGTCAAGCCCGTGCCTTCGCCGACGTCCCTGCCCCCGCCAGAACAGCGCAAGGTCAGGGTCGTCGGGCCAACGTTCCTTCCCGACCCAGCAGCGGCAACAGATCTGCAAGCTCCGGACCCGAAGGCTGTCCCGTAAGCGCCAGCCTGAGCGGCATGAACAGCGCCTTGCCCTTACGGCCGCTCGCCTCTCGGATCTTGCCGGTCCAGTTTTTCCAGACGGTGCCGTTCCAAGGCTCCTCCGGCAGCAGTTCGAACGCCTGGCGAAGAAAGTCGCGGTCATCGTCGGAAAACTCCGCCGGCTCCTCTGGACCGTCTCGAAGCGTACGCCACCAGATCGCCGCATCGGCCAGCCTGTCGAGATTGCCGCGCACCGCCAGCCAGAAAGGCTCGGCCTGTTCGCCAGAGATGCCGAGCACGATCAGCCGGTCGCGCGCCTCGGAAAAGGGCATGTGATGCAGCAGCGTGCGGTTGAGCACGAAGAGCTCGTCCGGGTCGAATTTGGCGGCGGATTTCGATGTTGCAGCCGGATCGAAGCGCTCGGCTAGCTCGGCCATCGTTGGCACCGCCACGACGTTTTCCGAGGTACCGACGAGCACCGCCAGCGAAGCGACCGCCATTGGCTCGATGCCGCTCTCACGCAGGCTCTGGATGGACAGCGCGCCGGTGCGCTTGGAAAGCCCCTCGCCTGATGCCGTTGTCAGGAGATTGTGGTGGCCGAACACCGGCGGCTCCGCGCCAAGTGCTCGGAACAGGGCTATCTGGACGCCGGTATTGGTGACGTGGTCGTCGCCGCGAATGACATGGCTGACGCCCATGTCGATGTCGTCGACAACCGAAGGCAATGTATAGAGGTAGGTGCCGTCCTCACGCCGCAGAACCGGGTCTGAAAGCGAGGCGAGGTCGACGGTCTCTTCGCCGCGCACCAGGTCATTCCAGTGGATTTCGGTGCGCTCCGGCTGCAGCGGATCGCTGCTGAAGTTGGGCAGCAGAAAGCGCCAGTGCGGCCGCCGGCCATCGGCCTCATATTCCGCGACCTGCTCGGGTGCCAGCGTCAGCGCCTCGCGGCCATAGACTGGCGGCAGGCCACGCGTGCGGCGCACCTTGCGCCTCAGGTCGAGCTCTTCAGGTGTCTCATAGCAGGCATAGACGAGGCGCGCCTCCTTCAGTCTTTCCAGTGCGGCATCATAGATTTCGACCCGCCGCGACTGATACTCCGTGGCGTCGGGGAAGATGCCCAGCCAATGCAGGTCATATAGGATAGCGTCGGAAAACTCCTGCGTCGAACGGGCGACGTCGGTGTCGTCGAAGCGCTGGATGAAGCGGCCTTTGTTCTTGACGGCGAACAGCCAATTGAACAAAGCGGTGCGCGCATTACCGATATGGATGCGGCCGGTCGGTGACGGGGCGAAACGGACGGTAACTGTCATGAGCGGGGCGTACCGGATGGTTTTGCTGTTGACAAGACGCGCCCCCGCGCTCGGCGGCAGACATAGAACATGACGAAGGCGAAGAAAAGACTGCAGCGCCACGCGTCCATCAGGACGCGCGGCGCCGCATCAGATCACCATGCCTTTGGTCAGCTCAAGCGCCTGGCGTTCGAACAGCCGGCGGTAGATGCCGCCTTGTAGCCGGATCAGCTGGTCATGCGAGCCCTCTTCGACGATGCGGCCGCGATCGAACACCAAAAGCCTGTCCAGCGCCCGCACCGTCGACAGCCGGTGGGCAATGACCAGCGTCGTGCGGCCGACCATCAACCGCTCCATCGCCTGCTGGATCAGCACCTCCGATTCCGAATCGAGGCTCGACGTTGCCTCATCCAGGATGAGAATGCGCGCATCGGCAAGAAAGGCGCGTGCGATTGCAACGCGCTGACGCTCACCACCCGATAGCTTTACGCCACGCTCGCCGACCAGCGTGCCATACACTTTCGGCAAATTGGCGATGAAGTCATGCGCGCTGGCCAACCGCGCCGCGTGCTCGATCTCGGCCTGCGTGGCGGCCGGCCGGGCATAGGCGATGTTTTCGGCCAGCGACCGGTGAAACAGGATCGGCTCCTGCTGGACAATCGCGATCTGTGCGCGCAGCGACGCCTGCGCCACATTGGCAATATCCTGGCCGTCGATCAGGATATTGCCCGCAGTCACGTCATAGAGGCGCTGGATCAGCTTGACGAATGTCGTCTTGCCGGAGCCCGAATGGCCAACCAGCCCAACCCGCTCGCCCGGCGCGATGTCCACCGAAAAGTCGCGATAGAGCGGCAGGCGGTGGCTGCCATAATGGAACATGACATTGTCGAAGGTGATACGGCCATCGGTGATCCGGATCGGTTTGGCGCCGGGCCGATCCTCAATGCCGAGTGGTTCGGACTGGAAGTCGACCAGTTCCTCCATGTCGTTGATCGAGCGCTGCAGATTGCGGATATGCGTGCCGATGTCGCGCAAATAGCCTTGCAGCACGAAGAATGAGGTCAGCACGAAGGCGACGTCGCCGGCGCTCGCCTGCCCCCACGACCACAACAGCAGGGAGAATCCGATGACCGCTGCCCGCAAAAGCAGCAGCATCGTCCCTTGCGTGGTGCCGTTGACAGTGCCGCGCATCCAGGTGCGGCGCGTGCGGCCGCGCCATTTAGCGACGACCTCGGCAAGCCGTGTCTCCTCGCGTTCCTCGGCGCCAAAACCCTTGACCACGGCGTTGCAGCTCACCGCGTCGGCCAGCGAGCCGCCGAGCCGTGTATCCCACGCATTGGCAAGCCTTGCCGCGGGCGCGACATAGCCAAGCGACAGCATCGTCGTCACCGCGATGAACAGAACCGAACCGGTGGCGACGACAGCACCCATCAGCGGCCAGAACCAGCCAAGCAGCAGCGTCGAGCCGACGAGCATGACGACCGATGGCAGCAGCGCGATCAGGATCGTGTCGTTGAGCAGGTCGAGCGCCCACATGCCGCGCGTTATCTTGCGCACCGTCGATCCGGCGAAGCTGTTGGCGTGCCAGTCGGTGGAGAAGCACTGGACGCGGTGGAAGGCGTCGGCGGCGATATCCGCCATCATCTTCAACGTCAGCTCGACAATGGCCATGAAGGCGAGATTGCGCAGCACGACACCGGTGAGCGCCAGCGCCGCCAGCATCGAAAAGGCAGCCATCGCCGCATTCCATGCGGCATCGTCGGCAGTGGCACTACTGGCAACGGCGTCGACCAGCCGGCCGGAATAGAGCGGCGTCAGCACGTCGGCCAGGGTCGACAGCAGGAACGCGCCCATGATCAGCAAAAGCCGCCGCGGCTGACGTCGCCAATGGCTGAGCGTGAAGCCAAGAACGCTGCGAAAGGCGCCCGCGCGTAAATCTATTCGAAAACGAGCCATGATCTCATTCGGGCGCAAACGAACCCGATCCCGGAAAGGTCGAAATTGAAAAAAACCGCGTCGGGCGAATTAGCACCCAAGGAATGCGGAGGTTCGGCACATTTGGCGGCTCGCCCGAATACGGGCGGCGACCGGCATCGACGAACGCCTGTTCTCAGCTCGGCTTTGCCGCAAAGGTAAGGACCTTCTGGCTTGCCGATTGAGACCTAGGCTTCCCGGCCTCGCATAGCGATGTCAAATCCTGGCATTCGGTCCTCCCCAAGGGGATCGCGGAAAGGCGTTTATAGAGACGCCTCAACGCCGCGCCAAGTCAGTAGATAGCCAAAAGCGCATCTGGTCCAAGCAGTGAGACGATTTTGCAACAATCGCGGGTTGTGCGCTGCCTCTGTTCAGGTTGCCGGGATACGGTCGAAGCGCATATAGCGGCCGTCGGCGGAAGGCCTGAAGCCGAGCTTTTCGTAAACCGCATGGGCGTCGTTGGTCGACAGGCTCCAATGCGTGACCGTCTTGACGTCCGAGTGGTCGATAAGCGCCTGGACAAGCCGGGTTCCGGTGCCTTGTCCGCGATACCCGGGCCAGACAATTATGTCGGCGAGATAGGCAAATACCGTACGGTCGGTGATCGCCCGCCCGAAGCCGACCTGATTGCCGCCGACATAGGCGCCGACGCACAGTGAGTTGGCGAAGGCGCGGCGGTGCAGTTCGTCGCTGCGGCCACTGCCCCAATAGCTCTCCTTCAAAATGTCGGACGTCGCCCGGAAGTCGATCCGCGACGGGTCGAAGCTGATTTCAAGGTTGGCCATGGCTAAACCGTTAAACAGGCCAATCGCCTACCCGCCATCCCTGAACCGGTTGGTAATGGGATAGCGGCGGTCGCGGCCAAAGTTCTTCCTGGTGATCTTCACGCCGGGCGCCGCCTGCCGGCGCTTGTATTCGGCGACGTAAAGCAGGTGCTCGACGCGCGTCACCGTCGCCCGGTCATGGCCGCGCGCGACGATGTCGTCGACACCCATCTCGTTTTCGATCAGGCACTCCAATATGTCGTCGAGCACCGGATAGGGCGGCAGCGAATCCTGGTCCGTCTGGTTCTCTCGCAGTTCCGCCGAGGGCGCCTTGTCGATGATGTTGTTCGGGATCACCTCGCCGGACGGACCGAGCGCACCCGGCGGCACATGCGCGTTGCGCCAGCGCGACAGCGCATAGACCTGCATCTTGTAGAGGTCCTTGATCGGATTGAAGCCGCCATTCATGTCGCCATAGAGCGTCGCGTAGCCGACCGACATCTCGCTTTTGTTGCCGGTGGTGACCACCATCGAGCCGAACTTGTTGGAAATCGCCATCAGGATGGTGCCGCGGGCCCGGCTCTGCAGGTTTTCCTCGGTGATGCCTTCCTTGGTGCCCTCGAAAAGCTGTGTCAACGTGTGCAGGAAACCCTCGACTGGCTCGAAGATCGGCACGATGTCGTAGCGGCAGCCGAGCGCGCGGGCGCAGTCCTCGGCATCCTTGAGCGAGTCCTTCGAAGTGTAGCGGTAAGGCATCATCACGGCGCGCAGCCGTTCCTCGCCGAGCGCATCGACGGCAAGTGCCGCGCAGATCGCCGAATCGATGCCGCCGGAGAGGCCGAGCACGACATTCTTGAAGCCGTTCTTGTTGACGTAATCGCGCAGGCCCAACATGCAGGCGCGATAGTCGGCCTCCTCCTTTTCCGGGATTTTCGACATCGGTCCGTCAGAGCAGACCCAGATGTCATTCTTTCGCTTCCAGGTGGTGACGTTGACCGTCTCCTCGAACTGGCTCATCTGGAAGGCCAGCGTCTTGTCAGAACCTATGGCAAACGATGCGCCATCGAAAACCAGCTCGTCCTGGCCGCCAAGCTGGTTGGCATAGATAATCGGCAGTCCGCATTCGATGACCTGGCGGATGACGATCTGGTGGCGGACGTCGACCTTGCCGCGGTAATAGGGCGAGCCGTTCGGGACCAGCAGGATTTCCGCGCCGCTTTCGGCCAGCGTCTCGCAGACGGCAACCTCGCCCCAGATATCTTCGCAGATCGGCACTCCCACGCGCACGCCGCGGAAATTGACCGGCCCCTGGATCTCGGGGCCGGCCTGGAAGACGCGCTTCTCGTCGAACTCACCGTAATTCGGCAGATCGAGCTTGTAGCGTTCGGCAAGGATCTTGCCGCCATCGGCAAAGATGATCGAATTGTGCGTGCCGGTCTTGCGCTTCAACGGCGTGCCGATGACGAAACCCGGGCCGCCGTCGCCGGTATCGCCGGCGAAATCCTCCGCCGCCCGCTCGCAGGCCTTCAGGAAGGCGGGCTTCAGCACCAGATCCTCAGGCGGATAGCCGGCAAGGAAAAGCTCGGTAAACAGCACGAGGTCGGCGCCTTGGCGGGCGGCATCCGCCCTCGCCTCGCGTGCCTTGGCAAGATTGCCGGCGACGTCGCCGACCGTCGGATTGAGCTGGGCGACGGCGATGCGCAATATGTCTGGAGCGGTCTTGTCTGTCATGCCCGTGGGTTTAGCGCGGCAAAATTCGTCGGGCAATGGCGTTCGTTTGGACCAAACAGTCGATCCTATTCGCCCATATATTCGCGCAAGGCTTCCGGCGGATGGTTCTCGCCGATCGACATTGCCAGAATGCGCGAAATGTGCCGGCGCGGCAGCCCGGTTTCCGCCGCCCAGGCGTTTATCTGCACTTGGATCTTGCCCAGGTCCTTCTTCGATGTCGGGCTCCGCGGGAGGTCGAGCCCGGCGTCGCGCAGCGCTGCCGCCATGTCGGCCGAGACGATGAAGGCGTCCCACTCCAGCCAGCGCAGAAAATACTGGCCGGTATTGCCGCCGAGCCGGCTGCCGTGCTTGCCGAGATAGGCCATCAATCCGACCTGGTCATCCGCCGGCCAATTGGCCAGGAACTTGCCGAAGCTGCCATGCTCCTTCGACACGCGCTCGACGAAGGCTGCGTTGTCGCGTACGGATTTGATCTTCTGCGGATTGCGGACGATGCGCTTGTCGGCTGTGAGATCGTGCCAGAAATCGTCAGGCTGGAACAGCAGCCGCTTCGGCTCGAAGCCAAGAAATGCTTCCTCGAAACCCGGCCATTTCTGCTCGATGACGCGCCAGACAAAGCCGGCGGCAAAAACCCGCTCGGCCATGGTCGACAGGATCCGGTCGTCCGCAATCTTTGCCACCGCGGCATTATCGGGCATAGGACCCAGCAGCGACGTCAGCGCTGCCTCACCGCCTTTGCGCTTCGCTGCACGGGCGCGAATTTTCTGAAAATCCACCATTGTTTCCTGATCCCATCGCGTCAATCTACCACTTCCCGTATGAACCGGCAGCTTCTACCTCATCGCTGACGACGGAGGCGACGATGAACAAAACGATCGAGGACCTGGCAAGCCGCTGGCTGAAGCGAAAGCCGGACGGCCTCAGCGCGCTCGAAAGTCGGGTACTGCAATCTACGCTCGAGCGCACCACGATCTCCAAGGACACCAACAAGGCCGTCGCCTTTCACCAGACGTTTGGAGATCGCCTGGCCGACACCATCGCCCGGATCGGCGGCTCGTGGTCCTTCATCCTGGCATTCATTGGCTTCCTGATCCTGTGGACGGCAGGCAATGTCTGGCTCTTGTCGCGCGCCGCCTTCGATCCCTATCCCTTCATCTTCCTCAATCTCGTGCTTTCCATGGTTGCCGCCCTGCAGGCGCCAGTGATCATGATGGCGCAGAACCGCCAGACGGAGCGCGATCGAATCGACGCCGCGCACGACTATGAGGTTAATCTCAAGGCCGAGATCGAGATCATGGCGTTACACGAAAAGCTCGACGAACTGCGCCACAGCCAGATCATCGGCATGCGAGACGAGATCGCCCGGCTGGCCGAGCAGGTGAAGCGCATCGACGACATTCTGTCGAAGCAGCGAACGTCTTCATGACGGAAGTCATCCATCGTCTCATTGAGCAATATGGGCTGGTCGCGGTTTTTCTGGGCTGCGTCGCCGAGGGCGAAAGCGCCGCCATTCTCGGCGGTTTTTTCGCGCATCAGCATGTCTTCGTCCCGTGGCAGGCCTTCCTCGCGGCGGCGCTCGGCGCCTTCGGTGGCGACACGTTCTTCTTCATCTTGGGACGGAGCTTCGCCGACCATAAATTCGTGATCAGGCTCCGAGCCCGGCCGGGCTTCAGCCACGCCTACCGCCTTGTCACCTCTCATCCCAACATTTTCGTGCTGTCGAACCGTTACATCTATGGCCTGCGACTGGTCGGCGGAATCGCGGCCGGGCTGTCGGGCATCGCCGCGGCGCACTTCATCATCCTCAACGCCATCTCGTCGGTAGTCTGGGCGGCACTGTTCTGCACTGTCGGTTATGTCTTCGGGCTGGGCGCGGAGCACATCGTCGGCCAGGCGCTGGCCCGCCACGAGCGGTTGCTGATCGCTCTGGCAATCGGCCTCGTTGTGGCCATCCTCGGCTGGCTCGCGGCCCATATCGTCGCCAAGAAGGAACTCCACAAGGGAAGCTGATCGTCAATCAATGCCGAGCGCACGATCACCCTTCTCGAGGATCAGCGGAATGATCAGGTCTTCCTCGTCGGCAAGATGCCGGGTCAACATGGCGATCAGCCGGCTGTTCTCGTCAGCATAGGCATCGGCGGCGAAACGCTGTTTGTCTTCGCTCTCCTGAAGCGTGCGGATGAAGGCATTTGCCGCCTGGGCATTGCGCTCCAGTCCCTCATGGATTGTGTGGTGATCGGCATCCAGGATTTCGAAGCCGCGCTTCAGACGGGTCTCGGCCCTGGCGAAGACCGGGAAATAATGATGGTCCTCGACATTGTGGTGGCCGTCGAGATTGCCGAGGAAATGGTTGAGGCGCGGCGCGAACCAGCGCGCGAATTCCTGCGCGTTCAGCCTACCATCCCGATAATCGCCAATACCACTGGTGAGCATGCCGCCAAGCTCGCGGAACATGTCGTGCCGCTGCAGCCACATATTGGCTATGCCGTGGATGTTGGCATGCGCCTGCCAGACCTCGCGTGGAAATTTTTCAACCAGCCAGCGAAGATCGTCCGGCAGGCCCTCACGTTCGAGCAGCAGAAATCCGGCGGTATCGGCCATATCGGTTTCCTCAGACCATGATCCCGAAAAGTGGTACCGGTTTTCGGAAAAGATCATGGTCAAAACGAAAAATGCAGTGACGGCATGTACTGTCTGAAACCTCAGATCGGTACCCCGAGGATCCGTTCGATGACGGCGACGCCCCAGACGCCGGCAGCGATCACCACCGAAATCAGCACCGCCAGCGAACCGCAATCCTTGGCCAGCTGGATATCGACGTTGAACTCGCGGCTGAACGCGTCGCATGCCGCCTCGATGCCGGTGTTCAACACCTCGATCATGATCATGAGCAGCACCGCGCCGATCAGCAACGCATAGCCGCGCCACGATTCCGAAAGGAACCAGCCGAGCGGCAAGGCAAGCACGAGCAGTGTCAGCTCCAACTGGAAAGCCTCCTCGCTGGCCGCCAGTTTGCGAAACGCCCGCACCGAATTGTAAAAAGCGTCGATCAGCCGCTGCATACCAAAACCCTTCGGAATCACCGGCAGGGGATTAGCGCAATGGCTGGACCAAGGGAATAAGGCGACCTCTTCAAAATCAGTCGCCTGCCACCTTGATCGACGGCGTCGACTTCTCGAACTGCGGCAGCCCATCATCGATGGCGTAATAATCGCCCTTGTCGCCGACGAAGATATGGCATTCTCCTTGAAGCCCGGTTGGCGCGTCGAACAGCCCTGCCATGACCGAAACATAGCCGTCATCGCTCGGCTTCCAGAACAGCAGAGAGCCGCATGTCTTGCAGAAGCCGCGCCTGGCGAACGAAGAGGCCTCGTACCAGGTGATGCTCTCCGCGCCGGTGATTGTGATGTCGCGGTCGGCAACGTTGGCCGCCGCATAAAAATGCCCGCTCTGCTTCCGGCACTGCGAGCAATGGCAGTAGACGACACCGCGTAGCGGTCCTCGTGTCTGGAACCGCACTGCCCCGCACAAGCATGATCCGCAGTGACTGTCAGTCATGTCGGCCTCCCGATGCAATTGCCATCGCCTGGCAGGATTCCAGTTTTGCGCGCGTTAGGCACGAGCAAATGCGACACCGGCGGGATTGAATAGAAAAAGCGCCGGTTTTCGCCCGGCGCTTCTTCAATGACATCACAGTTCAGATCGTATCAGCCATTGACGGCCTGCTTGTGCTGCACCGGATGGGTCTTCTTGAGCAGATCGGAGACCAGGAACGCCAACTCGATCGCCTGGTCAGCGTTGAGGCGCGGATCGCAATGGGTGTGGTAGCGATCCTGCAGCTCTTCGGCGGTGATGGCGCGGGCGCCACCGGTGCATTCCGTGACGTTCTTGCCGGTCATCTCGACATGGATGCCGCCCGGATGCGTGCCTTCGGCGCGATGCACCTCGAAGAAGGTCTGCACCTCCTTCAGGATGCGGTCGAACGGCCGTGTCTTGTAGCCGGCGGCCTCGATGGTGTTGCCATGCATCGGGTCGGACGACCACACCACGCTGCGGCCTTCCTTCTGCACCGCGCGCACCAGCTTCGGCAGGTGGTCAGCAACCTTGTCGGAACCGAAACGCGCGATCAGCGTCAGCCGGCCGGGCTCGTTCTCCGGATTGAGCAGGTCGATGAGCTGCAACAGGCCATCCGGCGTCAGCGACGGGCCACATTTCAGGCCGAGCGGGTTCTTGATGCCACGGCAGTATTCGACATGGGCATGGTCGGGCTGGCGCGTGCGATCGCCGATCCAGATCATGTGGCCGGAGGTGGCGTACCAGTCGCCGGAGGTCGAATCGACGCGGGTCAGCGCCTCCTCATAGCCGAGCAGCAACGCTTCGTGGCTGGTGTAAAAATCGGTCTCGCGCAGCGCGTAATTGGTCTCCGAGGTGATGCCGACGGCTTTCATGAAGTCCATCGTCTCGGTGATGCGGTTGGCGAGCGACTCGTACTTCTCCCCCTGCGGGCTGTCGGACACGAAGCCGAGCATCCATTGATGCACGTTCTCCAGACTGGCGTAGCCGCCCTGGGCGAAGGCGCGCAACAGGTTGAGCGTTGCCGCCGATTGGCGGTACGCCATCTCCTGTCTTGCAGGATCGGGAATGCGCGACTTGGCATCGAACTCGATGCCATTGATGATGTCGCCGCGATAGCTGGGCAGCGTCACACCGCCCTTGGTCTCATTGTCGGACGAGCGCGGCTTGGCAAACTGGCCGGCGACACGGCCGACCTTCACCACCGGCTGCGCGCCGGCGAAGGTCAGCACCACCGACATCTGCAAGAAGACGCGGAAGAAGTCGCGGATATTGTCGGCGCCATGCTCGGCGAAGCTCTCGGCGCAATCGCCGCCCTGCAGAAGGAATGCGTCACCGGCAGCGACGGCTGCAAGCTGCTTCTTCAGCTTGCGTGCCTCACCTGCAAAAACCAACGGCGGAAACGTGGCAAGCTGGGCTTCCGTGTTCCTCAGCGCGGCAAGATCCGGATAGGCAGGAACCTGCTGGATCGGCTTAGCTCTCCACGAATTCGGCGACCATTTCGTCATCGAAGCACCTAACGCTCTTTCACACGGACGCCATCGCCCGCCAATCCGCCCCATATGGGGGTCGCGGCTCCATACACGAAGCCGATTTCCTATTCTAGACCGGAAGTGGTCGCGTGGCGAATGAGCACGGCACGGCGAAAGTGCCGGTGCGGCTGTGCCCAGAGCACCACCGACGCGCTGCTACACCGCCTTCTCCACCAGCCGCGCCAGCTGCGTCATGACAACCGCTGAGCCAGCCAGCCGCTTCTCGGGCGTCGCCCAGTCACGGCTGAAGACGACGCTCTGGTCGGGCCGGATCTTGGCCAGCGAGCCCTGTTCGCCGATGAGCTTGACCAGCCCGACCGGATTGGCGAATTCCCGCTTGCGGAAATGGATGACGACGCCCTTCGGCCCGGCGTCGAGTTTTTCGACATTGGCCTTGCGGCAAAGCGCCTTGATGAAGACGATCTTCAAAAGATGTTCAACCTCTTCCGGCAACGGCCCGAACCGGTCGATCAGCTCGGCGCCGAAAGCATCGATCTCTTCCGTATTTTCGAGATCGCCAAGACGGCGATAGAGCGCCAGCCTGAGCTGCAGATCCGGGACGTAGCTTTCCGGGATCATCACCGCCGTGCCGACGGCGATCTGCGGCGACCAGCCGCCGTCCTGCACCTCGCCGGAATCCTTCACTTCGGCCACCGCCTCCTCCAGCATCTGCTGGTAGAGCTCGAAGCCGACCTCCTTGATGTGGCCCGACTGCTCTTCGCCAAGCAGATTGCCTGCGCCGCGGATATCGAGGTCGTGGCTGGCCAGCTGGAAACCGGCGCCTAGCGTATCGAGCGACTGCAGCACTTTCAGCCGACGCTCGGCTGTATCGGTTAGCTTGCGGTTGGCGGGCAGAGTGAACAGCGCATAGGCGCGTACCTTCGAACGGCCGACGCGGCCACGCAACTGATAGAGCTGCGACAGGCCGAACATGTCGGCGCGATGCACAATCAGCGTGTTGGCAGTCGGAATATCGAGGCCAGATTCGACGATGGTGGTCGACAGCAGCACGTCGTACTGGCCGTCATAAAAGGCATTCATGATATCGTCGAGCTCGCCCGGCGGCATCTGGCCATGGGCCACCGCCACTTTCAGCTCAGGTACAGATTCGCGCATAAAATCATGGATTTCCGCGAGATCGCTGATGCGCGGTACGACGTAGAAGGAATGGCCGCCGCGGTAGCGTTCTCTGAGCAGCGTCTCGCGGATGACCAGCGGATCGAAGGGCGAGATGAAGGTGCGCACCGCCAGGCGGTCGACCGGCGGCGTAGCGATCAGCGACAACTCGCGCACGCCGGTCAAGGCAAGCTGCAGCGTGCGTGGGATCGGCGTCGCCGACAAAGTCAGAACGTGGACGTCGGTCTTGAGATCCTTCAGCCGCTCCTTGTGCTTGACGCCGAAATGCTGCTCCTCATCGATGATCAGCAGACCAAGATTCTTGAACGAGATCGAGGAGCCGAGCAGTGCATGCGTGCCGACGACGATGTCGATCTGGCCTTCGGCGACGCCCCTCTTGGTCTCGGCCAGTTCCTTGGCGCCGACCAGCCGCGAGGCCTGGGCGACGCGGATCGGCAGGCCGGAGAAGCGCTGCGAGAAAGTCTTGAAATGCTGGCGCGACAACAATGTCGTCGGCACCACTATGGCCACCTGAAAGCCTTCCATCGCCCCAATGAAGGCGGCGCGAAGTGCAACTTCGGTCTTGCCGAAGCCGACGTCACCGCAGATCAGCCGGTCCATCGGCTTTCCGGCGCCTAGATCATCCATGACTGAATCGATCGCGGTCTGCTGGTCATCGGTCTCCTCATAGGGAAAACGCGCTGCAAACTCGCCATAGAGGCCTTCCGCCGGCACCAGCGCCGGTGCTGCCCGCATTTGCCGCTCGGCGGCAATGCGGATCAGCTGCCCGGCCATGTCGAGCAGGCGCTTCTTCAGCCGCGCCTTGCGCGATTGCCAGGCGCCACCGCCAAGCTTGTCGAGCGTCGCCTCGGCCGAATCCGAGCCATAGCGCGACAGCAGCTCGATGTTTTCCACCGGCAAGAATAGCCGATCGTCGCCGGCATAGTGGATCTCGAGGCAATCGTGAGGCGCACCAACCGCCTCGATGGTGCGCAACCCGATGAAACGGCCAATGCCATGGTCGGCATGGACGACGATATCGCCTGACGACAAGGCCGAAGCCTCGGCGATGAAGTCGGACGCACGCTTCTTGCGCTTCGAGCGCCGGATCAGCCGGTCGCCGAGAATGTCCTGCTCGGCGACGACGACCAGTTTCTCTGTCTCGAAGCCGGATTCGAGCGGCAGCACGGCCAGCGCCGCCTGCGCTGGCTCAAGCCTTTCGGCTTCGGCAAGCGTCGCCACCGGTTTCAGGTTGCCAAGGTGATGCTCGACCAGGATCTGGCCGAGCCGGTCGAGCGAACCTTCAGTCCAGCCGGCGACGACGACACGGCGGCGTGCAGCGCGCTCGTCGGAAATGTGTTTGACGACGACGTCGAAGACGTTGGCGTTAGGGTCGGCGCGTTCCTCGACGAAGCTGCGGCCATGGCGCGAGCCGGCATGGAACACCTTTTTCGCACCGGCATCGGGCGCGTCGAAGGAGGTGAAGTCGATCGCTTCGCGCGGGCCAAGCGAGGCAATCAGGTTCTCGGGCGACAGATAGAGCAGATCCGGCGGCACCGGCTTGTAGGGCACCGCGTCCTTCAAGGCGCCGTCGGCCTGCTTCTTGCGCGCTTCGTAGTGGTCGAGGATCAGAGTGTGGCGCTCGGCCAGTGCCTCATGCGCCAGATGGTCGAAAACCACAGGCGCATCGGGCAGGTAGTCGAATACGGTTTCCAGCCGCTCATAGAAGAACGGCAGCCAGTGCTCCATGCCGGCAAACCGCCTGCCCTCGCTGACCGCCGCATAGAGCCCATCGTCGCGGGAGGGCGCGCCAAAGGCTTCGATGTAGGCGCGGCGGAAGCGGCTGATGGTTTCCGGCGTCAGCGCGACCTCGCTCATCGCCTGCAGCGCCATCGATTTGCGTTGGCCGATGGTGCGCTGGGTTGCGGTGTCGAAGACGCGGATCGATTCCAGCGTATCGCCGAAGAAATCGAGGCGCAGTGCCTCCGTCCAGCCGGGCGCGAAGAGATCGAGAATGCCGCCGCGCACCGCAAATTCGCCGATGCCGCGCACTGTCGGCACTCGCTCGAAGCCGGAATTCTCCAGCCGCGACACCAGCACGTTCATGTCTATCTGGTTGCCGGGTTTGGCGTGGAAGGTCTGCGCCTCGACGAGTTCAGCCGGCGGAATGCGTTGCAACAGCGCATTCGCGGTGGTGAGGACGACGGCGCGGTGCGGCTTCTTCGCCAGCGCAATCATTGCGGCCAGTGCATCGAGCCGCCTTGCGGCGGCATCGGCGCCGGGCGAGACGCGGTCGTAAGGCAGGCAGTCCCAGGCCGGCAGTTCCAGCACAGGCAGGCCCGGCGCGGCAAAGGCAAGCGCCTCGACGATCGCCGGCAGACGCTGGCCGTCGCGCGCCACGAACAGCACCGGCTTGTCAGGGGCGATCTCGTGCGCAGTCTGCACCAGCGCAAAAGCTTCGTAGCCGTCGGCGACGCCATCGACGATGAACTGGCCGGCGCGGCCTTTCGGCAGACCGATCGTAGGGATAAGGCTCATGGCTACACGTTGTTCAGAAGGTCATCTCCCGGCGCGAAGCCAGGATTTTTTGCAGGACGGCACAGTCGATATCCGCCGGAACCGGGCGTTCGCCAGTGACGAGAGGCAGGAATTCGGTGTCGGGAATGTCGAGGAGCCTCTCATATTGGTCGATTTCGTCGCCGGTCAAGGCGCCGATCTCCGCGTCGGCGAAACTGCCGAGTATAAGGTCCATCTCGCGCATGCCGCGGTGCCACGAACGAAACAGAAGCTTGCGGCGGCGGGCGTCGAGCCCCTCGCTTGATCGTTTCGTTCCGGTCATCTTGCAACATCCTTGCCCAGGCGGCGCATATAGCGTGGATAGAAGGCGGTGTCAGCCTTGCGCTACAGTCGCCGCAACATAAGCTGACATCATGCGTCCCTCCCTCCTCGATCCGCTGTTTGTCCCGATCACCTCGCTTGCCGGGGTCGGGCCAAAAGTTGGCGCCCTGATCGAAAAAGTCGTGGCAGCCGACCTCGGCGACCGGGCCGCGCGCGCCGGGGATCTCTTGTTCGTGCTGCCGCATACTGTCATCGACCGCCGCAACCGGCCTGGCATCGCCGGCTCGGCGGAAGGCGCCATCGTTACGCTCGACGTCCGCATCGACCGCCACCAGCCGCCGCCACGCGGCAACAGGTCGGTCCCGTACCGGGTCTACGCCCATGACGACACCGGCGAGATCGCGCTGACCTTCTTCCATGCCCATGCCGCCTATCTCGAAAAAGCAATGCCCGCAGGCGAGCATGTCGTCGTCTCCGGCCGCATGGAATGGTTCAACGGCCGCCCGACCATGGTTCACCCCGACCATATCGCACTTGCCGGTGACGCGGAAAACCTGCCGCTGGTCGAGCCGGTCTATCCGCTGACCGCCGGGCTCTCGGGCAAGGTGCTGCGCCGGGCCATCGGCCAGGCGCTGGCCCGCCTGCCGGTGCTGCCCGAATGGCAGGACGGTGAGTTCCGGCGCCGCCATGCCTTTCCTGCTTTTAGCGATGCGCTCAACCGCATCCACAATCCTGCCGACCCGATCGACGTCTCTGTCGACGGCGCAGCGTGGCGGCGCCTTGCCTATGACGAGTTCTTGGCCGGCCAGGTATCGCTGGCGCTGGTGCGGGCCAAGGTCCGCCGATTATCTGGCCGGCCACTCGTCGGCGACGGCCGCATAGTCGAACAACTGCGCGTGGCACTCCCCTATTCGCTGACCATGTCGCAGGAAATGGCGCTTGCCGAAATCAACGCCGATCTCGGTGACCCCGAACGCATGCTGCGCCTTTTGCAGGGCGATGTCGGCTCCGGCAAGACGGTGGTCGCGCTGCTTGCCATGGCGCGTGCCGTCGAGGCCGGCGGCCAGGCGGCATTGATGGCGCCGACCGAAATCCTGGCGCGCCAGCATCTGGCAACGATTGCGCCGTTGGCGGAACGGGCCGGCCTGCGTGTCGCCGTCCTCACAGGTCGCGAAAAGGGCCGCGAGCGTGCCGACACGCTGACCGGGCTGGCCAATGGCGACATCGACATCGTCGTCGGCACCCATGCGCTGTTCCAGGAAACGGTGACGTTCCGTGACCTCGTGTTCGCCGTCGTCGACGAGCAGCACCGTTTCGGCGTCCATCAGCGCCTTGCCATTACCGCCAAGGGCGATGCGCCCGACATGCTGGTGATGACAGCAACGCCGATACCGCGGACGCTGGTGCTGACTGCATTCGGCGACATGGATGTGTCGAAGCTGACGGAAAAGCCGGCCGGCCGCCAGCCGATCCGCACTGTCACCTTGCCGCTTGAACGGCTCGACGAACTGATCGGACGCATGCTCGACGCCGTCGCCGATGGCCAGAAAATCTACTGGATCTGTCCGCTGGTCGAGGAATCCGAGGAGATCAAGCTGATGTCGGCCGAGGACCGTTTTGCCTCGCTGAAGCCGCTGTTCGGCGACCGCGTCGGCCTGGTGCATGGTCGCATGAAAGGCGCCGACAAGGACGAGGCGATGCGCGCCTTCAAGCAGGGTGACACCCGTATCCTGATCGCCACCACAGTGATCGAGGTCGGCGTCGATGTGCCTGATGCGACAATCATGGTTATCGAGCATGCCGAGCGTTTTGGCCTCGCCCAACTGCACCAATTGCGCGGCCGGGTCGGGCGTGGCGACAAGCCTTCATCGTGCGTGCTGCTCTACAAGGATCCGCTCGGCGAGACGGCAAAACGCCGTTTGTCGGTAATGCGCGAGACCGAGGACGGCTTCCGTATCGCCGAAGAGGATCTGAAGCTGCGCGGCGAAGGCGAGTTGCTCGGCACCCGCCAGTCCGGCACGCCGGGCTTCCAGGTGGCGCGCATCGAGGCGCATGCCGACCTGCTCGAGGCCGCTCGCGACGATGCGCGGCTGATCCTGTCGCGCGATCCGGAATTGCAGTCCGAACGCGGCACGGCGCTGCGCCTGTTGCTCTATCTGTTCGGCCGCGAGGAGGCCGTGCGGCTCCTGCGTGCCGGCTGAGGCATCGTGTCGAGCGGAGGATTGGCAAGCGCGCCGTGGATCTGCTCGCCGTTCACCGTCACCATTTTGACCGCCGGCGCCACCAAGCCGGCCGACACGATCAGCTTGGCTCCGTCCTCGATTGTCATGTCGAGCAGCACAATGTCGGATTTCGGCACATACATCAAAAAGCCCGTCGTCGGGTTGGGCGTACATGGCATGAATACGGCAATCAGCGGATCGCCTTCCCGGTCGAGCTTCTGGTTGATCTCGGTTTCCTTCTCGCTGGCGACGAAGACCAGCGACCAGACCCCTTTGCGCGGATATTCGACCAACCCGACCTGGCGAAACATGTCGCCCTTGTTCGACAGCACGGTCTCGAAAATCTGCTTCAGCGAACGGTAGATGCCGCGCACCAGCGGCATGCGGCCAAGCAGGCGCTCGCCGAAATTGACGATGGCGCGGCCAACGATATTGGCGGTCATAAAGCCGATGAAGGTGATGAGGATCAAGGCAACGATCAGCCCAAAGCCCGGCACTGGAAACGGCAGGTAGGTGTCCGGATTGTAGCGTACCGGAATGTAGGGTTTCACCCAGGAATCGACCCAGCCGATCAGCGACCAGGCAATGTAGGCAGTAATCGCCAGCGGCGCGCAAACGACGAAGCCGGTCAGGAAATAGTTTCTCAGCCGGGTCATGCCTGAGGTCTTGAGAGCATCCGACATGGTTCACCGCAGCGTGTGTTTGCAGCGCGACACTACTGAACCCCAAGGCGCTTTGGAATGGCGAAGTTTTTAAACGAGACCTATTCCACCGTTACCGATTTCGCCAGGTTGCGAGGCTGGTCGACATCCGTGCCCATGAACACGGCGGTGAAATAGGCGAGCATCTGGATCGGCAGCGCGTAGATGATCGGCGAGATGATTTCCGGCACGTCCGGCAAAACGATCGTCTCCATCCTCTTCACCGTAGCGTGTGCGGCGCCCTTGCTGTCGGTGATCAGGATGATCTTGCCGCCGCGTGCCGCGACCTCCTGCATGTTCGACACGGTCTTTTCGAAGATGCGGTCATGCGGCGCGATGACGATGACGGGCATGTTCTCGTCGATCAGCGCGATCGGGCCGTGTTTCAACTCGCCGGCAGCATAGCCTTCGGCATGGATGTAGGAGATCTCCTTGAGCTTCAGCGCACCTTCCATGGCCAGCGGAAAATTGGTGTCACGGCCGAGATAAAGCACATTCTTGTAGTGCGAGAGGTCGCGCGCGACCTTTTCGATCTGCCCGTCGAGCTTTAGCACCTGGTTCGCATAACGCGGCGCTTCCGACAGCTCGCGTATCAGCGTTTTCTCCTGCTCCTGCGAAATCATTCCGCGCGCCACGCCCGCCCGCACCGCCAGCGAGGCCAGCACCGAAAGCTGGCAGGTGAACGCCTTGGTCGAAGCGACGCCGATCTCCGGGCCGGCCAACGTCGGCAGGATGACGTCGGATTCGCGCGCCATGGTCGATTCGCGCACATTGACGACCGCGCCGATCTTCATGCCGGCCTTGCGGCAGTAGCGCAGCGACGCCAGCGTGTCGGCGGTCTCACCCGATTGCGAGATGAAGAAAGCGGCATCGTTCTTCGACAGCGGCATCTCGCGATAGCGGAACTCCGAAGCGACATCGATGTCGACCGGCAGCCGCGCATAGCGCTCGAACCAGTATTTGCTGATCAGCCCGGCGAGATAGGCGGTGCCGCAGGCCGAGATCGCCAGCCGGTCGATCTTGGCGAAATCGAACGGCAGGTCGAGCGGCTTCGAGACGCCGCTGACGAAATCAACATAATGCGCCAGCGTGTGCGAGATCACTTCCGGCTGCTCATGGATTTCCTTTTCCATGAAATGGCGGCGGTTGCCTTTGTCGACCATGAAGCTCGTGCTGAGCGACTGTTGGCGTTTGCGGTCGACCTTGTTGCCGTCCATGTCGAAGATATCGACCTCGTTGCGGCGCACCACCGCCCAGTCGCCGTCTTCCAGATAGGTGATCGAATTGGTGAAAGGGGCAAGCGCAATGGCGTCGGAGCCAAGGAACATCTGGCCGTCGCCATGACCGACGGCGAGCGGCGGGCCGTTGCGGGCGCCGACGATCAGATCCTCGTCGCCCTTGAACATGATGGCGAGCGCAAAGGCGCCTTCCAGCCGCTTCAGCGCCTTGTGCGCCGCCTCAACCGGCTTCAGCCCCTTGGCCAGTTCGCGCGCCACCAGATGAGCGACGACTTCGGTATCGGTCTGCGAGGCGAAGCTGTAGCCGTCGCGCATCAGCTCGTCGCGCAATTCGGCGAAATTCTCGATGATGCCGTTATGGACGATGGCGACGCCGTCGGAAAAATGCGGATGCGCATTGCTCTCGTTTGGAACGCCATGTGTGGCCCAGCGCGTGTGGCCGATGCCGATCATGCCGCCGAGCGGTTCGTCCTTCAGCCGGCGCTCGAGATTGACCAGCTTGCCCTCGGCGCGGCGGCGGTCAAGCCTGCCGTGCTCGATCGTGGCGACGCCGGCCGAGTCATAGCCGCGATATTCGAGCCTTTTCAGCGCATCGACGATAAGCGGCGCGACCGGCGAGTTACTGACAATTCCAACGATACCGCACATGGCGCTTGCCCCCCGATTCCGACCTCAAACCCGGCGTTATTTAGAGACTGCCGGGCTGTCGCGAAAAATCACATTCCATTTCGTCCGGTATCAGCCGGACTATCCTGCACAGATGCACCATGACAGGGCGCACTTGCAATCCGGTTACTGCAATTGCTCAGTTTCTCCGCTTATGTATCCTATCTCGGCTCAACGGCTCCGGAAATCAGTCAAAGACATGATGCGGCTATGAACGAACGAATTGACACGGTGATGCTTTGGCGTCCGGTTGGGCCCCGCGAACTGGAGTTGATCCAGAGGGCAGGGATGCGCGCCTTTCCTCCTCGACTTGCCGATCAGCCGATCTTCTATCCGGTCACCAGCGAGGCCTATGCCACCCAGATCGCCCGAGACTGGAATGTGCCCGCGAGCGGATCAGGTTTCGTGACGCGTTTCGAGGTGCGTCGCAGCTTTCTGGACCGTTACAGCGTCCAGCATGCCGGCAGCCGGGCGCATCTGGAATACTGGATCCCGGCCGAAGACCTGTCGGCCTTCAACGATGCAATCGTTGGCGAAATCCAGCTTGTCGCCGAGTTCCGCTAGTCTACCCTTTTTTGCGGGCCGCTGCGGCCTCAGAAAAACGCTCTCGCAACTCCTTGCCCTTGCCGGGTAGAGTCCGCTGGCGGGCGCGGCCGAAGGCCAGCGCATCGTCGGGTACGCTTTCGGTGATGACGCTGCCCGAGGCGATGTAGCCGCCCTTGCCGATCGACACCGGCGCCACCAGCGAGGAGTTCGAGCCTATGAAGGCGCCTTCGCCGATATCGGTGAAGAATTTCGAATAGCCGTCATAATTGCAGGTGATGGTGCCGGCGCCGATATTGGCACCGGCGCCGATGCGAGCATCGCCGATATAGGTCAGATGGTTGACCTTGGCGCCCTCCTCGACGATCGCCTGCTTGACCTCGCAGAAATTGCCGACCTTGGCCTTGGTTCTCAGATCGGCCCCGGGCCGCAGCCGCGCGAACGGCCCGACATCGCAATTCGACGCGATGGTGGCGCCTTCGATATGGCTGAAGGCATGGATCTTGGCGCCCGTGGCGATTTTCACGCCCGGTCCGAACCAGACATTGGGCTCGACGATCGTGTCGGCACCGATCTCGGTGTCGTGCGAGAAGAACACAGTTTCGGGCGCGATCAGCGTAACGCCAGAAAGCATCGCCTCGCGCCGGCGGCGCTGCTGCCAGATACCTTCCGCCTGGGCAAGCTCGGCACGGTTGTTGATGCCGAGCGCGTTCTCGAAACTGGCTTCGGTGGCGACCACATCAAATCCCTGCGCAGCGGCGATCTCGACGATGTCGGTGAGATAATACTCGCCCTTGGCGTTCTTGCTGCCGACTTGATCGAGCAGCTTCAGCGCGTGCCTGCCGGCGACCGCCATCAGCCCGCCATTGCAGAAGGTGATTTTCTTCTCCTCGTCCGAGCAGTCCTTCTCCTCGCGGATGGCCACGAGCTTGCCGGCCTTTTCGATAAGCCGGCCGTAGCCCGAAGGATTTTCCGTACGGAAGCCGACTACGACGACGGCCGCACCTTCCGCCAGCTTCAGCCGCGCCGTCGCGAGCGCTTCCGGATCGATCAACGGCGTGTCGCCAAACATCACCAAGATGTCGTCATAACCTTTTGATATTGCTGCGCGTGCGGCAAGCACGGCGTGCGCGGTGCCGAGACGTTTTTCCTGAACGAAAGCCTCGGCCTTCGGCGCAAACTTGAGTGCGGCCTTGCGCATCTCATCGGCGCCATGGCCGATCACCAGCGCCAACTCGCCGCTGCCGGCGGCTTCGGCCGCCTTGACGACATGGGCAACCATCGGCAGGCCGGCGATTGTGTGCAGCACTTTCGGCACCGCACTTTTCATGCGTGTGCCTTCGCCGGCAGCGAGGATAACGGACAGGCAGGTTCTCTGGCTCATGGGATGGCAACCGTTGAAAGGGGTCTGGAATCGAAGCGTTAGTAGCACTGGCGCCATGCTGCACCAATGCGGTTAAATTCCGGTGAGACGGTGGAATCTCCAACCCGCGACACGCCCAAGCCGATCGGCTCAGGCAGCTTCCGCCTCGTCACGTGACGCGAAGGCCGGAGCCCGGCCACGGCCATATTGCCGTGGTGAACAGTTCATGACCCGCTTGAAGGCTGTGCTGAAGGCGCTTTCGGATTCGTAGCCGAGCGACAGCGCGACGACGGCGACGGGATCGCTGGAATTCGTCAGCCGCTCGCCGGCCAGCAGCATTCGCCAGCGCGTCAAATAGTCCATCGGCGACGCGCCGACCGTCTCCTTGAATCTGAGCGCAAAGGTCGATCGCGACATGCCGGCCCGTTCCGCCAGTTCCTGTAACGTCCAGCCATGCGCCGGATCGTCATGCATCGCGCTGATCGCCGCGCCGATCTGTTTATCCGCGAGGGCAAAGAGCCAGCCGATGCCACCTTTCAATCCTTCCGAAAGATGCAGCCGCAGCGCCTGAACCAGCATCATGTGGGCGAGGTGCTGGATCATCAGAAAGCCGCCCGGCTGCGGCTTGCGCAGCTCCTGCATCATCCGCTCCACCGACCAGCGCAGCGCCGACTGGTCCGACTCTTTGCGGATATGCACAATGGCTGGCAGCATCCGCAACAGGATGCCGGCATGATTGCCGCCAAGTGCGAAGCGGCTGCTGACCAGAAAGAAATCACCACCGCCATTGTGGGTCACGACACCGCCGGCTCGCGCAGGCGGAAAAATCTTGACGGCTTCAACAGGCGTCAAGCTCATGTCGCTTGCAAGGCGGAAAGGCCGTCCACGCGGCAGCAGGAAGCAGTCTCCCGTCTCAAGGCGCACTGCGTCAGCAACGCCCTCCACAGATAGCCAGCACCGGCCGGAGACCACCGCTCCGGTCTTGATGCTTTGCTGCTGGTCGGGGAACTGGATCGACCATTCACCACCAGCATCGAAACCGGCCGACATATAGTTTCGCGGCTTCAGCAGCGAGAGCACATCTGAAAGGGGATCCACAGGTCATTCCGGACGATTGCGAAGATAATACGGACTTTACCGCATAGATCGTATTTTCTCAAGCGCCTATCACGACACAACTGAGCCGCGAAAATGGTCGTGGTCAGAAACGGACAGGAGAAGTCGTGATGCGTGTTTTCGTTACCGGAGCGACCGGATTCGTCGGTTCTGCCGTCGTTCAAGAACTCATCGGCGCCGGCCATCAGGTGCTCGGCCTCGCCCGCTCGGCGGCGTCGGCCAAGTCGCTTGCAGCCACCGGAGCCGAGGTGCATCGAGGTGACCTCGAAGACCTCGAAAGCCTCAGCAGGGGCGCAGCGGCAGCTGATGGAGTGATCCATACCGGCTTCAACCACGACTTCTCGAAATTCGCGCAAAATTGCGAGATGGACCGGCGCGCCATCGAGGCCTTGGGCGGTGCACTCGAAGGCTCCGAGCGGCCCCTGCTCGTCACCTCCGGAACCGCGCTCCAGGCGCGGGGCCGTATCGCGACCGAGGAAGATGCGCCTGTCCCCTCTTCCGCTTCGTATCCCCGCGCCTCCGAAGCGACAGCCGCCGCGCTGGCGGCACGCGGCGTGCGCGCGTCGGTTGTGCGCCTCCCTCCGTCGGTCCATGGCCACGGCGACCACGCCTTCGTTCCTATTCTCATCGACCTCGCTCGCAAGAAGGGCGTGTCGGCCTATATCGGCGAAGGGCTCAATCGCTGGCCTGCCGTGCATCGGTTCGATGCCGCCCGCGTTTACCGGCTTGCGCTCGAGCATGGAGCCTATGGCGGGCGATATCACGCGATCGCCGAAGAAGGCGTGCCGTTCAAGGACATCGCCGGCGTGATCGGCCGGCGCCTGAACGTGCCGGTCGTCGCCAAGTCCGCGGAAGAAGCCGCCGATCATTTTGGCTGGTTCGCGATGTTCGCGGCGATGGATGTCCCAACCTCGAGCGAGCGGACTCGCGCGCTGCTGGGGTGGGCGCCGAGCGGACCCGGGCTCATCGCCGATATCGACCAGCCGGGCTATTTCGAAGGCTGAACGGATCACTTAGCTGCGGTGCCCTTGCGCCGCAGCTACGGCCTCGCGCTTCGGCCGGGCGGCAAACCTATCCCAATTGCCCCAGCACCGGAAAATTCTCGAGCAACCAATAGGACACCGCCTGCACGCCGCCGGTCAGGAAAAACACGCCGGCGACCACCAGCAACGCGCCGATGGCCTTTTCGACGCGGCCGAGATGGACGCGGAATTTCCCAAGAAAGCGCATGAAGGCGCCTGAAAACAGCGCCGCAACGAGGAAGGGAATACCGAGGCCGAGCGAATAGGCGGCAAGCAGCAGCGCGCCCTCGCCCACCGTCTCGCGGCCGCCGGCAAGCGTCAGAATCGGCCCCAGCACCGGGCCGATACAGGGCGTCCAGCCAAAGGCGAAGGCCAGGCCCATGACATAAGCGGCGATCAGGCTGGCCGGCTTGCCTTGTGACTGGAAGCGCGCCTCGCGTGAAAGCAAAGGGATGCGCAGTACGCCGAGGAAATTCAGCCCCATCAGGATGATCAGCACGCCGGCCGCCATTGCCAGCGGCTCCTGCCAGACTCGCAGCAGATGGCCGATGGTCGAGGCGCCGGCGCCGAGCGCGACGAAGACGGTCGAAAAACCGAGCACGAAGGCGATGGAGGAATTAACCAGCGCGCCTCGCGCACCGGCCTTTGCCGCAATGCCGGCCTCGCCGCGGAAATCGTCGACCGACACGCCGGCCATATAGCACAGGTAAGGCGGCACCAGCGGCAGCACGCAGGGTGACAGGAACGAAATCGCTCCCGCCCCGATCGCACTGACATAGCCGACGTCCAATGCCATTTCCGTCTCCCGATGACTGCGCAGCCATATAGCCGCGACAACGGCCGTCCGCCAATCACCATCGCGTGGCCCCATCACATTGGGTAGCAAGTCGACGCCCGCCCGGGAAGAAAGGGCAGCCAGGCAGCGTTGATCAAACGAAGCTGCGTTGTTCCGCGCGCTCTTCGAATGATCCAGGGAGAAGTCCATGAAAACGATCGCAATTGGCATGGCCGCGCTTTTGCTCGGCACCACGGCGTCCTTGGCCGCCGAGGCGTGGAAGGAAGCAGAGGTCGGCGGCACCAAGATCTACACCGACGCCAGCGGCATGACGCTCTACACCTACGACAAGGACGAGGCGGGTAAGTCGAACTGCTACGACAAATGCGCCGCCAATTGGCCGCCGCTGAAGGCTGACGCCAACGCCAAGGCCGAGGGCGAGTGGACGATCGTCGACCGCACCGACGGCACCAGGATGTGGGCCTACGAAGGTAAGCCGCTCTACACGTTCATCAAGGACAAGAAGGCCGGCGACGTGACCGGCGAGGGTGTCGGCGGCGTCTGGCATATCGCCAAGGCCGACTAGGCCTTGAGCTTCTAATCGGCTGTAACAGGCAATAACACGGCTGGTCGCTGGGAACTCGACCCAACCGCCCCGGCGGCCAGCTTTTCAGCACGGTACTTCCTTGCGACTGTCCGAGCAAAATGCCGGGCAAGCGATTGCGCGCTTTACAGCATCTGTTCAAGCAGGGCTGGCGCGTGCTCCATGTTTCTCTTATATCCGCGGGAGAGTTTGTCCCGTTCTCCAGGATCAATTGCCGGGTTTGTCCAGCGATAGGCTGCTCATTTCCCTTGTCCAGGATTGCGGAAATCGCATGGCGCGCCGTTGGGTTGCGCATTCGGTACAGGGCCGCATTTTGACTGCTTGGCCTTGACCGGATGCAAAAGCGCGGCCATGTGAGCGACACATTGAACGAGATTTCGTCGCGCGCAGCGGAATTCTTCTGCCGCATCACAACTGATATGAGACCGTATGGACGTCGTCGTCGTCGAATCGCCGGCCAAGGCGAAGACAATCAACAAGTACCTCGGCAAGAACTACAAGGTTCTGGCCTCGTTCGGCCATGTCCGCGATCTGCCGGCCAAGGATGGCTCGGTGCGTCCGGATGAGGACTTTGCCATGTCCTGGGCCGTCGACACCGCGTCTGGAAAGCGTCTCGCCGATATCGCCAAGGCGGTCAAGGACGCCGACGGGCTGATCCTCGCCACCGATCCGGACCGCGAGGGCGAAGCGATCTCCTGGCATGTCCTGGAAGTGCTGAAGCAAAAGCGCGCATTGAAGGACAAGCCGGTCAGCCGCGTCGTCTTCAACGCCATCACCAAGGCGTCCGTGCTGGAGGCGATGGCCAATCCGCGCCAGATCGACGCGCCGCTGGTCGATGCCTATCTCGCTCGCCGCGCGCTCGACTATCTGGTCGGCTTCACGCTGTCGCCCGTGCTGTGGCGCAAGCTGCCCGGCGCCCGCTCCGCCGGCCGCGTCCAGTCGGTGGCGCTGCGTCTGGTCTGCGACCGCGAATCCGAGATCGAGCGCTTCATCCGCGAGGAATACTGGCAGGTCGCCGCCATTCTCGGTACGCCGCGCAAGGATAATTTCGAGGCGCGGCTGACCGCCTTCGAGCGCAAGAAGCTGCAAAAGCTCGACATTTCCAACAAGGCGCAGGCCGACGACATCAAAGCGATGCTCGAAGGCGCCAGCTTCAAGGCGGCGTCTGTCGAAGCGAAGCCGACCAAGCGCAATCCCGGGCCGCCCTTCACCACCTCGACGCTGCAGCAGGCAGCCTCATCGGGTCTCGGCTTTTCGGCCAACCGCACCATGCAGGTGGCGCAGCGGCTCTATGAGGGCATGGAGATCGGCGGTGAGACCACCGGCCTGATCACCTATATGCGGACCGACGGCGTGCAGATGGCACCGGAGGCGATCTCTGCCGCACGCGATGCGATTGCCAAGGAATTCGGCCCTAAATACCTGCCTGAAAAGCCGCGCTACTATTCCGCCAAGGCCAAGAATGCCCAGGAGGCGCACGAAGCGATCCGTCCGACCGATTTCATGCGCACGCCGGCTTCCGTCAAGCAGTATCTCGACGCCGACCAGGCGCGGCTTTACGAGATGATCTGGAAACGCGCCATCGCCAGCCAGATGCAGCCGGCCGAGATAGAGCGCACTACGGTCGAGATAGAGGCAGTCAACGGCCCGCGCACCGCCGAGCTTCGCGCTGTAGGCTCGGTTGTTCGCTTCGACGGCTTCCTTGCCGCTTACATCGAGCAGAAGGAAGAAGATTCGGAAGACGAGGAAAGCCGCCGCCTGCCCGAGATTCGTGCCGGCGAGCAGCTCACACGCGAGGCGATCAACGCCACCCAGCACACCACCGAGCCGCCGCCGCGTTATTCGGAAGCTTCGCTGATCAAGAAGCTGGAAGAGTTGGGCATCGGCCGGCCGTCGACTTATACGGCGATCCTGAAGACGCTCGAGGATCGTGACTATGTCACCATCGACAAGCGCAAGCTGGTGCCGCAGGCAAAGGGCCGGCTATTGTCGGCCTTCCTCGAAAGCTTCTTCGAGCGTTATGTCGAGTACGACTTCACCGCTTCGCTGGAGGAAAAGCTCGACGAGATTTCCGACGGCAAGCTCGCATGGAAGGACGTGCTGCGCGATTTCTGGAAGGATTTTTCCGGCGCCGTCGCCGACATCAAGGAGTTGCGCGTCACCGACGTCCTCGATGCATTGAACGAGGAACTGGCGCCGCTGGTCTTTCCCGCGCGGGAAGACGGTTCGAACCCGCGCATCTGTCCGAAATGCGGCACCGGCAACCTGTCGCTGAAGCTCGGCAAGTTCGGCGCCTTCGTCGGCTGTTCGAACTATCCCGAATGCTCCTTCACCCGCCAGCTCGGCGACGCCGCCAATCCCAATGGCGAGAACGGCGGTGGTGAAGACGGCACCAAAGTGCTCGGCAAGGACCCCTATACCGCCGAGGAGATCACGCTGCGCAATGGCCGGTTCGGCCCCTATGTCCAGCGCGGCGACGGCAAGGATGCCAAGCGCTCCAGCCTGCCCAAGGGCTGGACGGTCGATTCGATCGATCACGAAAAGGCGCTCGCCTTGTTGTCGCTGCCGCGCGACGTCGGCAAGCATCCGGAATCCGGCAAGATGATTTCGGCCGGGCTGGGGCGCTACGGGCCGTTCGTGCTGCATGACGGCACCTACGCCAATCTCGACAGCATCGAGGACGTGTTCTCGATCGGCCTCAATCGCGCCGTCTCGGTGATCGCCGAGAAGCAATTGAAGGGCAAAGGCGGCCGCAATGGCGGCACAGCCGCTGCGCTCAAGGAACTAGGCGATCATCCTGCCGGCGGCGGCAAGATAGTCGTGCGCGACGGCAAATACGGGCCTTATGTGAATTTCGGCAAGGTCAATGCGACGCTGCCGAAGGGCAAGGATCCGCAATCGGTGACGATCGAGGATGCGGTGGCGCTCATTGCGGAAAAGGAAGCCAAGGGCGGCAATGGCGCCAGGAAGCCCTTCCGCAAAGCGGCCGCGCCTGCGAAGAAATCGGTTGCGGCCAAAAAACCGGCGGCCAGGAAAAAGGGATAGGACGGGTTGGCGCGCAAAGTCTCCGGAAGAAGCCACGGCGATCTGCGCACCGCCGATACCCGTGCCAAGGTCAGGGACAATTACCGGCCTTCACGCGACGAGATACTGCGTTACATCGCCGAAAATCCGGACCGCGCCGGAAAACGCGACATCGCCAAGGCGTTTGCGCTGCGCGGCGAAGACCGTATCTGGCTGAAGGACGTCTTGCGCGACCTGCAGGATGAAGGCCTGCTGACCAAGGAGCGCAAGCGGCTTGCCCGTGTCGGCGCGCTGCCCCACGTCGCGGTGCTCGACATCTTCGGCCGTGACGCCGACGGTGTGCTGCTGGCGCACCCGACCGAAGCGATTGGCAATGGCGAACCTCCGGTCATAGCGATCCGCGTGTCGCGCGGCGGCAATGGCCCGACGCCGGGCATCGGCGACCGCGTGCTGGCCAAGACCTTTCCGACCGACGATCCGGCAGGCCCGGCCTATACCGGCCGGGTGATGAAGATATTCGAGAAGCGCACCGATGCGGTTCTCGGCGTTTTCCGTGTGCTGAAGGACGGCACGTTCCGCATCGAGCCGGTGGAAAGGCGTCAGCCGGAGCTGGTCGTCGACAAGGAATTCCAGAACGGCGCCAAGAACGGCGACCTGGTCGAGGTCGAGCCGGCACGGGCCTCGCGCTACGGGCTGCCGCGAGCCAAGGTTCTGGCGGTGTTGGGGTCGCTGACCAGCGAAAAGGCGGTCTCGATGATCGCTATCCACGCACACGACATTCCGCATATTTTCCCCGCCGACGTCATCGCCCAGGCGGAGGCGGTCAAGCCGGCGTCGCTTGCCGGCCGCGAGGATTGGCGCGAGCTGCCGCTACTCACCATCGATCCGGCCGACGCCAAGGATCATGACGACGCGGTGTTCGCCATGCCCGACACCGACGAGAAGAACGCCGGCGGCGTGGTTGTCACCGTCGCCATTGCGGATGTCGCTGCATACGTGCGCTATGCCACGGCGCTCGATCGCGAAGCGCTGAAGCGCGGCAATTCGGTCTATTTTCCCGACCGAGTCGTACCGATGCTGCCGGAGCGCATCTCGAACGACCTCTGTTCACTGCGCGAGGGCCAGGATCGTCCGGCGATAGCGGTGCGTATGACTTTCTCGGCCGATGGCCACAAACTCAGACACTCCTTCCATCGCGTCATGATGAAGTCGGCGGCGAAACTCGCCTATCAGCAGGCGCAAGCGGCGATCGACGGCGCACCGGATGACACGACTGGCCCGATCCTCGATACGGTGCTGAAGCCGCTATGGGACGCCTACGCGATCCTGAAGCGCGGCCGCGACACGCGCCAGCCGCTTGAGCTCGATCTGCCCGAGCGCAAGATCCTGCTCAAGCAGGACGGCACCGTCGACAAGGTCGTCGTGCCGGAGCGGCTCGACGCGCACAAGCTGATCGAAGAGTTCATGATCCAGGCCAATGTCGCCGCCGCCGAGACACTCGAGGCGAAGCGCCAGGCGCTGGTCTACCGCATCCACGATGCGCCTTCGCTCGCCAAGCAGGAATCGCTGCGTGAATTCCTGCAGACGCTCGGCCTGTCGCTGGCGCGCGGCGCGCAAATGCGGCCGAACCAGTTCAACGGCATCCTCGCTCGCGTGCGCGGCGCCGACAATGAGGGGCTGGTCAACGAAGTGGTGCTGCGCTCGCAGAGCCAGGCCGAATATTCGCCCGCCAATATCGGCCATTTCGGCCTCAACCTGAAGCGCTACGCGCATTTCACCTCGCCGATCCGTCGCTATGCCGACCTCATCGTGCATCGTGGGCTGATTGCCGCACTCGGCCTTGGTCCGGGGGGCCTGACGCAGGACGAGGCGGAGCGGCTGGAAGAGGTCTCGGCCCTGATTTCGGCGACCGAGCGGCGCGCGATGGCCGCCGAGCGCGACACGGTCGACCGGCTGATCGCCGCCTATCTCGCCGAGCGCATCGACGACCGTTTCGACGCCCGCATCTCGGGCGTCACCAAATCGGGCCTGTTTGTCCAATTGCCGCAGTACGGCGCGGATGGCTTCATTCCGGTTTCAACCCTGGGCGGCGACTACTATATATACGACGAAACTGCTCGATCGCTTTTCGGAGAACGCACCGGCAAGGGCTATCAGCTTGCTGATCGCGTCGAGGTTCGCCTGATCGAGGTGGCGCCGATGGCCGGCGCGATGCGTTTCGAGATGCTGACCGAGCCAAAGCCGCTGCCCGGCTCCAAACGGTCGTTCCAAAAGGCCAAAGGCCGCGCCCGGGCGTTGCAATCGCGTCCAGGCTCGCGCGGCAGGAGACGGTAATGCCAACAGAACTGCAGGTGGAAGAACGGATTTTCGGTGGCGAACATCACTCGGGCCGGACCGCCCGGCCGCTATGGACGGCAATGAAGCGCGGCATGCTCGGCCGCTGCCCGCATTGCGGCGAGGGCAAGCTGTTTCGCGCCTTCGTCAAGACCGTCGACAAATGCGATCATTGCGGCGAGGAGCTCCACCACCATCGCGCCGACGACCTGCCGGCCTATCTCGTGGTCGTCATTGTCGGCCACATCGTGCTCGGGGCCTTCATGGGTGTCGAGGCGACCTCGACGCTGTCTACCTGGCAGCACATCGCCATCTGGGTGCCATTGACCATCATTCTGGCCGTCGTCCTGCTGCAGCCGGTCAAGGGCGCTGTCATCGGCCTGCAATGGGCGTTTTATATGCACGGCTTTGGCGGTGAAGAAGATCTGATCGAGTCGCATCCCGAGGCTTGAAACCGAGGCTGGCGCAATCGGCATGGCTGGACGCCACTTTCGCATCGGAGAAGATTCCGCTAGGTCGACCGCATGGACGTTATGACCAAGGCGGAAGTCGACAAGGTTGAGCGGATCGCGCTCGAGGCCAAGCCTATACGCCCGCGCGACGCCGCGACGCTGATCCTGCTCGACCGCAAAGGCGACGAATTCCTGGTGCTGATGGGTCGCCGCCACGCCGGTCATGCCTTCATGCCGGGAAAATTCGTGTTTCCCGGCGGCCGCACCGATCCGGCCGACAGCCGCATCTCGACAGCCACCGCACTTCA
Source organism: Mesorhizobium sp. M0106 (assembly GCF_040322715.1). NCBI lineage: Bacteria > Pseudomonadati > Pseudomonadota > Alphaproteobacteria > Hyphomicrobiales > Phyllobacteriaceae > Mesorhizobium > Mesorhizobium sp. M0106. Next base: position 16,323 of record NZ_JAMYUA010000003.1, on the reverse strand, counting down.
TCCCGAGGAAGAGGCGAGATTGACCGCTGGCATCGGTCGCACCAGCCCGGCTCGCGCCCGCGCCATTGCCTTGTCGGCAATCCGCGAAACCTATGAGGAGGCCGGCCTGCTGATCGGTCAAAAAGGCGTGTTCGTAACCGCCAGGCGCGACTGGCAGGGCTTTGTCGAACACGGCGTCATCCCATCACTGCAAGCGCTGCGCTTCGTCGCACGCGCCATCACCCCGCCCAACCGGGTGCGCCGCTTCGATACGCGCTTTCTCGCCGCATGGCGCGACGATGTCGCCGTTGAACTGCCGGGTGGCGGTCCGACCGACGAGTTGGAAGACGTCGTTTGGCTGCCGCTGGCCAAGGCCCGGCAAGCCGATATTCCAGACATCACGCGCACGGTCCTGGAGGAGCTGGAAACCCGGCTCGCCCGGGATCCGCTGCTGAGCCCCGGCGGTCCCGTGCCGTTCTACCGGCTTGTCCGCAATCGCTTCGTCCGCGAAATTCTCTAGAGCAGCCAGGCATTCCATGACAGTCGATATCCAGCCGCAGGGCAAGGAACGCGTACACTGGCTGCCGATGGTCGCGGCGATCTCGTCGATCAGCGTCGTCGGCATTGCCATCGGCCTTGGCATGCCGCTGCTCAGTGTGATCCTGGAAACGCGTGGCCATTCCGCGTCGATGATCGGTCTCAACACCGCGGTCGCCGGCCTCGCTTCGATCGCCGGCGCGCCGCTCGCCACTCCGCTCGCCATGCGGTTCGGGGTTGCCTGGACGATGCTTGCCATGATCGCCGCCGGGGCGCTGGCCTTTGTCGGTTTCCATTTCGCGCCAGCTTTCTGGATGTGGTTTCCGCTGCGCGTGCTGCTGCATATCGCGCTGACGGTGCTGTTCATCCTGTCGGAATTCTGGATCAGCACCTCGGCGCCGCCACACCGGCGCGGACTGGTCCTCGGCATCTATGCCACGGTGCTGTCTCTCGGCTTTGCCGCCGGGCCATGGCTGTTCGCCCATCTCGGCAGCAGCGGTTTCCTGCCCTTCGGCGTCACCATCGCGCTGGTAACACTGGCTGCCATACCGGTTCTGGCGGCGCGCAACGAAAGCCCAACGATCGTCTCCGACGGCGAAACCAGCAATTTCCTGCGTTACATCTGGCTGGTGCCGACGGCGACCGCCGCCGTGCTGGTGTTCGGCGCGGTCGAGACCGGCGGCTTTGCACTGTTCCCGGTCTACGGTAGCCGCATCGGCTACTCAGAGGCGGACGCCGCCCTTTTGCTCACCATGATCGGGCTTGGCAATGTGCTGTTGCAGATCCCGATCGGCATGATCAGCGACCGCGTCAGCGACCGCCGCTATCTGCTGATGGCTTGTGCCACTGTCGGGCTTGCCGGCACGGTCTTCATGCCGTTCTTCGCGCAGAACTGGCATTTGATGGCAGCGCTTCTGTTCATCTGGGGCGGTGTGGTCGCCGCTATGTATACAATCGGTCTTGCTCACCTCGGCTCCCAGCTTTCCGGCCACGAACTGGCCTCCGCCAACGCCGCCTTCGTGCTTTGCTACGGCGTCGGCATGGTGCTTGGCCCGCAGGCAATCGGCATCGGCATGGACGCTTTCGGGCCGTCGGGCTTCGGTTGGGCGCTCGGCCTGTTCTTCGCCTGCTATATCGTGCTGGTCGGCACCAGGCTGCTCCGCAAAATCCTCTGAGTCGGCCCAGCTGCCGACATCGCTCCCACTGCTGACCAACTACTGACACAACCATGTCAGGAGGGCTCGAGTATATGCTCCCCCAAAGTGCATTAGCAGGGAGACCTCGGATGATCGACAGTGGCTTTGAAACGAAATCGCTGCGGATGGAATTGCTGCTGCTGGTGACCTTTCAGGCACCGGCAGCCGATGTCGACCGCATCATGGAGGCGGTGGTCGCGATCGTACCGCTCGGAATGGGCAAATATGACAGCAATGCTTTCCAGTCGGCGGACGGCATCGAACGCTACCGGCCGCTTGAAGGTGCCGCCGCCGGCGCCGAGACGGAATTGCGCAGGCGGTCGGGCACTGTCGAGGTGTCGTTCGAACTGCCCGACGACCAGAAGCTCGCCGCACGCGTCATCGAAGCGATTTATCAGGTTCACAGCTATCAGGAACCGGTGATCCGCATTCAGCCACTGCTTGCCAGCCGCTCCAAGGGTCTCGACGACCGCGCCAACCCGAACCGCTGGTGGAACACGACGGGAGACTGGAAGAAGGCGTTGCAACCGGAAACCGTCGCGGCGGAGTGACCGGAACCTGGTCGTCTCTCGGTTTGAATTTGGCTGTCAGGAAGCCTGCCGATGAATGATGAAGCAGACCGCAAACCGGCAAGCGATCCCCAGGACCTGGCGCGGCTATTGGTTTCTCGCGAGCAAGCGGAGACGCGGAAGGAATGGCTGCTCTTTACGAACCCGGTGCCATCCTCGATACCGGCAACGGGCGGTTGGCCTGCGGCAGAGATGCCATCCGCCGATTTTACGCCAAGTTGGTGGCAGCGGGACGAAAGTTTGATCTCGGAGATCAGCGTCCGGCTATCATCAACAGGGATTTGGCGCTCACTTCCACGCGCCTTGCCGATGGCACCGTTACTGCGGAAATCGCTCGCCGGCAAGGTGACGGGAACTGGCTTTGGGTGATCGATCAGCCGTCCATCGCTCGATACTCATAGCCAGCATTCAAACTGAGACGCCACCCGGAGGACGGCCGGAGGCACACAGGAGCCTCCCGCGGCTGTCGGCACCCAATCAAATTGTCGGGTTTTGGTAGCACATCAATGTCCGCTTCGTCCCCAGCCTCCATCGGCTGGCAACAAACCCGGACAACTCATGTGCCACCTAATCCGGACAACTCATCTGCTTACGACACAGAACCTGGACAAGGGTTGACTTTCCGGGCGCGTTCTTTATGTGTCGCGGCAAGTTTCCCGCGTCCGGGTGTTTTCCCCGTGCTCCAGCGGCCAAAACTCCACGAACATTTAACGGACGAACATCATGGCCAAAGCCGCAAACATCAAGATCAAGCTTCTGTCGACCGCCGACACCGGTTTCTTCTACGTGACCAGCAAAAACAGCCGCACCAAGACGGACAAGCTGTCGTTCCGCAAATACGACCCGGTCGCCAAGAAGCACGTCGAATTCAAGGAAACCAAGATCAAGTAATCGGGTTTTCTCTCGCAGTACCGAAACGCCGCCTTCCGGGCGGCGTTTTTCATTTCGGGATGCAGGATTAGCCGATGCGATCGCCGCTTGCCGGATCGAACAGATGGAGCGATGCCGGATCAGCCGACAGGCGCACGGCCTCACCCGGCTTCACGCTGGCCCGGCCCATGGCAAACACGCAGACCTGCTGGCCGGCAAGCCTGGCATAGAACTGGGTGGACAGGCCGAGCGGCTCCACGACACCCACCTCGCCTTTCAGCGCGCCATTGTCGGCGAGCCGGATATGCTCGGGCCGCAAGCCGACGGTGATCGTATCGCCATCCCTGAGCGGCAGGCCGTCTGGCAGCCTCAGCTTCTGGCCGTCGGCCAGGATGGCATCCGGCTTGGCGCCCTTTTCAACCACGGCAGGCAGAAAATTCATGCCGGGCGAGCCGATGAACCCGGCGACGAACATGTTGACCGGCCGGTCGTACAGATCGAGCGGCACACCGACCTGCTGGACGAGGCCGTCATGCATGACGACGATGCGGTCGGCCATTGTCATCGCTTCGGTCTGGTCGTGGGTGACATAGACCGAAGTGGTCTTCAATTGCTGGTGCAGCGCCTTGATCTCGGCACGCATGTGAACGCGCAGCTTGGCATCGAGGTTCGAAAGCGGCTCGTCGAAGAGAAAGACCTTCGGGTCGCGCACGATGGCACGGCCCATGGCGACGCGCTGACGCTGGCCGCCAGACAATTGCCGCGGCAGGCGCTGCAGAAACGCATCGAGCCCGAGCCGCTTGGCGGCACTGTCCACCCTTGCATCGATCGCCGGCTTGCCGGCCTTTCTCAGCATCAGGCTGAAACCCATGTTCTTCGATACGTCCATGTGCGGATAGAGCGCGTAGGACTGGAATACCATGGCAATGTCGCGGTCCTTTGGCGCAATGTCGTTGACCAGGCGCTCACCAATATGGATTTCGCCGTCGGAGACCTCCTCCAGCCCGGCGATCATACGCAGCAGTGTCGATTTCCCGCAGCCGGACGGGCCGACCAGAACGACGAACTCGCCGTCGGCGATTTCGAGATCGACCGCGTGCAGAACGCGCACGGCTCCATAGTCTTTGCGGACTTTGTCGAGTGTAACGGAGGCCATCGATCTATCCCTTGACGGCGCCGGCGGTAAGGCCGGTGACGAGGTAGCGTTGCAGGAAGGCAAAGAAGACGCAGACCGGGATCAGCGCCAGGATGGAAGCAGCCATCATCTGTCCCCAGTCGACCGCGAATTTGCCGATATAGGTGAGCAGGCCGACCGCGAAAGTCTTCTGGTCGTCGCTGGAAATCAGCATCAGCGCAAACAGCAACTCACTCCACGCGGCGGTAAAGACGAAGCCGAGCGTCGCGCCCATGCCGGGCAGCGTCAGCGGCACGATCACCTTGCGCATCGCCTGCAGGCGCGTGCAGCCGTCGATCATGGCTGCCTCTTCCAGGTCTCGCGGGATGCCGTCGAAGAAAGATTGCATCAGGAAGGTCGCAAAGGCCGTATTGAACGCGGTGTAGATGATGACGAGGCCGGTCAGGCTGTTGATGAGGCCGATCTGCCCCATGATGCGGTAGATCGGCGGAATGACCATCACCAGCGGAAAAGTCTGGGTGAGCAAAAGCAGGATGGCCAGGGTCGCCTTGCCGCGGAAGGAAAATCGCGAAATGGCGTAGCCGGCCAGCGTGGCAATGACCGTTACGAAGGCTGCCGTCGACACCGAAACGATAACGCTGTTCAGGAAATAGCGCGGAAAATCGGTGGCTTCGAGCACGGTGACGAAGTTCTGCAGCGTCGTTTGCGACGGCCAGAAAGTGATGCCTTCGGAATAGAGCAGCCGCTCCGGCGTGACCGAGATCTTCAACGTCCAGAAGATCGGGAACAGCGCGAAGGCCATATAGGCGGCGATGGCGCCGTAAAGGCCGATGCCGCCGAGAATGCGCGAGGAGACGGAGCGTCCGGCAATCATCAGACGTGCCTCACCAGCGAACGGCGGATGCCGATAAGCGCAACCGCATAGACAATGAGCAGCACAAGCAGCAGGACCGCCACTGCGGAGGCATAGCCTTTGTCCAGCGACTTGAACGCGCTGACATAGATATAGACCGGCACTGTGGCGGTCGAACCGGCAGGCCCGCCTTCGGTCATGACGAAGATCAGGTCGGCGAATGTCGCGATCCATATGGTGCGCAGCATGACGGTAATGACGATGGTCGGCGCCAGGAACGGCAGCGTCACCTTGGTGAAGCGCTGCCACGGCGAGGCGCCGTCGATCGCCGCCGCCTCATGCAGTTCTGACGGGATCGACTTCAACGCCGCCAAAAGCGTGATGGCAAAAAAGGGAATGCCGAACCAGACATTGGCGACGATCGGCCCCCACATGGCTGTCGAGGGATCGGAGAGCACGTTGGTTGGCTCGGCTTTCAGCCCCAAGGCGTAGAGCCAATGCGGCAGCGGCCCGATGATCGGGTTGAACAGCCAGGCCCAGGTCAGGCCCGAGAGGAAGGACGGTACCGCCCAAGGCAGGAACACCACGGCCTGCACGATCTTTCTGCCCCGGAACGGCGTATCGAGCAGCAGCGCCAAGCCAAGTCCAAGGAAAAATTGGAAGAACAGGCTGGCTGCCGTCCACCACAGCGTGTTGACGAGCGCCTGCCCGAGCACGGGATCCGGCAGCATCGCCTGATACTGCCCAAGCCCGACATATTCGGATTTGAAAGCGGAGAATTTGCGGAACGAGTAGCCGACACCGATAACCAGCGGCACCAGGAGCACGACGACCAGCAGCGCGATCGCCGGGCTGAGATAGAGCCAAGGCTCGATCGCGGCATGGGATAGCCGCTTCTTTCGTGGCCTGCCGGCGGATCGGATTTCGGACACGGCATAGGTCATTGGTACTTGATCGTCTCCTGGGTAAGCACGGGCTGGCGACAGCGCCTTCCCCGTTTACGGGGAGATGCCGGTCCACCCTCCGCAGCTGCAGCGCAGCTGCTGCGGAGGACGGGCAGGCGGATGAGAGGCAACACGAGCCACGACGGATTGGCGCCGCCCCTCATTCGTCACGTCGTGACACCCCCTCCCCGTGAACGGGGAGAAGGAACAAAAGCTATTTTTTGTTCTTGGCCAGCCAGTCCTGCTGTTCCTTGGTCAGGAACTTGGCCCATTCGTCGGCCACGTCCTTGGCCGCCTTCTGACCAAGCAGCACTTCCTGAAAATTCTTGATCGCCACCTGGTCGACGAAATTGCCGAGATTTTCCAAATGCGTCGGAGGCGTCACCATCTCGTATTTGTCGCCGTTGTTCAGTTCCTCGAACCAGCCTTTGAACTGCTCGGTCCTGAAGTGGGCGTCCTGGTCGGCGCCGTTGTGGATTGGAATGACGCCGACTTCCTTTGCCCATTCCAGATTGTCCTTGGGCGACAACAGCGTCGCCATCAGCTTCCATGCATCGTCCTTGTGCTGGGAATTGGCGAACATCGCCCAGCCGGCATAACCGAGCGTCGGATAGGATTTGCCGCTCGGCCCGACCGGCATCGGCGCCACGGCGAAGTCGTCGGCGCTCATCTTGTCGGCGATGCCGAGCAGCGCGTCGGGATCCTGGTTCAGCATGGCGCAGGTGCCGCTGTAGAAGCCGGTGACGGTCTCGTTAAAACCCCAGCTCACCGCATCTTTCGGCGCCAGGCCGTTCTTGTACATGTCGGCGAGCATCTGCAGGCCCTTGACCGAGCCTTCCTCGTTGATGGTCGAGGTGCCGTCCTCGTTGAAATAGCCGCCCTTGCCGGCGGCGATGTTCATGAACATATGCATGCCGTTGAAGGCGCCCGGGCCGCCGCGCAGGCAGTAGCCGTATTTGCCCGGTATCGCCGAGATCTTCTTGGAGTCCTCGACGAATTCATCGAGCGTCGCCGGCGGACCGTCCAAGCCGGCCTCCTTGAACAGCTTCTTGTTCCAGAACAGCGCGTTCAGGTAATAGCCGTAAGGGATGATGTACTGCTTGTTATCGACCGTCGAGCCGAACTGCTTGGCACGCTCGCCCAGCGTTTTGGCATCGTCCCATTTGGCCATGTATGGCCCGAGATCCTCGAGCTGGCCGTTGGTCGCATAGAGACCCATCCAGCGTTCCGGCATCTCGACGATGTCGGGCGTGTCGCCGGCCTGCACCATGGTAAGGAACTTCTCGAACGCCTGGCCCCAGGGCAGCGATACCAGCTCGACCTTGACACCCGGATTGGCCGCCTCGAATTCGGCGATCTGCTTCTTGAGGAATTCGGTACGCGGCGGGCTGGTGATGACCTCGACCATCTTGACCGTGGAATCGGCCAGCACGCTGCCGGCGGAAATCGCCAGACCCGCGACGGCACCAAGAAGAATGCTCAGTTTTTTCATGTTCAGCACTCCCATTTTGAACGGCTCCTTTATCTTTTTGCTCTGTCGAAGGCCTGGGCAACATCCGCCCACAGGTCTTCGACACTTTCCAATCCGACACTGAAGCGGATGGTTCGTGGGCTGACGCCGAAGCGCGCCATCGAATTCAGGCCCGGCGTCTGCTCGAGCGAGGCCTTTGCCGGAACGACCAGGCTCTCATGGCCGCCCCAACTGACGCCGATGCGAAAGAGTTTCAGGGCATCGACGAAAGCCGGGATGTCGACGTCTTCCGTCACTTCGAACGAGAACAGCCCGGCATAGCCGGCAAGCGTCGCCTTGCCTGGATGGTTGGAATAGGCCGGGTGGTTGACCCGCTCGACATGGTCATGCGCTTTCAGCCGTTCGGCGATGGTCAGCCCGCTCTTCATGTGATGCGGCAACCGCAGCGGCAATGTGCGCAGGCCACGCAGCAACAGCCAGGCCTCGAAAGGCGAAAGTTTGCCGCCGAGATAGGAATAGGTCTGCTCGTTGATCTGTCGGATATGGGCGGCCGAACCGGCCACCACACCGGCGACGGTGTCGCTGTGGCCGCCGAGATATTTCGAGGCCGAATGCAGCACCAGGTCGACACCGTGCGAAATCGGCTTCTGGAACACCGGCGTCGCCCAGGAATTGTCGATCGAGGTGATGATGCCCTGCTCTTTGGCCAGCCGCGCCAGCTGGGTTATGTCCTGGAGCTCGAACATCATCGACGTCGGGCTTTCCAGGTAGAGCAGCTTGGCGCCGGGAAGTGCTGCCGCGACCGCGTCCGGATCCGAACCGTCGACATAGTCGACCTTGATGTTGAGCCGTGGCAAAAGCCGTTCGAACAGCCGGTAGGCATCGCCGTAGCAATTGCGCACGACAACCATGCGCTCACCGGCACCGACGAAAGCAAGCACCGTGGCGCTGATCGCCGCCATGCCGCTGGAAAAGCCGCGCGCGGCCCCCGCGCCTTCGAGAGCGGCGACACGCGCCTCGAACTCCATGACCGTCGGGTTGTCGCCGCGCGAATAGATCGGCTGACGTCGCCTGCCGGCGAATGTGTCGGCCATCTCGGAATAGTTGGCGAAGGTGAAGAGCGAAGTCTGGTAGATCGGCGGGACCACCGCGCCGCCGGGGAAAGGCTCGTCATGGGCGAGAAGCGTCGCTGCCTCGGCGAGATAGTCGTTTTCGAAACCGGCGGGATGATCGCTCATTTCTGGCCTGAAAGTTCGAGTTTGGCCGCGCCGCGCTTCAGATCGTCCTCGACGGTGGCGATCAGCTTGAGCGCCTCGGCCCGGGCCCCCTCCGGATCGTGCGCGGCGATGCGTTCGTAGATGGTGCGGTGGTAAGGAAAGCTGGCGTGGCCGAAATCACGCACGCCGAGCGGATGCTCCCAGAAACGATGGAACAGTTCGTGCATGGCGGCGATGATCTGCTCGAACAGCGGATTGCCGGAACTGCGGTAGATCGACTGGTGGAATTCCCAGTCCTCCTCCGCCGACATCCCGGCGCGAGTGTGGAAGGCCTGCTCCATAATGTCGAGCTTGCGCCCGATCTCGACGAGATCTGCCTGGCCCGCGCGGACGGCGCACAGGGCGGCGGCTTCCGCTTCCAGCGCGCGGCGGATTTCCAGCGTCTGCATCAGGCTGGTGAAATCATTGCCGCCGGCCAGCGTCAGCGGCATGTGCAGCATGTCCAGCGAGACCACTCCCTTGAGATAGGTGCCGCTGCCTTGCCGCCGTTCGACCAGGCCGAGCCCTTCCCAGCGCGTCAACGCCTCGCGCACGGTGTTGCGGCTCACCTTGAGGCGCTCGGCGAGGATGCGTTCGGTCGGCAGTCTCTGGCCGGGCCCGAGGGCTTCCCGCATCACAAAGCCGGCCAGCGCCTTGAGCACCGCGTCGTCGCGAGCAGTTGCCTGTATGGGGGAAAGGCCGAATTCGGTCATGCCAACGGGTCCCAAATGGCTCAATGGTCCAACCAATTTCTGCATAGAAGACAGGCCCTGTCAATCGACTGCGGGCGCATACGCCCTGCCAGCCGGCTATTTCAAAGGGCGCGCTGTCGCTGCCGCAACAAAAACCAAGCGTTTTCCGGGTCTTGGCGTAGAATCCTGATGTGTTCTGAAAATTGGGGGCCGGCCGGCGTTTGGCAGCGGTACGAGGAGGCCACTATGTGCCAGCGCCGGCCGGCCGACCCCACGGACCCAGGAGATGCGGCGGACCTGAGCATCATGGGGTATTCTTCGGGTCGAACCGGCGATCTAGCCTCGTGCCGGTTACGTCTAAGGGCTGCACATTTGCGCAACAACTTATGGAAATCAACCGTTTCTTAACCAACCCTCGCAAATCGCTTGGATTAAGGTAAATTCGTAACCTTGTCGCGTTGACCCGGCAATTGGTGTTCGGTGCTAAGCCGCCTTGGCGACGACGCGATTGCGGCCGCCGCTCTTGGCTTCGTAGAGCGCAAGGTCGGCGCGTTTCATTAGCGCGGAGACCGTGTCCACCCCTTTCAGCACCGACGAAACGCCGACGCTGACGGTGACTTCGACGGCTTTGCCTTCGGCGCCGACGGGAAACGGCAGTTGGGCGATTTCGGCGCGAATGCGCTCGGCGACCTTTTCGGCCACCGCGCCGTCGGTGTCCGGCATCACCACGACGAACTCCTCGCCGCCGAAGCGGCAGGCTAGGTCGATGCCGCGCACATTCTTGCGCAGCCGCCGCGCGAATTCGCGCAGCACGTCGTCGCCGCCGTCATGGCCATGCGCGTCATTGATGCTCTTGAAGCGGTCCAGATCGGTGATCATCACCGACAGCGGCCGGCGCCGTGCCACGGCGCGGTCGAACAGCGTCTGCAGATGGCTGTCGAGATAGCGCCGGTTGTGCAGGCCGGTCAGGGCATCGGTCACCGCCATCTCGATGGTCTGGGTGACGCTGGCGCGAAGCTGGTCGTTGTAGCGCTTGCGGCGCACCTGCGTACGCAGCCGCGCGGTCAGCTCCTGCTGGTCGATCGGCCGCATCAGATAATCATTGATGCCGAGTTCGAGGCCGCGGATGATACGCCCCTCCTCGCCCTCGTCCGCCAGAAGGATGATCGGCAGGAAACGGGTGCGATCGAGCGAGCGCAATTGCGAGCAGAGCCTCAGCGGGTCGAAATCGGCGAAGGCCGTCGAGATCATCACGCATTCATACGGCTGCTCGGCGGCCTGGAAGAAGCCGGCATGCGGATCGTTGGCGACGTCGAGATCGGCACTGCCGCGCAGCATCTTCTGGATGCGCTCGAACGAGGATTTGCGCTCGTCGACCAGCAGCACCTTCGGCACCGCATCGTCGGCAGCGAAGTTGCGGCTCAAAAGCTCCTCGATGCCGATATTGCGTGTCGTCGAGGCGCGCAGCCGCAGCTCGTCGGTCAGCGATTTCAGCCTGACCAGGCTCTTGACGCGCGTCATCAACTGCAGATCGTTGACCGGCTTGGTCAAAAAATCGTCGGCGCCGGCCTCGAGGCCGCGCACCCGGTCCGAAACCTGGTCGAGCGCGGTGATCATCACGACAGGGATGTGCGATGTCGCCGGGTCGCCCTTCAGCCGCCGGCAGACCTCGAACCCGTCCATGTCGGGCATCATCACGTCGAGCAGCACGACGTCGACCTTGCCGTTCTCGCAGATCTCGATCGCGTCCGGCCCGTTGGTGGCGGTCAGGACCTCGAAATATTCGGCGAGCAGCCGAACCTCCAGCAGCCTGACATTTGCTGGGATGTCGTCGACGACGAGGATCCGCGCGGTCATTTCACAAAGCTCCGGCTCGGCTGGAAAGATACATCAGGCATCGCCCAGGTAGGATTTGATGGTTTCGATGAAACGCGGCACCGAGATCGGCTTGGAGATATATGCCTCGCAGCCGCCCTGGCGAATGCGCTCCTCGTCCCCCTTCATCGCGAAGGCGGTGACGGCGATGACCGGGATGACGTGGAGATCATCGTCCTCCTTCAGCCATTTGGTGACCTCGAGGCCCGACACTTCCGGCAGCTGGATGTCCATCAGGATGAGGTCCGGCCTGTGCTGCCGCGCCAGATCCAGCGCTTCCAGGCCGTTGCGTGTGCGCACCGTCTCATAGCCGCTCGCTTCGATGAGGTCGCGAAAGAGCTTCATGTTGAGCTCGTTGTCTTCGACGATCATAACCTTCTTTGGCATCGATTTCCCGTCCCGGCTGGCCTTCCACTCGAAGGGTGCCGTCATGCGCCCCTTGTCGGCACGCACCAAACCTGTTCCCACTATACGGCAATATGATTGACGAAACGGAAACCGGCCGCCCTAAAAGCGTTCGGATTCCAGGTCGGCGAGCTTGCTGCCGGCGACACTTGCCGCTACTGCGAAAACAGAACGATTCCGCCCATGAAGGAAGGTAGCGATGGCAAACGCAGCGTCAATGCGCGAGGAAGCGGAAACCATTGCCGTAAAGGCGTTGGGCTTCGTCGCCGCCGATCCGGAACTTCTGCCCCGCTTCCTGGCGATCACCGGCATCGAAGCCCATTCCATCCGCCAGGCGGCGGGCGAGCCGGGATTCCTGGCCGGCGTGCTGCAGTTCATCCTTGCCCACGAGCCGACGCTGATGCGTTTTTCCGAGGAGACCGGAACGCCGCCCGCCGCAGTCGGCAAGGCATTGCGGGCGCTGCCGCTCGGCGACGACAATCATGAGCATTCGATATAAGCGGCGATCCCGAGACAGATCGCCGCGGCGAAAATCGTGAGTGCACTCGGGCTTTGACGCCGGCAGCGAAAGTCATAAGACAAGCAATTCCAGGAAAAGTGTGAAACGGTTTTCCGTCCGGAATTGCGCAAAAAACAAAGACATGGAGCGGTTCAGCGTTTCCGTGAAACGATGAACCGCTCAAGCTCGGCGCTTAGGGTTTCAACTTCGCCCCTGCCCCGCCATTGTCATTCTCGCCCGAGCCATGATCCGGAACGGTAGCCTTGCTTGGGTCCATGATGGGGTTGTCCTGAACGGCATCGGCCGGCTTCAGCATGGCGCCGTTGACCGTGACCGAACCGTCTGCCTTAGCGTTGACGACCCATTCCAGTCGACCATCCGGCAGTGCCTTGCCGAACCCTTTGACAGCGAGTGCGAACGGAAAATACTGTGCCGCTTCCGGTTCGGTCTTGGCCGCCGTCTGCAGGGCCTCCACGATCTTGTCATAGCCCGCGACATCGATGGTCATGCTCGCGTCGGGCTTCTTGCCGGGGAACGTCATTTCACCTTCCATGGCAATCTCGATGTTGCCGTTCTTGATCGTGCTGTGTCCGAGAATGGCCTTTGGCGTCTTGGCCAGGAAATCGGCGGAGATCTGGTTGCCGAAATCTGCCGGCAGCGGTGGATCCTTGCTGAAATCAAGGGTTTCGATGGTTTTCTTCGCCATGCTGTCCAGATCGATGTTGGCGCCGCCGAAGTTGAGGTCGATATCCGTCGGCAGCAACGCAACGCTCCAGCTGGGCAGCACCTGCTGTGGTATTGTCAGGCCGGAAACCTTGAACGCGTAGTTGATCTTGCCGTCCTTGGCGATGCCGTCCATGCCGACGGCGGTATTCAGTTGCGTCGCACCGAACTTGCCCACCGGGCTCTCCACCACAAAGTCCTTGAAGCCGTAGGTGCCGTCGATCCGCTCCCACAATGGCAGTGCTGCCGTCAGAAGCGATTTGAACTCCGCCTCATCCGCCTTGAATTTGGCTGCATCATCAGTCGCCACAATGAAAGCAAGCAGGTCGAGCAGCGGCTTTGTCCGCATGCCCTTGCCCGTCGCATCCACCGCCGCGTGCGGCGATTTGACATTGTATAAGAATTTCAGACCGCTCTTGGGATCGTCCAGTCTGACGGTTTCGGCAAAGGCGGTCATTGTCTGTGAATACGCAAAATCTATGCCGCCATTCGCTGATTTCGTCGCGCTCATGCTGCCAGCGCCGCCATCCGCAGAGGCTTCCACATTCTGCAGCGGGCTTTTTACACTCATCGTGACGCCCGAAGTGGAACCCGAGGCGTTCACAAAGGCCGCCAGATCGGGGTCATAGATAGCGGTGAACTTGTTGTTTGAAATGGAAAAGTCGATGTGCTGCGGCCCCTCCGGACCGACGAAATCAACAGACCCCTTCGGGGACACGTCCGCCGAAACGTCCCAGTGTCCATCTTTGCGCGGCTTCGCCAGAACGAAGTAAGGCGTGACGTCGAACTTGAAGGCTTGCTGCTTTGCCATCAAATCCGTGACTGGCTTGAAGTCGAAAGCGAGCTTGTAGGCATCGCCGTCGACTGAAATTTTGACGAACCCGATATCGAACAGCTTCTTGCCGATGTAGTGCGCCAGATCGTCGGAAAGCTGCTTCGCGCCTTGCCTGTCGACCGCTTGGCCGAAGGCAGGCGCGCTGAGCGCGAGAACAAAGACGACTGGCAGGACACGCTTTTCTGCCCTTTCTCATTTCGTAGGGAATTACTATCACAACCGCAAGGCGAGCCGGACGGATCGATGTCGACCGCGGCATTGCCTAAAGCACCAGCCGCACCAGCGGCCGGCCCGGCTTACGTTCGACCAACCGTTGGAACCCGGCCTTTTCGAAGACCCGCGACGAGCCGACGAACAGCCCGATCGAGCGCGAATCCTTCGATAGATCGATCGGGCAGGCTTCGATCAGCCGCGCGCCGTTCTGGCGGGCGAACTCGATGCCGCCCGCGACCAGACGGTGCGACACGCCCCTGCCGCGCGCCTTGGTCCGGATGAAGAAGCAGGAGATCGCCCAGACGCCCGGATCGCTGGCGTCGGCGGGGTCGATCGGCGCCGACCCCCTGCCCTGGTTGTTCCATTCGGGCACGTCGGCGCGCGGGCCGATCTGCATCCAGCCGATCGCCTGACCACCTTCCAAGGCCAGCAGGCCGGGCGGCGGTCCGGCCTCGATCCGCGCCTTGATGTGGTCCTTGTTGCGCTCCCGGTTGCTCGCGCGGCGCGCTGCGGGCGACAGCCGGAAATGTGTGCACCAGCAGCCGTAGCAGGCGCCTTGCCTACCGAAAAGATCTTCGAAATCCGCCCAAAGCTCGGGCACTAGCGGCGCTATGGTCGTATTCATGAGCTCTCTCCCGGCCCACCGCCTTGTCGTGGCGTCCGTCCTGACGTACCATTGCATTTGTTCTCTTTATGTTCGCAGCGATGGCGGCCCCTGTCAACAATCCCGAACACGGTTTTTGCCGCGACTGCCTGAGTTTTCAGCGCAGCGAGGCACGCCGTTGCGAGCGCTGCGGCAGTCCACGGCTCGCCCGCCATCCGGAGCTCTACCGGCTGCGCCTTGCCCATATCGATTGCGACGCGTTCTACGCGGCGGTCGAAAAGCGCGACAACCCGGCGTTGAAGGACCGGCCATTGATCATCGGCGGCGGCAAGCGCGGCGTCGTCTCCACCGCATGCTACATTGCCCGCATCCACGGCGTGCGCTCGGCAATGCCGATGTTCAAGGCGCTCGAAGCCTGCCCGGAAGCGGTGGTCCTGCCGCCGGACATGGAAAAATACGTCCGCGTCGGCCGTGAGGTGCGCGCCATGATGCAGGCGCTGACGCCGCTGGTCGAGCCGCTCTCGATCGACGAGGCCTTTCTCGACCTCGCCGGCACCGAGCGCCTGCATGGCCTGCCGCCTGCGGTGGTCCTGGCGCGCTTCGCACTCGGCGTGGAAAAGGAGATCGGCATCACCGTTTCGGCCGGTCTTTCCTACTGCAAGTTCCTGGCCAAGGTGGCATCGGACTTCCGCAAGCCGCGCGGCTTTTCGGTGATCGGCGAGGCCGAGGCTATCGGCTTCCTGGCCGAGCAGCCGGTGACGCTGATCTGGGGGGTCGGCAAGGCCTTTGCCGCCACGCTCGAGCGCGACGGCATCCGCACCATCGGCCAGTTGCAGCGTGTGGAACGTGGCGATCTGATGCGCCGCTACGGCGTCATGGGCGACCGGCTCTACCGGCTTTCGCGCGGCGAGGACGACCGTCGCGTCGTTCCCGACCAGGACGCGAAAAGCGTCTCGGCGGAAACCACTTTCGATACCGACATCGCCTCCGTCGACGAACTGGTTTCGGTGCTGAGGGCGCTGTCGGAAAAAGTCTCGGCCCGGCTGAAGAAATCCGGAATTGCCGGACGCACCGTCGTCCTCAAGCTGAAGACGCAGGATTTCAGGATCCGCACGCGCAATCGCCAGCTCGGCGATCCAACCCGGCTGGCCGACCGCATCTTTCAGACCGGGCTCGAGCTGCTGCGCAAGGAAGCGGATGGCACGAAATACCGGCTGCTCGGCATTGGCGTCAGCGATCTCTCCGACGATGACCGGGCGGACCCGCCCGATCTGGTCGACGTCCAGTCACGCAAGCGCGCCATGGCCGAAGGCGCCATCGACACGCTGCGCGGCAAGTTCGGCCGCAGGGCGGTGGAAACTGGCTACACCTTCGGCAAGGGCCGCGATGCCCATCCGCCCGAACCGGTCGAGGACTAGTTCCTCTGCACAGAGGTTTTGGTTCTTTGACAGAGCCTGAAAGGGCTGTGGATGGGAGCCTGCCGATCGGGCTGCCAATCTCCAAGGTTGCGATTAGCGATAAGCCACCACGTCTTCGTCATCCCAGGGCGGAGCAGGAGCGAAGCGACGTCGCGGAGACCCTGGGATCCATATGTGGACGGCGCCCTGCCTGCAACGGTTGTTTTGCGTCGTTTTCGATCGCTTGCGTCCATATGTCCGGCCTTTGAG